>JAFIEB010000130.1 GCA_020832735.1 Oceanicaulis sp.
CACCCCCGCGGCGGGCCCCCCCGCCGCCCGCCCCCGGGGGGGGGGGGGGGGGGGGGGGGCATCGGACGGAATCTTCATCCGCAAACCTCTCAGAAGCGACGCCCCCCTTCACATCCTCCGCAGCCTCGGCTCAGCGCCGCCGCCTATCAGCGCGGCCAGCGCCCAGACGAGCGCATCCACCCGGTCGGGGCTGGCGCGCTCGCCCGGCGCGCCGAAGGCGCACATCTGGTCTTCCAGCGCGGTGAAGCGCCCCGCATGGGCGACGCGCCCCGCCGCGTAGAGGGCGGCGGCGGGTTCGGCGCGGGCGCGCTTGCCGCGGCTGGCGCGCACCAAGCGCACCGGCAGATCGCGGGCGCCGGCCTGAAGCACGGCGCGCACCATGTCGCCGCCCTGATTGGCCTCGGCCACCACGGCGTCGGCGTCATGGGCCTCGAACGCGCGCGCGACCTGCGCCGCCCAGGCTTCCGGCCCGGCGTGCAGTGAGCAGTCAGCCAGCACGATCGCCCGCGCCGCGCGGCCTTCGCCGGCAGCGCCCGCCACGATAATGCCGCAGGCATCGCCCGATCCGTCGCCCGCGGGCGGGTCCACCGCCACCACGATGCGTTCGGGCTCGAAGTGTTCAGCGCGCAGCGCCTGTTCGATCAGCGCCCGCGTCCACAGCGCGCCGTCTGGGTCCTCCACCAGCTCCCCGTCCAGCTCCTGGCGGGCGAGGTGCGAGCCGGCGTATTGCGCCTCCATCGCTTCCACAAAGCCCGGCGCCAGATTGAATTGGTTCTTCATGGTGGTCAGGCGCGTGACCGCCACGCCCGGCGCCTTGATCAGGTCCCTGACCGCCGCAATGGCGCGCGGCGTGGTGGTGATCACCAGGCGCGGGTCGCTGCCCAGACGCAGGCCCAGGCGCAGCATGTCCAGCGTCTCCTGGGGCCGCGCCCAGGCGGCGAATTCATCGGCCCAGGCCGCGTCAAACTGCGGCCCGCGAAGCCCGTCCGGGTCCTCGGCGCTGAACGCATAGCCCACCGCCCCGCCCGGCCACACCACACGGCGGCGCGACACCTCATAGCTGGGCCGCTCATGGGGATAGCCGATGGACAACAGGCCCGACGGCCCGCCCAGCATCACCTCGCGCACATCCTGAAAGGCCGGCCCCACCAGCGCGATACGCTGTGCGCCCGCCGCCACCTGCGCCCTGACCCATTCGGCGCCCGCGCGCGTCTTGCCCGCGCCGCGCCCGCCCATGAACATCCAGATGCGCCAGCCGCCGGCGGGGGGCGTTTGCGCTTCCTCCGCCCACTGGCCCCAATCGTACAAAAACTCCTCAGGAGGTTTCTCTCCCGCCCGGACCGCCTCCAGGATAGGGTCCCATGCCGATGGATCGCGACAGCGCATCGAGACGAGCTTCGAATTCGGATACCAGCTGCTTGTGTTCGGCGCTGCCGGGGCGGGCATATTCGGGTGCGTCACGCGAGGGCGTCCCTTGCTTTGAGCTGCGTGGCTTTGACAGATCTGGCTGGTCCGGCTTCATGGGCTTGCCCTCCAACTGGCTCTGGATGCGGCCAATGGCCGTGATGATCCGGATCAGGCGCTCGGCCGTGGCGAAATCATCCGCCGACGCCGCCTCCAGCGCCTTCACCGCCAGCGCCCCGGCCAATGCGCGCATGCGTGCTGTGCTTGCCGGTGGAAAATGAGTGTCCACCCAGCTGCAGCGCTCCTTTATGGTGCGCAGCTTGATGCCGTGACGCTGCGCGATCGCTTCAGGCGCCTCGCCTGCGGTCCAGGCCTGGTAAATGGCCGGCCAGCGCACATTGATGGGCGTCATCTGCCCCTCCTCGCCGAACCTGCCATCACCCTACCCCGCCAGCGTCCCGGTCGGATTGTTTCCGGGCGGGACGGCGCAAGGGATTGAAATGGCGGGATGCGCGGGCGGGACAGGCGGGGGGCTTATGCGCGGGTTTGGGGGGAGCTAAGGCTCCCGTCAGGCAACCCAGCCTGTTTTTCCGGCCGGGCGGAGCGAGCGCCGGGACCCATCCACCCATGCTGTCCGCTGCTTAAGCGGTTGAAAGATGCGAGATGGATCCCGGGTTTTTGCTGCGCAAATTCCGGGAAGGCAGTGTCGGAGGCGGCGTACATGTCCCCTCCCACTCGTGGGGAGGGCGGCTGAGCGAAGCGAGGCCGGGTGCGGGCGCCGCTGAAGGCGGCTACTCCGCCAGTATCTCGCCGCGGCGGGCGCGCGGCAGCGCATCGCGCAGGCGTTTCATATACCGGTCAAGCGGCGTCATCGCAGCCCTCCTTTTCAAACAGGATGCTCATCACCGCATCCAGTCGCTCCCATTCGCTCTTGAGCGAACATATACCAAATTGCTCCCGCATTTTGACGCTCATAAAGAGGCGCCGAGGGTTGCGCTTTTCATTTGAAGAATCTCTAATTATCAGCCGGGCGAATGAACGGGGGAACGCATGGCTCGAATTTACATTGCGACAAATTTTCATCAGGGACATCTCCCGCCCAACTCCCTGAATCGTATCACCGCCGATTCAAACCTGCCGGAAACGTCTACATTGGGGTTCAAGGGGATTTTTTGGACCGTTTTCGAGCAAATACATGAGATGCCGAATGTCGCAATCGCGCTGAATGTTCGCGGCATATCATCTAATTTAACCAAACTCCAAATATTCTCCGTTAATCAATCACATTTTCCATCCATTGACGAAGATCAGACAAAATACATAATGCTTTTTGAGATGACCACAGACGAAGGAAATGCCAGCTCAGTAATTAATAATGATTCATTCTCAAGCGGGGATAGTGAGCAGAAGTTTATCAAGGAACTTTTAGAGTCACTGTCTCAAATTGAGAGCTTATCATGGCTGAAAACATTCAAGCACAATCGAAACTTTCCCGCGCGCTTTTTATACAGCCATGATGATGATGACATCCCGAAAGATGCATCGGCATACGTCTCATTTTATTTTTTGGGGAACCTATTGCTTTGGCAGGTTGAGAGAGAGCTCTCCAGCCTAGACTTAAAGCCTAAAAGAGGCTCGATCAAATCTGCGACTAAAAAAATGCTCAAAATTGAGCAAAAAATATCTAATATAAATAGATGGATTTTGACCTTCAATGTCTCTAATGACCAATCTGTAAAAGCTTTCACCTCCTCGATCAAACAGAAACTTGGATTGAAAAATAAATTCGATCGGCTTCCGCTTCTTTCTGATTTCATAAACAAGTATCTTGGTAAAGCAACCTCCATACGACGTGACAAACTTACGCAGCGCCTTACAACAACGGCCTCAGTCATTGCGTTGCTAGGGGTCCCGTTAGGTTTTGTAGGAATGCTTTTACAAATATCGCCTACCAGTCAACTAATATCAGATGGACCAGCGTCACTTTTAGACAGGTCAATAATAATGTCGTTAGGGCAATTAGGCCTTCTTGCATTATTTATATCGATGCTACTTGCGATTATAATATCCATTTTAGTTGATAGGGACTAGAAAGCCATTAAAGGGCCGATGGAAATAATAATTAAAATTCTACGTCAGCCCCTCTGCCAAAAAGATGTTCTGCACGGAGTGCGGCCCCCCAGAAATAGCCACCTAAAGCAATGACGTTCGACCCTGAAGATATTGCTTCTTGATATGCATTTGAAAAATCTGAATGGCATTTAATTGCCGCTTCCGGATTAATCTTCTCGTAAGCGGCTTTAATATCAATTGGGTTATGGCCATTATAAGATGGCCCAATAATTACATTATTAAAAAGAGGCGCAATCTCGTTAATAATCTCTGATATGTTTCGTTTTTTTGATATCCCAAGAAGTAGAGTGGCGCCTTGATTTAGCTCAAAGTCATGTATGTATCGCGCACTGATTTGAAGCGCGGCCGGTGTATGACCAAAATCGATTATAAATAAGGGGTCATTAGAAATCACCTCGAACCGTCCCGGCAAAAATGCGTTGCCTAATGCGCGCTCGTAACAGTCTTTATTTTCAGCACTAAAATTGTGATTTATAATTTCTAAAAAGGCGGCCATGGCAGTTTGAAAATTTTCTAACTGGTGATACCCGATTAAGCGCGGGCGAAAGTTTAATTGAATTTGTGATTTAGTTAAAGAGATGAACCAATCAGAGCCAAGTGGTTTTGGCTCAGATACAAAATCATCTGCAAATAAATGTGAAATCGATCTGACTTTCAAATATCCGGCAATTCTATCGCTGATCCTTCGTATCGAATTGGATAGAATAAGCACACCACCACTTCGAGCAACATCCGCTTTATCAAAAAATATTAATTCCTCTGTCTCTCCAAGCAAGTCCGTATGCTCAAGATCTATGCTGGTTATGACGGCCTTATTTGCACGGAGCATCCGTGTCGGGTCGTACCGGCCACCAATGCCGCCCTCAAATACGGAAAATTGCACCCCGGAACGCTTGAAGTGCAGGCAGGCTACGATAAACCAAAGCTCAAATTCGCCAAAAACTTGACTATTTTCGCAATCAGACAATTTAGAGGCGGCCGCCAGAACCTCACGCTCCAATGATATTAAACTTTCATCAGCAATATATTTTCCATTAATAGAAATTCTTTCATTGAATTCATAAACATGCGGTGACGTAAAAAGACCAACCCTATCGTATTTACAATGCAGCAGCTCAGAAAGTATGGTGGATACACTGCCTTTCCCATTCGTGCCCGTAATCACAATTGATGATTTTCCCAATTCTTCAATATTTAAATCAAGGGAATCTGCAAGTTTATATAGCCGGGAAAAGCAAATTCCCGATCCGAAACGCGGCACATTGATCGATGATCTTTTCATGATGAAAAACAACGTTCTAAAACATGACACCATATTGATGCCGCTATATCATCACGTAGCAGAGCTTGCAAAGATGCTGTTGATGGAGACCCATGCATTTCCGGCACTATGCAGAGGGCTGCGCCTTCTGAAAAGCGGAATGGTTATAACTGTCGCTCAATCCGCGCTTCGCAACACCCTCCCTGCTGTGAGGAGGATGGCTCAGCGTTAGCGCAGCCGGGCGGGCCCGCCACCAAAGGCGGTTACATGCCTCCTACAGCCGCACCTCGCGCCGGACGCGCTCGCCGCGGCGTTCGATTTCGACGGGCCAGCGCACTTCGCCGTCGTGGCGGCGCAAAATGTCCTGGGCGCCGGCGAGATCGTCGAGGGCCTCGCCCATCAAGGACAGGATACGGTCGCCGGGCTGGAAGCCGATAAAGGCGGCGTTGGTGCGCGGGGTGACGGCGAACACCAGTACGCCGCGCGCGAACGGGTCGATGCCGTTCTCCTCGTTGAAGGCGGGCGAGAGCTGGACCAGCTCGGCGCCCTGGAGCGGGTTGCGCCCGTCTATGCTCATTCTACGGCCCTCAGGATCGCCAGGAGCGGCTTCGGCTGGCACGGTGAGGGTCAGCTCCCCGCCATCGCGCAGCACCGTCAGGCGCGCATCCTGGCCGATTGTGCGGGTGGCGAAGCGGAAGCGGGCGCCGTTTTCGTCATTGACCTGGACCCCGTCCACCTCCAGCACCACGTCGCCGCGCTGCAGCCCGGCGCGCTCGGCGGCGCCGTCAGGCCACAGCTCGGCCACCACCGCGCCGCGCGGCCGGTCGAGGCCGAAGGACTGGGCCAGATCGCTGGTCACCGCCTGCAGGCGCGCGCCCAGCCACGGCCGCACGATGCGCCCGCCCTCGCTGGCGGCGGCCACCACGGTGCGCACCATCTCGGCGGGGATCGCAAAGCCGATGCCCTGCGAGCCGCCCGAGCGCGAGAAGATCGCGGTGTTCACGCCGATCAGCTCGCCATTCATGTTCACCAGCGCGCCGCCCGAATTGCCCGGGTTCACCGCCGCGTCGGTCTGGATGAAGAAGGCGTAGTCGGTAATGCCCACATCGGTGCGCGCCAGCGCCGATACGATGCCCGACGTGACCGTCTGGCCCACCCCGAACGGGTTGCCGATGGCCAGCACCAGATCGCCCACCTCGGCCAAGCCGCTGGCGTCCATGGCCATCACCGGAAGCGGCGCATCGGCGTCGATCTTCAGGACGGCGAGATCGGTGCGCTCATCGGCCAGCAAAAGTTCGGCGGCGAACTCGCGCCGGTCTGACAACACCACGCGCAGATCGCGCGCCCCGGCCACCACATGGTTATTGGTCACGATCACGCCCGACGGGTCGACGATGACGCCCGAACCCAGCGAGTTGACCTCGCGCTGGCGGGTCTGGGGGCCGCCGAAAAAGCGCTCGAAGAAGGGATCGCCGGAAAACGGCGAGCGCTGGGCGATGACCCGGCGCGAATACACATTGACCACCGCCGGCGCCGCCTCGCGCACGATGGGCGCGAAGGAGAGCTGGATCTGCTCGCGGCTGCCCGGCGCGGCGCGCTGCGGGTCAGGGGCGCGCTCGGGCGCGAAGACGGGCGCGGGCTGGGAGGCCGCGTCTGCCTGCGGGGCCGGCGCGCTCTGCAGCGCGGGTTCATCGGCGCGGTCCGTCCGGTCCTCGGCGCAGGCGCCGCCCAGCCCGGCGGCCAGCATCATGAAAGCAGTCATCAACAGTCGGAGCATAAAGCCATCCCTCGTCCATCGTTCGCGCAGCCCGCCACGCATGGCGCCGCCCCGATGTAGGCAATACAAGTGCGTCTGAACAGGGCCTGAAAGATGACGGACGTGACAGGAGCCCTCCCCTCCCCGCCTTCCGGCAACGGTACAGACGCTCCTAGCGCTTCTCCCTCCCCTTGATGGGAGGGTTGGGGTGGGGTGGAGATGACGCGAGCAAGCCTTGAAGGGTTGCCCCCCACCCCGGCCCTCCCCCGGCGGGGGAGGGAGGAAAAAAGCGGGACCCGCCACCCGGCAAGCCTGCCATGGCCCAAAGCCCACCGCCTGCTGGCACAACCTGCCCCAAACGCGAAAAGGCCGCCCGGTTGCGCCGGACGGCCTTGTTCAGTGCGTGTATCGCAGACGCGCCTAGTCTTCGGCGCCGGCCTGTTCGATGCGGGCGCGGTCAACCGCGCCTTTCGCCTCGGGATCGCGGTCGACCAGCTCGATCACGGCCAGCGGGGCGTTGTCCCCGTGGCGGAAGCCGGCTTTGAGCACGCGGGTATAGCCGCCATTGCGCTCCTGATAGCGCGGCCCCAGGGTCGCGAACAGCTTGGCCACCTGATCCTTGTTGCGGATCTTGGCGATCGCCTGACGGCGCGCGTGCAAGTCCCCGCGCTTGGCCAGGGTGATGAGCTTGTCCATGATGGGCTTGAGCTCTTTGGCCTTGGGCAGAGTGGTGACGATCTGCTCATGCTCGATGAGCGAGGCCGCCATATTGGCGAACATGGCGCGGCGGTGGCTCGCGGTCCTGTTCAGTTTGCGATGGGCGACGCCGTGGCGCATGACTACTCTCCTTAAGTCCAGTACTGGGGCGCCTCGCGGCGCTCCGTCCTAGATCTGATCCTCGTACTTCTTGGCGAGATCCTCGATGTTCTCGGGCGGCCAGTTGGGCGCCTCCATGCCGAGGTGAAGTCCCATCTGGGCCAGGACTTCCTTGATCTCGTTGAGCGACTTGCGCCCGAAGTTCGGGGTGCGGAGCATTTCCGCCTCGGACTTCTGGATCAGGTCGCCGATATAGACGATGTTGTCGTTCTTCAGGCAGTTGGCCGAGCGCACCGACAGCTCCAGCTCGTCGACCTTCTTGAGCAGCGCCGGGTTGAAGTCGAGGTCCGGCTTGTCGGACGTCTCGGTGCGGCCCTGGTTGGGATCTTCGAAATTGACGAAGGCCTGCAGCTGGTCCTGAAGGATGCGCGCCGCATAGGCCACCGCGTCCTCAGGCTTCACCGCGCCATTGGTCTCAACTTCCAGGATCAGCTTGTCATAGTCGAGCACCTGGCCCTCACGGGTGTTCTCCACCCGGTAGGAGACCCGCTTGACCGGGCTGTAAAGCGCGTCCACGCCGATCAGGCCGATGGGCGCGTCTTCGGCGCGGTTGTTCTCGGCGGGCACATAGCCCTTGCCGGTATTGACCGTGAGCACCATGCGCACTTCGGCGTCGTCATCCAGCGTGCAGATGACGAGATCCTTGTTGATCACCGAGATGTCGCCGGTTTCCTCGATGTCGCCGGCGGTCACCTCGCCCGGGCCGGTCTTGCGCAGCACCAGGCGCTTGGGACCCTCGCCCTGCATGCGCAGCGCGACCTGCTTGAGGTTCAGGATGATCTCGGTGACGTCCTCGCGCACGCCCTTGATGGACGAGAACTCGTGCAGCACGTTGTCGATCTGGACCGAGGACACGGCCGCGCCCTGCAGCGAGGACAACAGCACGCGCCGCAGCGCATTGCCCAGCGTCGTGCCGAAACCGCGCTCGAGCGGCTCGGCGATCAGCTTGGCGTGACGCGACGGGTCGAAGCCGGACTGGATTTCCGGCTTCATCGGGCGGATCAGTTCTTGCCAGTTCTTCTCAATCACGGACATCACCCCTTCAGGCGAGAGGCGCGCCCGCTTCCCGTCCGGGGAAGCTGCGCGCCTGGAAATAACAGTGCAGCGCCCGCCGGAAGGCGGGCCGCTGGACGCGTCGTCAGACCCGGCGGCGCTTCGGCGGGCGGCAGCCATTGTGCGGGATCGGCGTCACGTCGTGGATCGTCGTGATCACCAGGCCCACAGACTGCAGCGCGCGCAGCGCGGATTCACGGCCCGAACCGGGACCGGACACCTTCACCTCGAGAGTCTTCACGCCGTGCTCCTGGGCCTTGCGGCCAGCGTCCTCGGCAGCGACCTGCGCGGCGTAGGGCGTGGATTTGCGCGAACCCTTGAACCCCATGGTCCCGGCCGAGGACCAGGAAATGGCGTTGCCCTGGGCGTCGGTGATGGTGATCATGGTGTTGTTGAAGCTGGCGTTCACATGCGCGACGCCGGCGGTGATATTCTTGCGCTCGCGGCGGCGGACGCGGGACGGTTCCTTGGCCATGGCCCTCGTTCCTTATTTCTTCTTGCCAGCGATCGGCTTGGCGGGACCCTTACGCGTACGCGCATTGGTATGGGTGCGCTGACCGCGAACGGGCAGGCCGCGGCGGTGGCGCAGGCCGCGATAGCAGCCCAGATCCATCAGGCGCTTGACGTTCACCGCCACCTCGCGGCGCAGGTCGCCCTCCACCATGAAGCCCGCGTCGATCGTCTCGCGGATCTGCAGCACCTCTGCGTCAGTCAGCTGGTTCACCCGCTTGTCAGCCGGGATGCCCACCTTGTCGCAAATCTCGGCGGCCTTGGCCGCGCCGATGCCATGGATATAGCGCAGCGCGATGGTCACGCGCTTGTTGGTCGGAATGTTGACGCCGGCGATCCGTGCCACGACGCTCTCCTTGTCTCATCAGCTCCCGCCCGCGAAGGAAGCCGGACCGTGCCGCCAATCGTGGCGGCGCCGGACGCGACTTCTGCCCCTGCGAGCGAAGGGCGGTTCTTATAGGCGCCGCCCCGGTTCCGTCAACCGGAATGAGCGGCGCAGCCTCAGTTTTCACCGCGCCCGGATCACCCGGACACAGCCGTCAGGTCTAGTCCAGCACCGCAGCGATGCGCGCCGCCACGATCTCCACCGATCCGCCGCCGTCCACATCGGCCATCTTGCCCTGGGCCTGGTAGTACGGAATCAGCGCGGCGGTCTGGTCGTTGTAATTCTTCAGCCGGATCTTGAAGGCCTCGACCGTATCGTCGGCGCGGCCCTCTTCGCGGGCGCGCTTGTTCATGCGCTCGACCAGCTCGTCCTGGTCCACCACCAGGCGCACCACGCGCGCGATGGGCGCTCCGCGCTGCTCCAAGAGGGCGTCGAGCGCCTCGGCCTGGGCCACGGTGCGCGGGAAGCCGTCAAAGATGGCCCCGCCGGCGGCCTGGGCGTCAGGCAGGCATTCCTCGATCAGCGCGATCACGATCTCGTCGGAGACCAGATCGCCGCGATCCATGATGTCCGCGACCCGCTTGCCCAGCGCCGTACCCGCCGCCCGCGCCGCGCGCAGCATGTCGCCGGTGGACAGCTGCAGCCAGCCGCGCTCGGCGACCAGGCGCTTGGCCTGGGTGCCCTTGCCCGCGCCCGGCGGTCCGAACAGGATGATGTTCATCGCTTGCGGCCCCGCAGCTTGGTCTTCTTGATGAGACCCTCATACTGGTGGGCCAGAAGGTGGGACTGAATCTGCCCGATGGTGTCGAGCGTGACCGAGACCACGATCAGCAGCGCCGTGCCGCCGATATAGAACGGGATGGACGGGTTCTGCATGCGCAACAGCTCGGGCAGAAGGCAGACCGCCGCCAGATAGGCCGCGCCGATCACCGTCAGCCGGGTCAGCACATAGTCGAGATATTCCGCCGTGCGCTTGCCCGGCCGGATGCCCGGCAGGAAGCCGCCGTATTTCTTCAGATTGTCCGCCACGTCCTCCGGATTGAAGGTGATGGAGGTGTAGAAGAAGGTGAAGAACACGATCATCGCGCCATAGAACACGATGAACATGGGCTGGCCCGGGCCGAGCGTGGCCACCACGTCGCGCAGCCAGCCGGGGCCGGACTGCTCGGAGAAGCCCGCAGCCGTGGCCGGCAGCAGCAGCAGCGAGGAGGCGAAGATCGCCGGGATCACGCCCGCCGTGTTCAGCTTGAGCGGCAGGAAGGAGGATTCCCCGCCCATCATGCGGTTGCCCACCTGGCGCTTGGGATACTGGGTCAGCAGCCGGCGCTGGGAGCGCTCGATGAACACCACGAAGGTGAGCACCGCGATCAGCATGGCGATCAGGCCCACCACCAGGCCGGCGTTGAGGTCGCCGGTGCGCCCCTGCTCCAGGGTCTGGAACAGCGCGCGCGGCATTTCCGCGATAATGCCGGCGAAGATGATCAGCGACACGCCATTGCCCACGCCGCGCGCCGTGATCTGCTCGCCCAGCCACAAAAGCAGCATGGTGCCGCCCACCAGCGTGCTGACGGTGACCACGACAAAGAACAGGCCCGGATTCTGGGCGATGGTGTTGCCGGTGTTGGGATCAGGCTGCTGCATGGCGATCGCGATGGCGAAGCCCTGCGCGCCGGCCAGCACCACGGTGAGATAGCGCGAATACTGGTTGATCTGCTTGCGGCCCTGCTCGCCGCCTTCCTTCTTCATGCGCTCCAGGGCCGGCACGGTGGCCGCCATGAGCTGCATGATGATCGAGGCCGAGATGTAGGGCATGACGTTGAGCGCGAAGATCGCCATGCGCTCCACGGCGCCGCCGGAGAACATGTTGAACATGCCCATGACGCCCTGGCTTTGCTGCTCGAACATCATGGCGAATTGCGTCATGTCGACGCCCGGCAGCGGCACATAGGTGCCGATGCGGTAGATGATCAGGACGCCAAGCGTGAACAGGAGCCGCTTTTGCAGCTCCTTGGCGCGGGCGAACGCCCCGAAATTCATATTCGCGGCGAGTTGTTCGGCGGCTGACGCCATGGCGGTCGATCACTCCCTCGCGCGAGACGCGCCGGGCGGAAGGGTCCGCGCCGGCGCTGTCTGCCTTACTCGGTTTCTGCCTTGGCCCTGACGACGGTCACGGTCACAGACCCGCCCGCCTTCTCGATCGCGGCGATGGCGGGCGCAGACCCGCCGGCCACGGTCAGGTCCAGTTTCGCCTTCAGCTTCCCGCCGCCGACCACGCGCACGCCGTCCTTGGCGCGGCGGATCACGCGGGCGGCCACCAGGGCGGCCGCATCCACGGGCTTGGCCGCGTCCAGACGGCCCGCATCCACAGCGGCCTGCAGCCGGCCGAGGCTGACCTCGGAATAGCGCGCCCGGTTCGGCTTGGTGAAGCCGCGCTTGGGCAGGCGCTGGTGCAGCGGCATCTGACCGCCTTCAAAGCCCTTGATGGACACGCCCGAACGGGATTTCTGGCCTTTGACGCCGCGCCCGCCGGTCTTGCCGGTGCCCGAACCAATGCCGCGCCCGACGCGGGTGCGTTCCTTGGTGGCGCCGGGATTGTCGCGCAATTCATTCAAGCGCATAGCAATTCTCCTTCAGGAACAGCCTGGTGGCTATTCCACGACTTCAATCAGGTGGGCGACCTTGCGGATCATGCCACGCACGGACGGTGTGTCTTCAAGCTCGCGCTCGCGCCCGATCCGGCCCAGGCCCAGACCCTTCAGGGTCGCAGCCTGCTCAGGCGGACGCCGGGTCGAGGACCCGGTCTGACGCACGCGAATGGTTTTGGCGGCAGCCATGGGCCCCACTCCTCTTAAGATTCGATCGCTTCAGGGGCGCTGGCGCCATCCTGGCGGCGCTCCACCAGATCAGCGACCTTCAGGCCGCGCTTGGCGGCCACCGAACGCGGGCTGCTCTGGGCCTTGAGGGCCTCGAACGTGGCGCGCACCATGTTGTACGGGTTGGACGAGCCGGTCGATTTGGCGACCACGTCCTGAACGCCGAGCGATTCCAGCACGGCGCGCATCGGACCGCCCGCGATCACGCCGGTGCCCGGAGGCGCCGAACGCATGATCACCTTGCCCGCGCCCCAGCGCCCTTGGGCGTCGTGGTGCAGGGTGCGGCCTTCGCGCAGGGGAATGCGCACCATCATCTTCTTGGCTTCTTCGGTCGCCTTGCGGATGGCTTCAGGCACCTCGCGGGCCTTGCCCTGGCCGAAGCCGACACGGCCCTTCTGGTCGCCCACAACGGCGAGCGCGGCGAACTGGAAGTTACGCCCGCCCTTCACCGTCTTGGCGACGCGGTTGATCTGAACCAGCTTGTCGACCAGTTCGGATTCGGCGTTGTCGTCGTCCCGGCGGCGGCCGCGGCCGCCACGATTGTCTTCACGAGCCATGGCGTTCGCTCCCTTAGAAGTTCAGGCCGCCCTCGCGGGCAGCATCTGCGAGCGCCTTGATGCGCCCGTGATAAATGTAGCCGCCGCGGTCGAACACCACGTCGATCAGGCCCTTTTCCTTGGCGCGCTCGGCCACCATCTTGCCCACCGTTTCGGCGGCGGTGACGGTGGCGCCGTTGGCGTCCTTGCCCTGCTCGAGCGACGAAGCCGCCGCCAGGGTCACGCCGTTGGCGTCATCAATGATCTGCGCGTAGATATGTTTGGACGACCTGAACACGGACAGGCGCGGCCGGCCATTGGCCAGCTTGCGGATCCGGGCGCGGGTGCGCTGCGCGCGACGGCGCATTTTCTCAGCTGAGGATTTCATCACCTGGCCCTTACTTCTTCTTGCCTTCCTTGCGGCGGACTTGTTCGCCCGCATACTTCACGCCCTTGCCCTTGTAGGGCTCCGGCGCGCGGAACCTGCGGATCTCGGCCGCAGTCTGACCGACCGCCTGGGAGTCGGCGCCTTCGATCTTGATCTCGGTCGGCTTGGCCACCGTGATCGTAATGCCCTTGCGCGGGGTGTAGATCACATCGTGCGAAAAGCCGAGCGCGAGCTTGAGATCGCTGCCCTGCATTTGGGCACGATAGCCCACGCCCACAAGCTCCAGGTTCTTTTCAAAACCCTTCGTGACGCCCGCCACCATGTTCTTGATGCGCGCACGCGCGGTTCCGTACATGGCCTTGGCGGTTCTCGAATTCTCCGCCGGCTCCACCTTCAGCGCGCCATCCTCTTGAAGGATGCGCACATTCGACGGCGCCGAGAAGGTCAGCTCGCCCTTGGGGCCCTTTACAGACACCACGCCAGCCGTCACCGACGCGCTAACGCCGGCGGGAATTTCAACAGGCAGCTTGCCCAGTCTCGACATGTTAGCCTCCTGTTTCCTAGCTGACGTGGCAGAGGATCTCGCCGCCGACATTCTTCGCGCGCGCGGCCGTATCGCTCATCACGCCCTGGGGCGTGGAGACGATGGCGATGCCGAGCCCGTTCTGAACCAGCGGCAGGTCGCGCACCTTGCGGTACTCGCGCCGGCCAGGCTTGGAGACGCGCTTGATGTCGGAAATAACCGGCGCGCCTTCATAATATTTCAGTTCGATGTCGAACTGCTTGAAACCGCGGTCATCCGTGGATTCGGTGTAGCCGCGGATATAGCCCTCTTCCAGCAGCACGTCGAGCACGCGCGCACGCAGCGTCGAAGCCGGCGTGGTCACGCTGGTGCGCTTGCGCATCAGGGCGTTGCGGATGCGGGTCAGCATATCGCCGAGCGGATCGTTCACAGACATGTCCTGTCCTCCTACCAGCTCGACTTGACCATGCCCGGGATCATCCCGTGGCTGGCCAGCTGACGCAGCGCGATGCGCGACATTTTAAGCTTGCGGTAATATGCGCGCGGGCGGCCGCTGACGAGGCAGCGGTTGCGGAAACGCGTCGGTGCGGAATTGCGCGGCAGGCTGGCCAGCTTCATCTGGGCAGCAAACCGCTCTTCCACGGGCTTGGACGTATCGCGGGCGATCGCTTTCAGCGCGGCTCGCTTGGCGGCGAAACGCTCCGCCAGACGCTGACGCTTCAGATTTCGCTCGATAGCGCTCTTCTTGGCCATTCAAATCTCTCCTGCGTGCGGCGCCACCCTGGCCCGCGCTCCTGCTGCGTCAGTTCGTGAACGGGAAATCGAACTCGGCCAGCAGGGCCTTCGCTTCCTCATCAGTCTTCGCGGTGGTGCACACGACGATGTCCATGCCACGCACCTTGTCGACCTTGTCGTAATTGATCTCGGGGAACACGATGTGCTCCTTGAGACCCATGGCGTAGTTGCCGCGCCCGTCAAAGCTCTTGCCGCTCAGGCCGCGAAAGTCGCGAACCCGCGGCAGGGCGATGGTCACCAGACGGTCGAGAAACTCGTACATCCGGTCCTGGCGCAGCGTGACCTTGGCGCCGATCAGCTGGTCTTCACGCAGCTTGAACCCGGCGATGGAGGTCTTGGCGGCGGTGGCCACCGGCTTCTGGCCGGAGATCGCCTCCAGATCGGCGAGCGCGCCCTGGATCTTCTTGGAATCCTGGGACGCCTCGCCCACGCCCATATTGATCACGACCTTGTCCAGGCGCGGGATCTCAAGGTCATTCTTGTAGCCGAACTTCTCCTTCAGACGCGCGCGAATCTCATCGCGGTAGCGCATCTTCAGGCGCGGCTCGTACGTTGCGACGTCAGACATCGATCACCTCGCCGGACTTCTTGGCCACGCGCACCTTCTTGCCGTCCTTGCCTACCTTGAAGCCGACGCGGGTCGGCTCGCCGGACTTGGGATCGGCCAGGGCCACGTTCGAGACGTGGATGGACGCGTCCTTTTCCTCGATCCCGCCCGGGCTGGTCTGGGTCGGGCGCTGATGGCGCTTGACGGTGTTGACGCCGGTGACCACGACGCGGTTCGCGTCGGGCAGCACCTTGGCCACCTGGCCGGTCTTGCCCTTGTCGCGGCCGGTCAGGACGACGACCTTGTCGCCTTTCTTGATCTTTGCGGCCATGGCTACAGCACCTCCGGCGCCAGGGAGACGATCTTCATGTGCTGCTTGGCGCGCAGCTCACGCGGCACCGGCCCGAAGATCCGGGTGCCGATCGGCTCGTTGGTATTGTTGATCAGGACCGCCGCATTGGTGTCGAAGCGGATCACCGATCCGTCCCGCCGCTTGATGTCCTTGGCGGTGCGCACGACCACAGCCCTGCGCACATCGCCTTTTTTGACACGGCCCTTGGGCGTGGCTTCCTTGATCGAGACGACGATGATGTCGCCCACGCCAGCATACCGGCGCTTGGCCCCGCCGAGCACCTTGATGCACTGCACGCGGCGGGCGCCGGAATTGTCGGCCACGTCCAGATTAGTTTGCATCTGGATCATTGGAGGTCTCCGTTATCGGACAACCGTCCCCTGATCAGGCTTACGCCTGAGCGGGAACGATCTCCCACCGCTTGAGTTTCGATTTGGGCGCGCACTCCTGGATCTGGACGCGCTCGCCCACCTTGGCCACGCCATTTTCATCATGGGCGTGGTATTTCTTGGTCCGCCGCACGGTCTTGCGCAGCAGCGGATGGAGGAAGGTGCGCTCCACGCGCACGATCACCGTCTTCGCCTGCTTGTCGCTGACCACGACGCCTTGAAGGATGCGCTTCGGCATGGCCTCAGCTCCCCTGGGTTTGAAGCGCGCGCCGCTTCTGATCCGTCTTGATCCGGGCGATGTCCCGGCGGATCTGCAGAAAGCGCGCGGTGTTCTCGAGCTGGCCGGTGGCCTGCTGGAACCGCAAATTGAACTGTTCTTT
Organism: Oceanicaulis sp.; assembly: GCA_020832735.1. GTDB lineage: Bacteria > Pseudomonadota > Alphaproteobacteria > Caulobacterales > Maricaulaceae > Oceanicaulis. Next base: position 16,162 of record JAFIEB010000130.1, read on the forward strand.
CTTCAGCTTGAGGAGTGACTCCTGAAGCTGGTCGTCGCTCAGAGCGCGCACGTCTTCGCCTTTTAGCTGTTTGGCCATCTGCGCCTCTCCCTTACTCGCCCGGACGGGTTACGACCCGGGTCTTGATCGGCAGTTTGGCCGCGCCCAGGCGCAGCGCCTCGCGGGCCACGTCGTCGGGCACGCCGTCGATCTCGAACATGATCCGGCCCGGCTTGACGCGGGCGGCCCAGAATTCGGGCGAGCCCTTGCCTTTACCCATCCGCACCTCGGTCGGCTTTTTCGACACCGGCACGTCCGGGAAGACGCGGATCCACACCCGGCCGGCGCGCTTCATATGGCGCGTGATGGCCCGGCGGGTCGCCTCGATCTGACGCGCCGTGACGCGCTCAGGCTCCATGGCCTTCAGCCCGTAAGAGCCGAAGTTCAACGTGAACCCGCCTTTCGCAACGCCGCGGATGCGGCCCTTGTGCGCTTTGCGGAATTTGGTGCGCTTCGGTTGAAGCATGGTGACAGCTCCCTTGTTCCGCTCTTATGCCGCCTGCCGGCCCGAGCGCGCGCGTTGCTCGCCGGAATCCTGCATCCGCCGCTCTTGCGCCATCGGGTCGTGCTCAAGGATCTCGCCTTTGTAGATCCACACCTTGACCCCAATGATGCCCATCGCGGTCTTGGCTTCGGCGAAGCCGTAATCGATATCGGCGCGCAGCGTGTGCAACGGCACCGAACCTTCCGAATATTTCTCGACGCGCGCGATCTCCGCGCCGCCCAGACGGCCGCCGACCATGATCTTGCAGCCCAGAGCGCCCATGCGCATCGTGGTCTGCAGGGACCGTTTCATGGCCCGGCGGAACGCCACGCGGCGCTCCAGCTGCTGGGCGATGCTTTCGGCCACCAGGGCGGCGTCGACTTCCGGCTTGCGCACCTCAACCAGGTTGAGGAACACCTCGCCGTCCACCATGGACGCGATTTCCCGGCGCAGCTTCTCGATATCGCCGCCCTTTTTGCCGATCACCACGCCCGGACGGGCGGTATGAATGGTGATGCGGCACTTCTTGTGCGGGCGCTCGATGATGATGCGCGACACCGAGGCGGTTTTGAGCCGGTCCTTCAGGAAGGCGCGGATCTTGAGATCCTCGTGCAGCAGATCGGCGTATTCCTCGCCCTTGGCGTACCAGCGCGAGTCCCAGGTGCGGTTGATGCCGACCCGCAGGCCGATCGGATTGACTTTCTGACCCATCAGGCGGCCTCCTCAACTTCACGCACCACGATCGTCAGCTCGGAAAACGGCTTGAGGATCTTGGCGCCGCGGCCGCGGGCGCGGGCCCGGAAGCGCTTCATCACCAGGTTCTTGCCGACATAGGCCTCGGCCACGACCAGAGAGTCGATGTCCAGGCCGTGATTGTTTTCCGCATTGGCGACTGCGGACTGGAGCAGCTTTTTCACGTCCGCCGAGGCGCGCTTGCGCGAGAACTCGAGATCGTTGAGCGCACGCTCCACCTTCTTGCCGCGGATCATCGTGGCAATCAGGTTCAGCTTTTGCGGGCTGATACGCAGCATGCGCAGTTTTGCGCGCGCTTCGTTCTCAGCGACCCGCCGGGGGTTCTTCGCCTGGCCCATCGCTACTTCCTCTTGGCTTTCTTGTCCGCCGCGTGGCCGTAATAGGTGCGCGTCGGAGCAAATTCGCCCAGCTTGTGACCCACCATCTCCTCGGAGACATTGACGGGGATGAATTTGTTGCCGTTGTGCACCTGGAAGGTCAGGCCCACAAATTGCGGCATGATCGTCGAGCGCCGCGACCAGGTCTTGATCGCCTGCTTGCGCCCGGCGGCGTGCGCGGCTTCGGCTTTCTTCAGGAGGTGCCCGTCAACAAACGGGCCTTTCCAGACAGAACGAGGCATGTCAGCCGTCCCCTAGCGTTTCTTGCGCTCGTGGCGCGAGCGGATGATGAATTTGTTGGTCGCCTTGTTCCGGCGGGTCTTGCGGCCCTTGGTGGGTTTGCCCCACGGGGTCACCGGATGGCGCCCGCCCGAGGTGCGGCCTTCGCCGCCGCCGTGCGGGTGGTCGACCGGGTTCATGGCCACGCCGCGCACGGACGGGCGCTTGCCCATGTGACGCTTGCGGCCGGCCTTGCCCAGATTGATGTTCAGATGGTCCGCGTTCGACACCGCGCCGATCGTGGCCATGCAGTCCTGGTGCACCGCGCGCAGCTCGCCGCTCATCAGGCGCAGCTGGGCGTAGCCCGCATCACGGCCGACCAGCTGGGCGTAGGCGCCGGCCGAACGCGCGATCTGGCCGCCCTTGAGGGGCTTGAGCTCGACATTGTGCACGATCGTGCCGACCGGCATGGCCTTGAGCGGCATCGCGTTGCCCGGCTTCACGTCCACACGCTCGCCAGCCAGCACGCTGTCGCCCACCGCCAGGCGCTGGGGCGCCAGGATGTAGGCCAGCTCGCCGTCTTCATAGCGGATCAGCGCGATGAAGGCGGTGCGGTTGGGGTCGTATTCCAGACGCTCCACCTTGGCCGGCACGTCGAACTTGCGGCGCTTGAAGTCCACCACGCGGTACAGGCGCTTGGCGCCGCCGCCGATGCGGCGGGCGGTGATGCGCCCGGTATTGTTGCGGCCGCCTTTGCGGTGCAGGCCCTCGACCAGAGTTTTCTCCGGCTTGCCAGCATGCAGCTCGCTGCGGTCCACCAGCACCAGCGCGCGGCGGCCCGGCGAGGTCGGCTTGAAGAATTTCAGAGCCATGGTCTCTCTCCTTCGTGCGCGCGTCTAGAGGCCCGTGGTGACGTCAATGGAGTGGCCCTCTTCGAGGGTCACCACCGCCTTTTTGACGTCATCACGCTTGCCCGCAATGCCGCGGAAACGTTTGGTTTTGCCTTTTTGGACCAGGGTGTTCACGGCCTTGACCTTGACCTTGAACAATTCCTCGACCGCCTCGGCGATGTCTTTCTTGGTCGCGGTCAGGGGGACGCGGAACACCACCTTGTTGTCTTCCGACAAAAGGGTGGACTTTTCCGTGATCACCGGCGCGATCAGAGTGTCGTAATGACGCGGAGCGGGCATCACGCAGCCTCCTGCGGCGCGAGCCGCTCGTTGATCTTGTCCAGCGCCGCACGCGTCAGCACCAGGGTGTCCCGGCGCAGCACGTCATAGACGTTCAGCCCTTGCGCGGGCAGCACGTCGATGCGCGGCAGGTTGCGCGCGGCGCGCGCGAAATTCTCGTCCAGCGTCTCGCCGTCGATGATCAGGGCGTTGGTCAGGCCCAGCTTGGCGAAGCGCTCGGCCAGATCGCGGGTGCGCGGCGCGTCCAGACGCGCCTCGTCCAGCACGATCAGCTGCTTGCCGCCGGCCTTGGCCGACAGCGCATGGCGCAGCGCCAGGGCGCGCACCTTCTTGGGCAGGTCGGTGGCGTGCGAACGCACGCGCGGGCCGTGGGCCACGCCGCCGCCGACGAACAGCGGAGCCGAACGCGCGCCGTGGCGTGCGCCGCCGGTGCCCTTCTGCTTGTACATCTTCTTCTTGGTGCGGGCGATCTCGCTGCGCTCTTTGGTCTTGTGGGTGCCGGCCTGACGGCGCGACAGCTGCCATTTGACGCAGCGCTGCAGGAGATCGGCGCGGATATCGGCGATGCCGAAAATTTCCGCGTTCAGATCCACCGACCCGGCCTTGCCGGCGTCAAGTTTGATGACGTCGATTTTCATTCCTTGGCCCCTTCATCACCGGCTTCGGCCTGGATCGCGCGGACCTGTTCTTCGGTCGGCGCGCCTTCGGAGACCATGTCGGCTTCGGCGCTCGCCGGGGCCGGTTCGTCGATTTGCTCGGTGCGCAGGGCCGCCGGCCAGGGCAGGTCCGCCGCGCCCGCGCCCTTGACTGCGTCGCGCACTTCCACCCACGAGCCGGCAGAGCCCGGAACCGATCCCTTGACCAGGATCAGGCCGCGCTCGGCGTCCACGCGCACGACCTCAAGGCCCTGCGTGGTGACGCGCTCGGAGCCCAGATGGCCGGCCATTTTCTTGCCCTTGAACACCCGGCCCGGATCCTGGTTCTGACCGGTCGAGCCGTGGGCGCGGTGCGAGATGGACACGCCGTGCGAGGCGCGCATGCCGCCGAAATTCCAGCGCTTCATGGCGCCGGCGAAGCCCTTGCCGATCGTGATGCCCGCAACGTCGACCATCTGGCCGGGCACGAAGTGCTCGGCCGACAGCTCGGCGCCGGGCTCGATCAGGGCGTCCTCGCTGACGCGGAACTCCACCAGCTTGCGCTTGGGCTCCACGGAGGCCTTGGCGAAATGGCCGCGCATCGCCTTGGAGGTGCGCTTGACCTTCGCCTTGCCCACGCCCAGCTGCACGGCGGTGTAGCCGTCGCGCTCGGCCGTGCGCTGGGCGACGACCTGAACGCCGCCGTCCAGATGCAGGACGGTGACCGGCACGTGATTGCCTTCCGGCGTGAACACGCGGGTCATGCCGAGCTTTTTGGCCACGAGGCCGGTGCGCAGTTTTTCAGCCTGACTCATGGCCTTACGCTCCAAGCTTGATCTCGACGTCCACGCCGGCCGACAGATCGAGCTTCATCAGCGCGTCCACGGTCTGGGGGGTCGGATCAACGATGTCGAGCACGCGCTTGTGCGTGCGAATCTCGAACTGCTCGCGCGACTTCTTGTCGATGTGCGGGCCGCGCAGAACGGTGAATTTCTCAATACGCGTGGGCAGCGGGATCGGCCCGCGCACATTCGCGCCGGTGCGCTTCGCCGTGGACACGATCTCGCGCGCGGACGAGTCCAGCACGCGGTGATCAAACGCCTTGAGGCGAATGCGGATATTCTGTTGCGCCATTGGTCCGGTCCCAACATGCGCGAAGGGCCGCGACAAGGGCCGGATCGCCCCCCGCAGCACTCGCGCGCCAAATTGTGTTCGCTTCTGAAAGCTGCGTTTGCCCGCGAAGGCACGGCCAGCTAGAGGGCGGGTGAATACTCCGCCCGCTGCGCCCCGTCAACACCTTGCGGCCAGATTGCTGCGTCGCGAGGGCGGCTTGTGCAGCGCCCCCCGCGCGTCAGCGCCCCGCCTCGCCCGAACGCAGCGCGGCCCGGCTTTGGGGGCCGGGCCGCACGCGTATCGGGTCTGGAGCCCGGGGCGGTCTATTCGAGGATTTTCGAGACCACGCCCGCGCCCACCGTGCGCCCGCCCTCGCGGATGGCGAAGCGCAGCTTCTCCTCCATCGCGATCGGCTGGATCAGCTCAACGGTCACTTCCACATTATCGCCCGGCATCACCATCTCGGTGCCCTCTTTCAAGGTCACCACGCCGGTCACGTCGGTGGTGCGGAAATAAAACTGCGGACGGTAGTTGGAGAAGAACGGGGTGTGCCGGCCGCCCTCTTCCTTGGTCAGGATGTAGGCCTCGGCCTCAAAGCGCTTGTGCGGCTTGATCGAGCCGGGCTTGCACAATACCTGGCCGCGCTCAACGCCCTCGCGCTCAACCCCGCGCAGCAGCACGCCCACATTGTCGCCCGCCTGGCCCTGGTCGAGCAGCTTGCGGAACATCTCGACGCCCGTGCAGATCGTCTTCTTGGTGTCGCGGATGCCGACGATCTCGATCTCGTCGCCCACCTTCACGATGCCGCGCTCAACCCGGCCGGTCACCACCGTGCCGCGCCCGGAGATCGAGAACACGTCCTCGATCGGCATCAGGAAGGGCTGGTCGATCGCCCGCTCCGGCGTCGGGATGTAATCGTCCACCGCCGCCATCAGCTCCTTGATCTTGTCCTCGCCGATCGCGTTGTCGCGCCCTTCCATCGCCGCCAGCGCAGAGCCGGCGATGATCGGAATGTCGTCGCCGGGGAAATCGTACGAAGACAGAAGCTCGCGCACCTCCATCTCCACCAGCTCGAGCAGCTCGGCGTCGTCGACCTGGTCGACCTTGTTGAGAAACACCACCAGGGCGGGCACGCCCACCTGGCGGGCCAACAAGATGTGCTCGCGCGTCTGCGGCATCGGGCCGTCAGCCGCGTTCACCACCAGGATCGCGCCGTCCATCTGGGCCGCGCCCGTGATCATGTTCTTCACATAGTCCGCGTGGCCCGGGCAGTCGACGTGGGCGTAGTGACGCCCCGGCGTCTCGTACTCGACGTGCGCCGTCGAGATCGTGATCCCGCGCGCCTTTTCTTCCGGCGCGCCGTCAATCTGGTCATACGCGCGGAACTCGCCGAAATACTTCGTAATCGCAGCCGTCAGCGTCGTCTTGCCATGGTCAACGTGACCAATCGTGCCAATGTTGACGTGCGGCTTGTTACGCTCAAACTTACCCTTGGCCATTGTCTTGTCCTGTTCTTCTCTGGTTGCTCTCGACGGCGCGGGGCGTCCGTCAGGCGATCTTCGCAATCACTTCTTCGGCCACAGCCTGCGGCACGGGCTCGTAGTGATCAAACTGCATGGTGAACTGGGCGCGCCCTTGCGTGGCCGAGCGCAGATTGTTCACGTATCCGAACATGTTCGCCAGCGGCACCATGGCGTTCACCACGGTGGCGTTGCCGCGCATTTCCTGGCCCTGGATCTGGCCGCGGCGCGAGTTCAGGTCGCCGATCACCGAACCGGTATAGTCGTCCGGGGTGACCACCTCGACCTTCATGATCGGCTCAAGCAGCTTCATGCGCAAGCTGGATTTGGCCTCGCGCATCGCCGCACGCGCGGCGATCTCGAACGCCAGCACGCTGGAGTCCACATCGTGATAGGCGCCGTCCACCAGGGTGGCGGTGAAGTCGATGATCGGGAAGCCGGCCATCAGGCCGTTCTCGCGCACCGAGTTGATGCCCTTCTCCACGCCGGGAATGTATTCCTTGGGCACCGAGCCGCCGACGATCTTGGATTCGAACGCAAAGCCCGAACCCGGCTCGCCCGGCGCGAAGCGGATCTTGACGCGGGCGAACTGGCCCGTGCCGCCGGTCTGCTTCTTGTGGGTGTAGTCGATCTCGTAGGTCTGACCCAGCGTCTCGCGATAGGCCACTTTGGGCTGGCCGATATTGGCCTCGACCTTGAACTCGCGGCGCATGCGGTCGACCAGGATGTCCAGGTGCAATTCGCCCATGCCTGCGATGATGGTCTGGCCCGATTCCTCATCCGTTTTGACGCGGAAGGACGGATCTTCGGCCGCCAGACGCGCCAGCGCCATGCCCAGCTTCTCCTGGTCGCCCTTGGATTTGGGCTCGATGGCGATCTCGATCACCGGCTCGGGGAACTCCATCCGCTCCAGGATCACCGGCGCGGCCGGGTCGCACAGCGTGTCGCCCGTGGTGGTGTCTTTCAGGCCCGCAATGGCGACGATGTCGCCGGCGAAGGCTTCCTTGATGTCCTCGCGCGAGTTGGCGTGCATGAGCAGCATGCGGCCGACGCGCTCCTTCTTGTCCTTCACCGTGTTGAGCACCGAGGTGCCGGTGGAGATCACGCCCGAATAGATGCGGCAGAAGGTCAGCGAGCCCACGAACGGGTCATTCATGATCTTGAAGGCCAGCATGGACAGCGGCGAGGCGTCCGAGGACTGGCGCTCGATCTCGGCTTCGGTGCGCGGGTCGATGCCGCGGATGTTCAGCACGTCCACCGGCGAGGGCAGATAGTCCACCACCGCGTCCAGAAGCGGCTGCACGCCCTTGTTCTTGAACGCCGTGCCGCACAGCACCGGGTTGAAGGCCAGCTGCAGCGTGCCCAGGCGGATCAGACGCTTGAGGGTGGCGATGTCGGGCTCATTGCCCTCCAGATAGGCTTCCATGACCGCTTCATCGAGCTCGACGACGGTCTCGACCAGCTGCTCGCGGTACTCGGCGGCCTGATCGGCCAGATCGGCGGGGATCTCCTCCTCGCGCCAGGTGGCGCCCAGGTTTTCCGATTCCCAGATCAGCGCCTTCATGGTCAGAAGGTCGATGCAGCCGGCATACTCGGTCTCGGCGCCGATCGGCAGCTGCAGGCACAGCGGCTTGGCGGCCAGGCGCTCCTTGATCATCTCGACGCAGCGGAAGAAGTCGGCGCCCAGCTTGTCCATCTTGTTGACGAACACCATGCGCGGGACTTTGTACTTGTCGCCCTGGCGCCAGACGGTCTCGGTCTGGGGCTCCACGCCGGCGTTGGCGTCCAGCAGCGCCACCGCGCCGTCGAGCACGCGCAGGCTGCGTTCGACTTCAATGGTGAAGTCCACGTGGCCGGGCGTGTCGATGATGTTCAGACGCTTGTCTTTCCAGAAACACGTGGTGGCCGCGGACGTGATGGTGATGCCGCGCTCCTGCTCCTGCTCCATCCAGTCCATGGTCGCGGCGCCGTCATGGACTTCGCCGATCTTGTGGGACTTGCCGGTGTAATAGAGGATCCGCTCGGTCGTCGTGGTCTTGCCCGCGTCGATATGGGCCATGATGCCGAAATTGCGGTAGTCCTCGATCTTGTAGTCGCGGGGCATGGGGAGTGTCCTTATGGGAACAGGAGGCGTGCTGGCTTACCAGCGGTAATGGGCGAAGGCGCGGTTGGCTTCGGCCATGCGGTGCGTGTCTTCACGCTTCTTCACGGCAGAGCCACGGTTGGAGGCCGCATCCAGCAGCTCACCCGCCAGGCGCTCGCGCATCGTGTTTTCGTTGCGCGCACGGGCAGCAGCGGCAATCCAGCGGATGGCCAGCGCCTTGCGGCGGTCAGGGCGCACTTCGACGGGAACCTGATAGGTCGCACCACCAACGCGGCGCGAGCGTACTTCGATTTCCGGAGCGACATTGCCCAGCGCATCATGAAACACGCGCACCGGCTCACGCTTGGCTTTTTCTTCCACGATCTCCAGCGCGCCATAAATGATGCGCTCGGCCACGGATTTTTTGCCATCGACCATGATGTAGTTCATGAACTTGGTCAGATCGCGATCGCCGAATTTCGGATCGGGCAGGATTTCGCGTTTTTCTGCGCGGTGACGACGGGACATGAGAGCCTCTCCTTATTTCGGACGCTTCGCGCCGTATTTCGAACGGCGCTGACGGCGGTCCTTGACGCCCTGGGTATCCAGAACGCCGCGCAGAATGTGATAGCGCACACCAGGAAGGTCTTTCACCCGGCCGCCACGGATCAGGACCACGGAGTGCTCCTGAAGATTGTGGCCTTCACCCGGGATGTAGCTCACCACTTCATAGCCGTTGGTCAGACGCACCTTGGCCACTTTACGAAGCGCCGAGTTCGGCTTCTTCGGGGTCGTGGTGTAGACGCGCGTGCAAACACCGCGCCGCTGGGGGCACGATTGCAGCGCAGGCACCTTGTTGCGCTTGGGTTTGTCTTTCCGCGGCTTGCGGATGAGCTGGTTAATCGTAGGCATGCGGCTACGTCCGTTCCTGATCGCGTTGCACGCCCGGGCAGGAATCCACCCGGATGCGCGTAAACCCGGCCGCCGGACGGGAGCCTCACTGCTCACGCCCACGGACGGTGTTGAATTGTCTCGTTGTTTCGGGCGACGTCTAACCTGCCAAGGGCAAAGGTTACGGCTCACCCCCGAAAACGAGCGCGGAACCTACTGATCTGGCCTGCCCGCGTCAAGACAGGGAGAGGCGGATTTTTACACACCGTTCATACGGGCGGGCGCTTGGCACAAGGACCAACGCAAAGGGGCCGCCGCAAGCCGCGGCAGCCCCTTCACAGATACAAGGCCAGACAGGCGAAACGGCCTACTCGCTGGCCGCAGCCTCCGCGATTTCAGCCGGCAGGGCTTCGGCGCCTGCTTCAGCTTCCTTCTGGCGTTCGGCCAGACGCTCGCGGTCACGCTTGTCGGCAACCGACTGGTATTCGCGCATCGTGCCGCCGGTACCGGCGGGAATCAGCCGGCCGACAATCACGTTCTCCTTCAGGCCCTCCAGCGTATCGACCTTGCCCTGGACAGCAGCTTCGGTCAGCACGCGGGTGGTCTCCTGGAAGGAAGCCGCCGAGATGAAGGAGCGTGTCTGCAGCGAAGCCTTGGTGATGCCCAGCAGCACGGGCTCGCCCACAGCAGGCTTCTTCTTCTCTTTTTCCAGACGCTCGTTCATCTCCAGGAAGTCGAGCTTCTCGACCTGCTCACCGGCCAGATAGCCGCTATCGCCCGGATCAAGAATTTCCATCTTCTGCAGCATCTGCCGGACAATCACCTCGATGTGCTTGTCGTTGATCGGCACGCCCTGCAGGCGATAGACCTCCTGGATCTCGTTGATGAGATACTTGGCCAGCGCCTCGACACCCAGTATGCGCAGGATGTCATGCGGAGCCGGATTGCCGTCGAGCAGATACTCGCCGCGCTGGATGATATCGCCTTCCTGAACGGTCAGGTGCTTGCCGCGCGGAACGAGATATTCCACCGGCTCTGCATCTTCGCCTTCCGGCACGATGACGATACGGCGCTTGTTCTTGTAGTCGCGCCCGAATTCCACCCGGCCCGTGGTTTCCGCGATGATCGCGTGATCCTTCGGACGGCGGGCTTCAAACAGCTCGGCCACGCGCGGCAGACCCCCGGTAATGTCGCGGGTCTTGGCGCCTTCGGTCGGGATACGGGCCATCACGTCGCCAGGCTTGACCTCATCTCCATCATTGATGGAGAGGATCGCGCCCACCGAGAGCATGTAATTGGCCGGCGAGCCATTGGCGAGCTTGACCGGCTCACCCTTGTCGTCGACCACCACGATGGCCGGCTGGATCGAGCTGGACTTCGAGGACGTGCCCCGCCAGTCGATGACCACCTTCGAGGAAATGCCCGTGGCGTCGTCGGTCTCGTCGCGCACGGTAAGCCCGTCGATCGTGTCGATGAACTTCACCCGCCCGCCGACTTCGGTGACGATCGGAGCAGTATAGGGGTCCCACTCGGCGAGACGGTCGCCGCGCTTCACCTTCTTGCCGGCATCCACGCGCAGTTTCGCACCGTAGGGCAGCTTGTAGACCTCGCGCTCCTTGCCTTCGGCATCGGCCACAGCGACCTGCATGTTCCGGCTCATGACGATGAAGGCCCCTTCGGAGTTCTTCACCGTGGAGCGGTCATTGAAGACGACCGTGCCGTCATTCATCGCCTCGATGAAGGACTGCTCGGAGACCTGGGCCGTACCACCGATGTGGAAGGTGCGCATGGTCAGCTGGGTGCCCGGCTCACCGATGGACTGGGCCGCGATCACGCCGACCGCCTCGCCCATATTCACCTTCGTGCCGCGCGCCAGATCCCGGCCATAGCAGGTGGCGCACACGCCCCAGCGCGTTTCGCAGGTCAGCGGCGAACGGGTTTTCACAGAATGGACGCCCGCAGCCTCGATGGCCGCGCACAGATCCTCGTCGAGATAGGTGTCGGCCGGCACGATGACATCGCCGCTGGACGGGTCTTTCACCGCTTCGGCCGTGGTGCGGCCCAGAATGCGAGCGCCCAGCGAGACGACCACTTCACCGCCATCAACCACCGCCGAGAGCTCGATGCCCTGCGAGGTGCCGCAATCATCCTCGGTGATGATGCAGTCCTGCGCCACGTCAACGAGGCGGCGGGTCAGATAGCCCGAGTTCGCGGTCTTCAGCGCCGTATCCGCGAGACCCTTACGGGCACCGTGGGTGGAGTTGAAGTACTCGAGAACTGTCAGGCCTTCCTTGAAGTTGGAGATGATCGGCGTCTCGATGATGGAGCCGTCCGGACGGGCCATCAGGCCCCGCATACCGGCAAGCTGCTTCATCTGGTTCTTCGAACCGCGCGCGCCGGAGTGGGCCATCATGTAGACCGAGTTCACCTCGCCAGTGCGGCCGTTTTCGGCAGCGATCGGCTTGGAGATCTCGTCCATCATGGCGTCGGCGACCTTGTCGGTGCACTTGGCCCACGCATCAACGACCTTGTTGTACTTCTCGCCGCGCGTGATGAGACCGTCGACATATTGCTGCTCATAGTCAGAGACGAGCGTGCGGGTCTCGTTGACCAGCGTGGCCTTCGCCTCGGGGATGAGCATGTCGTCCTTGCCGAAGGAAATACCGGCGCGGGCCGCTTCGCGGAAGCCGAGCTGCATGATGCGGTCGCAGAAGATCACCGTCGCCTTCTGACCGGTATGGCGGTAGACCTCGTCGATGAGGTTACCCACAGCCTTCTTGGTCAGAAGATCGTCCAGCAGGCTCGGCGGCAGAAGCTTGTGCCGGGGCAGGTGCTCCAGCAGCTTCATCCGGCCCGGCGTGGTGTCGATCACGCTGACTCTGGGCTCGCCTTCCTCGTCGACGCCCTCATAGCGCGCCTTGATCTTGGAATGCAGGGTCACAATACCGGAATCCAGCGCAGCATCGATCTCGGCCATCGAGCCGAACACCATGCCCTCGCCCGGCTCGCCATCCTTGGCGATGGAGAGATAGTAGAGACCCAGCACGATATCCTGCGACGGCACGATGATCGGCTTGCCGTTGGCGGGCGACAGGATGTTGTTGGTCGACATCATCAGCACGCGCGCTTCCAGCTGCGCCTCAAGGCTCAGCGGGACGTGC
>JAFIEB010000138.1 GCA_020832735.1 Oceanicaulis sp.
GCGGCGCCGTCATCGCCTTCGGGTTCAGCCGCACCGTCTTCTTCAGCCGGCGCCCCGGCCTGGCCCGCCTGCGCGGGTTCGGCGGCGCGCGCGCGCCGGGCTGCATCCAGCGCGTCCAGCTCGCGTTCGGCTGAGGTGCCTTCGAAAATGCGCCGCAGCACGCCCGGCGCCAGCGCCGAGAGCGGATTGGCGGTCACGCGCGCGCCGTTAAACGGCCCGTTGACCGAGAAGGTCACGCCGATCACGCCCTCCCCGGCGCGCGAGGTCAACAGCCCGCCAATCAGCGGCAATCCGCCCAGCAGGGAGTTGAGCCCGTAGGACGGCAGCAGCGTGCCGTCCACATCCAGGCGCGCCGCAGGCATGTTCACCACCCCGCTCCAGGTCACGCCCAGCGAGGGGCCCGCCGCGCGCGCCTCACGCAGCTCCAGTACGCCGTCATCCCAGACGAAATCGGCGCGCAGGCGCTCGAACTCGATGCCCTGGCCGCCGCCCAGCAGGCTGGCCAGCCCCTCCAGCGACCCCGCCGCCAGGATGCGGGTCAGCAGCGGCATGCGCTCCAGGGTGAAAGCGTCGGCCGCCACTGCGCCGGAAAACCCGCCCGGCTCGCCAGCAGGCGGAGCTTCAGCGGTCAGGCGCAGCACGCCCCCGGTGACGTTGTCAAAACCGGCGAAAGCGGTAAGCAGCTGACCGGCGTCCGGCCCCTCGACCGACAGCCGCCGCGTACCGGCTGGTCCCGGCGCCATCTCGACACTGACCGGCCCGCCGCTCATATCGGCGTTGAGCCGGAAGGTCTCCACATGCGCCTCACCGGTCTCCAGCGAGAAGTCCACATCGGCAAAGCGCACGCCGCGCACGCGCACGTCATCAACCGCCGCCTCCAGGATCAGCGGCCCGCCCGGCCCCTCGTCCGGCCCGCCCAAGGACAACAGATCGCGGCTGTCCAGGAAGGCGCCGGTGAGCATAAAGCGCAGCGGGCCGTCCTCGCCGCGCGGCCGGTCGGCGCGCACAGCCAGATCGGCGCGCCCGTCCATCCAGATCCGCGGCGCCTGCGCGCTCAGCAGCCGGCCATCGGGCGCCAGGCGCGCTGACGCCTCGATATCCAGCCCCTCGGCGCTAAGCGTGAAAGTCTCGATCTCCACCGCGTCAGCCGCTACCGCCAGCGTCATCTGCGCCGCTGCAGGCACGCCCGACGGCTTGTCCCAGATGTCGCCGGGCAGGGCGATATCGGTGCGTTCCAGATCCAGCGCGATCTCGAAGCGCTCGAACTCCAGGCCGCGCCCGGTCACCGAGGCGTCCACGCCCACCACCCCGTCCAGGAACTGGCGCACCGGCAGGCCCAGCGCGTCGAGATGGCGCCCGGTCATGTCCGCCGCCAGACGCATGCGGCTGGAGGCGGCGCCCGGCTCCAGCCCGAAGGTCTCGTCCCAGTCAATCCGGGCGCGCGCGCCGGCCAACATTGCTTCGCCGGACGCATTCAGCCCCGCCTCGCTGGCGCGAACCTCCACCTCCCCATCCTCGAAGGCGAGGCCGTCATACCCGGTCTGCACCGTCACGTCTGTAAAGCGTCCGTGCGCGGTGAAGCCGAGATCTTCCGGCGGCACCTCGCGCAGCATGGGCCGGCGGATCTCGAACTCGAACACGCCCTGGCCGGAGAAATCGTCCGGCGTAATGCCATAAGTCTCGGTCAGACTGATCGGCGGCTCGGCGAGCAGGGTTATCAGATCGCGCGCGCCGCCACGGCCCGTCCCGCCAAAGCGCGCCAGCCCGCCGCGCGGGTTGAGCTGCTCGATCTCGACAAAGATGGTTTCGGCCTGCAACGCTCCGATGCGCCCGCTGCTGCCCTGAAGCGACAGCGAATTGCCACGCAACTCCGCCTCGCCCGACAGCCCGCGCAGCGCCGTCATGGTGGACACATAGCGCACATCGGCGTTCTCGAAGCGGAAGCGCAAGGACAGCTGGTCATCCGCCAGCGACCCGCGTTCGAGCGCCTCGCCGGTGAGATCAATGTCCAGCTCCACCGCATTCAGCCGCCCGCCCAGCACCGCATCCCGGACCCAGTCGCGTGCGCCTAGCGCGAAATCGACCGGCCAGTGGCGCAGCACGTCCTCGCGCGAGATCGTCCCGCTCACCGGGCCGGACAGCGCCAGCGCCGGGCGCCAGCCGCTCTCGGTCTCGTCCGCGCCGGCATGGCCGGTGAAACGGGCCGACGCGCCGGGGATCGCAGCCTCCAGCGCCTCGAAACTCATGCGCAGAGCGTTGCGGTCGAGGCGCCCGCGCGCCGAGACGCTGTCCCAGCGCACAGGCTCGGGAAACACGCCGGGCGGGTCGATATGGCCCGGTCCGGCCTCCAGCACGTAATCGGCATAGGTGGGCAGGGCGTCCTCAAACCCGGACAGGTCGGTGATCGCGCCGCGAAGATCCACCGTGACCAGATCAGAGCGGATGCGCCCGGTCTCGATCTCGATGACGCCGGCCTGCGCGTCGAACGCCGCGCGCAGGGCCGCCTCCTCCAGAACAAAGGATAATCCGCCCGCGCGCACCTCGCCCGGCTCAGCTGTGAGATCGATATAGGCGGCGCGCAGCCCCTCCCCGGCGGTCGCGTCCAGCACCAGCTCCAGGCGCACCGGGGCGTCCAGCCCCGCCAGCACGGCCAGAGGCCCGCGCTGGGGCGCGAGCGCGGCGGGCACCAAAGCGTCAATGCGCAGATCGAGAAACACCTGCTCCAGTCCGCGCGCGGCGCGCAGATCCAGCGAGGCGTTGGTGCGTCCCGCCGACGTGACCAGCGCGCCGGACATGGCCGCCTCCACCCCGCCATCGTCCAAGCGCAGGCGGGCGCGCGCGTCCTGGACGATCAGGGCAGCGCCGGTCATGTCGTCACGCACCTGCAGGGACACGCCGGTCAGATCGACCTCGGTCAGGCGCGCCAGCACGCCCGACCCCAGCCGGCTCGCCAGCATGCCCGGCGGCGCGCCGCCGGCCAGCCCGCGCGCCTCGACCATGTCGGGAGACCCCATGCCCGCCGCCGTCACCCCCGAGGCGGTGCGCACGAACGAGAACGCGCCGCCCTCGGCGGAGATGCGGACCGGCGCGGCGCGCCCGGTCAGCAGGAGGTCCAGCGCCAGCGCTGTCTCGATCCGGCGCGCATGGATCAGCGCCGCGCCGGTGTCGTCGCGCACTGAGACATCCCGGGCCGTCACCACAATGGCCGCCAGCGCCGGGTCAAAGCGCAGCTCCAGAGCGCCGATCACCGCGGTCTCGCCCTCGAGCGCCTCCACCAGCGCCTGGCTCGCCCAGGGGCGCAGCGCATCAGCGTACACCGGCCCCGCGGCCAGGCGCCACAGCACAGCGGCGCCGGCCACGATGACCAGCGCCAGCAGCACCGAGGCGGCTTCAAGCGTATACAGCACCGCCAGTCGCAAGATGCGGCGGACGGATTTTTCTGCCTGCACGGTCATTTCAGCTCCGCCCCTTTACGGGACAGGTGCGGCGGACAATCTTCGCCGCTGGATGTGGCGGGAACGGCCCGCCGGACGGAAACAGGAGCAAGTGATGGGCGATATCAAGGCCGGGGACAAGGCCCCGTGCTTCACCCTGCCGGCTGATGGCGGGCGCGAGGTGTCTCTGGCGCAGTTCGCTGGCAAGCCGGTGGTCCTGTATTTCTACCCCAAGGATGATACGCCGGGCTGCACGAAACAGGCCATCGGGTTTTCAGAGCTGGCCGATGAATTCGCCAAGGCCGGCGCGGCGGTGATCGGGGTGTCGAAGGACACCGCCGCCAAGCATGACAAGTTCCGCGACAAACATGGCCTGAAAGTGATCCTCGCCTCGGACGCGGACAGCGATGTGTGCGAGCGCTATGGCGTGTGGGTGGAAAAGCAGATGTACGGCAAGACCTATATGGGCATCGAGCGCGCCACCTTCCTGATCGGCGCGGACGGCGCCGTGGCCCGCGTCTGGCGCAAGGTGAAAGTGCCAGGCCATGTGGAAGAGGTGCTCGAGGCCGTGCGCGCGCTTTAGGCGCGCCGCCTTCTACAGGTCGAACACGCCCATGATGGGCACATGATCGGACGCCTTCTCGCGTCCGCGCACCGCGCTGTGGATCTCCACCGATTTCAGCCGGTCGCCCGCTTGCGGGCTGACGAGGAGGTGGTCGATGCGGATGCCGTTGTTTTTATTCCAGGCGCCGGCCTGATAGTCCCAGAACGTGTACTGGTGGGCGCGCCCGTCCACCTGCTCGAACGCGTCGGCATAGCCCAGCCATTTGATCGCGGCGAAGGCGTCGCGCGACTCAGGCCGCGTCAGGGCGTCGCCCTCCCACGCCGCCGGGTCATGCACGTCGCTGTCACGCGGGATGACGTTGTAGTCGCCAGCGAGAATCACCGGCTCCTCGAACGCCAGCAGCGCGGCGGCGCGCGCATGCAGGCGCTTCATCCAGGCGATCTTGTAGTCAAATTTCGGTCCCGGCGCGGGATTGCCGTTGGGCAGGTAGATGGACGCGACGCGCACAGGGCCTGAATCAGCGCTGATCACAGTCTCGATATAGCGCGCCTGCTCATCCTCGCTATCGCCTGGCAGGGCGGTCAGCGCGACTTCCTCGATAGGGCGCCGTGACAGGATGGCGACGCCATTATAACTCTTCTGCCCCACCGTCTTCACATTATAGCCTAGGTCTTCAAGCTCCATGGCGGGGAAGGCCTCGTCCACGGTCTTGATCTCCTGAAGGCAGGCGACATCCGGGCGCGCGTCCTTCAGCCAGTCGAGCACATTGGGAAGGCGCGCCTTGATCGAATTGACGTTCCAGCTGGCGACGGACAGGGTCATGAGCGGGCATCCAGGGAGGGCACAATGAGAGACGGTCTCGACGCGGTCGAAGCACCGCGCATTACGGTCTTAGCAGTCTTCGCCATGGTTCTGGCAAGCCTTGTCGCCATGGCCATCGGCTGGGCGGGGTTCCAGCTGTGGATACCCAATGTCGTCACCTTCTCCAATTTGCAGGCTGTCAGCACTAATCCCACCGTGGAGCAGGCGGTCTATATCTTCCTGTCCGCCGGTCCGCTGACGGCCGGCGCCGGGCTGGTGCTGGGCTGGTTTGCTTTCCTGATCTTCCGCCGTCCCGGCACGGGCTGGCGCCTGGCCCTGTTCCTGCCGCTGATGTGGGCGGTGGCCGTGCTGGCCTATATGGCCCTGGTCTCCACAGTGTGCGAGGGCCGCTTCGCCTGCGGGCTGTAGGCGTCAGGCCTCAAGCCAGCGCCCGCGCAAACAACTCCGGCTCCACATTGCCGCCTGACAGCACCACGACGCTCAATCCCTCCGACACGTCCACCCGCCCCGCCAGCACGGCGGCGAGCGCAGCCGCGCCGCCGGGCTCCAGCACGATTTTCAGGTGCTCGAAGGCGAAGCGTATGGCGCTCAGCGCTTGCGTGTCGCTGATCACCGCCACGCCGGTCAGGCGCGGCTGGTTGATCGCAAAGGTCAGCTCGCCGGGGCGCTCGGACAACAGGGCGTCGCACAGAGAGCCGCTGCGCCGCGCATTGCTCTCGCGCCGGCCCGAGGCCAACGAACGGGCGGTGTCGTCAAACCCTTCAGGCTCCACGCCCCAGATCTGCGTCTCCGGCGACAGCGCCCCGGCCGCCAGATTGATGCCGCCGATCAGCCCGCCCCCGCCCACGCAGCAGATTAGCCGGTCGGCGGTCAGGCCCTCTTCGCTCAGCGTCTCGAAAATCTCCAGCCCCGCCGTGCCCTGCCCGGCGATGATGTCAGGGTGGTCGAAGGCCGGGATGATCACCGCGCCGGCAGCGGCGCTGATTTCATCGGCGATCGCCTCGCGGCTCTGCGTGTCGCGGTCATAAAGCCGCAGCTGCGCCCCGCGCGCGATCACCCCGCGCTGCTTGATGCCCGGCGCATCGGACGGCATGACGATGGTGGCGCTCATGCCCAGCAGGCGCGCCGCCTCGGCCACCCCTTGCGCATGATTGCCCGAGGAGAACGCCACCACCCCGCGCGCGCGCTCGTCTGCATCCAGTTTCGACAGCGCATTCCAGGCGCCGCGAAACTTGAACGATCCGGTGCGCTGCAAGGGCTCGGCCTTGAGCAGAACCCGCCCGCCCGTCAGCGCATCCAGCGCCGGACAGGACAGCAAGGGCGTGCGCACCGCGTGGCCGGCAAGCCGCGCGGCGGCGGCGCGAACATCGTTGAAATCGGGGAGAGGTGGAAGATCAGGTTGGGTCATGGCTCGGGATTACACCCGGCCTGATCGGATGCCAATCAGGGGGCGTGCTGATATCCGCCCTGCCGATCGCCTTCCGCTTCAGTGGATGCGCCGCGGGCATGGCGGGCAGAGGCGACGATCACAGGCCGGCCCTGCGCGCGGCGGCGCCATCACCCGGTCCGGAAGCACACGGTCAGTCCCTCGTAATCGCCTCAAGCTGGCCGACGATGGCGCCGCCGTCGATCACGAATTCGGTACCAGTGGAGTATGTCGCCTCGCACAGCAGGAAGCGGGTCATCGCCGCCACCTCCTCGGGCTCGCCAAAGCGCGGCAGCGGCTGGGTCGCCGCCATATCGCGCGGCAGGTCGTCGGTCATCGGCGTGCGGATCGGTCCCGGGTGCAGCGACACGACCCGGATGCCGTCGCGCGCGAGGTCCAGGGCGGCGGCCTTGGACAACCCCCGCACCGCCCATTTGCTGGCCACATAGGCGGCGATGCCGGCATAGCCTTGCATGCCCGCAGTGGAGGAGTTGTTGACGATCGCGCCGCCGCCGGCCCGCCGGATCGCCGGGGCGCAGGTCTTGATGCCCAGAAACACGCCGAGCACGTTGATGTCCTGAACCCGGCGAAACTCCTCGACCGAGCAGTCCTCCACCCCGGCGAAGGTCACGATGCCGGCGTTGTTGAACAGCGCGTTGAGCTTTCCGAAGGCTTCTTCGGCAGCCGCCACCGCGGCCTCCCAGTCTGACGGATCGGTGACGTCGAGGCGCCTGTAGCGCGCGTTCGGGCCGAGGCTCTCGGCCAGGGCGGCGCCCTCCTCGTCCAGGACGTCGGTGATCATCACCCTTGCGCCGCCTTCGGCCAGAAGCCGCGCCGTTGCGCCGCCAATGCCCCGCGCGCCGCCGGTGATCAGGATGGCGAGATCCTCGACCTTCATCATCATCTTCCTCTTCCAGCCAGCCCGAGCATGGCCGCTCCGGCGCGAAAACACACCCGGCGAACATGCCGCAGCCGCGGAACCCGCAGCCAACGCGAAGGTTTGCCTTGTCTCGCTAAACTGACCGAATCTATCGCATCCGGAACGCTTGCAACAGCCTCCGCACCAGGTAGCCGCGAGCCCGCGAGATAGCGGCGAAGGCCATGCCGGCCGCCAGGTGCTCGCCAGGCGCAGCTATGAGGCCGGTGCTGATTTGCCGGGGCCGGAAATCAGGGGGCTGGTTCGCGCTTGGGACTATGCCCGGCCAGAACGCCAATCAGCCCGCGCGATCAGCACTCACTTGTTGATCGCCATCATCTTCCTGCCGGATTTCCTCAACGGCTGCTCGCATCTTGGGGGCAGGCTCGCGCCACGGGGTCACCACTTCAGCCACCGACGCATAGAACTCCGCCACCAGCACCTCCAGCGTCTCGATAAATGTGCGCCGTCCTGCAAATCGCCGCCCATCTGACATCAATTGCATGACGGTGAACGCGCTGGGCAACAGGGTCCTGGTCGGGTGGCTATGCAGTTCCGGGCTTTCTCGAGCCTCGGCCAGCGTGGACATTGTATCGGCAGCCTTGCCCGGCCAGTGGGTGATGATCTGAATGTCTTCGCCGCTTTGATCTTTGAGTTGCTTGAGCAGCCAGTTCAGCCTCGACTTCTGCTGCGATTTGTCGCCTGGAGCCTTGAACCTCATTGAAAGGCGAGTTGTTCGGCTGGTCAGGTCAGCTTCCACCTCGATATCGCCTTCAAGCCGCGGGACTTGCAGACATCCCTGCAGTAATCCGCTCTTTGCCAGCGTTTCTGAATCGTCAGCGAGGCGAAGCCTTGGATCGCCACGATGCCTCACCGGCAAGCGCACTGTAACCGCCTCCCCTGTCCGCCTGGACAATAAAAGGCACAGGTCGCGCAGCTCGGCATGCCAGTCAGCGACCACCTTCTGAACCTCTTCCGATGTCTTGGAGAGCTTCGATCCGGTTCGTTGACGATCAACGACGACCGTCCATTCGGGACACATCTGGTCGAACCGCCGCAATCCCGCGCTCGGATGCAGGAGGAAGCGCTCTAGTTCGCGAAGCATGTATTTGTGAACTTCGCTTTTCACCTCATCGCCAATCCTCAAAAGGTTGGCCATAGTCAGGATCGCGTACCAGGAAAAATGATAGAGCTCGACCTTCTTCAAGAGCCTCTTGTCGACCTGAAGGGGATGATGAAACGGAAGTGGGGCAAACTGGTTAGAGAAGGTAATGACAGCGTCTACGCCGGCATCCTTGGCCAGCCTGAGATATTCTTCGACCTGAGCCTGATCTAGTTGCGTGGTGCCGACTTTGGCCTCAATAAAGGCGCTCCAGCGCGTTCTGCCTGTATCCAAAACAATCAGCCCATCAGGCCGCGACCCTTTTTCAGCTCGTTTCGGGAACGCCACTTCAGTGTAGGTCTGCACCTTGGACTGGGCTCCAACACGCCGACCGACCGAGCCGAGCAGCGCGGCGCTAAACTCCGGTATCTGCTCTAGACACGCCAGAACGATGGAATGCGTTCTTCCCTCCTTTGAACTGTCTGCAAGAACCGGAAAAAGCCGAGACCGCTCCCCCCTCGCCGACAAGAATTCAATTGCCTCAGTCATGACCACCCCTAAACACCCTAGCCGTTGAGGCTAGGCAGATCGCAAGAATGTGGCAAGCAAGCATTTGCTCGCACAGGGCGATTATCAATCGCCCGCTGATCGTGGAGGCGCCCTCACCTCCCCCCATCCCGCAAGCGGATTTCTGCGTCCGAGGGATTGCGCTTGCGGGCCGGTGCGCCTTTCATGTCGCCAGCTCAAATATGAGATGCGGCGCACAGCACATGCGCGCCCGACACGCCACGGGGAGGAGACACCAATGCTGCGCGGTCAGATGATGGACCGTCCGCTCATGATAGCGGACATTCTCAAACATGCGGCCCTGAACCACGGCAAGCGCGAGATCGTCTCGCGCATGCCCGACACCGGTCAGGTCCACCGCTACGGCTATGCCGACTGCCACGCGCGCACCCAGCGACTGGCCAATGCGCTGACCGGGCCGCTTAAAGTGAAGTCCGGCGACCGCATCACCACCATCGCGTGGAACACCCACCGGCACATGGAGCTCTATTACGCCGTGTCCGGCGTGGGCGCGGTGATCCACACCGCCAATCCGCGCATGGGGCCCGAACAGCTCGCCTGGGTGATCAATCACGCCAAGGCCAAGCATGTCTTCTTCGACGTCACCTTTGCGCCGCTGGTCGACGCTGTCGCGGCCCATTGCAAGACGGTCAAAAGCTGGGTGGTGATGACCGGCACGGCCACCAAGCCGGAAATGAAAACCAAGACCCAAGTCTACGAGACCCTGCTGGCCAACGCCGATCCGGTCTATGACTGGCCGAGCTTTGACGAAAACGCGGCCGCCGGGCTTTGCTACACGTCGGGCACCACGGGCGAGCCCAAGGGCGCGCTCTATTCGCACCGCTCCACCGTGCTGCACGCCATGGCGTGCCTGGCCGAGGACGTGATCGGGGTTGGGTCGCGCGGCGTGATCATGCCGGTGGTGCCGATGTTTCACGTCAACGCCTGGGGCGTGCCCTATGCGGCGGCCATGGGCGGCGCCAAGCTGGTGATGCCCGGCGCGCAGCTCGACGGGGCCAGCCTTCAAGGCCTGATCGAGAGTGAAAGCGTGACCCAGGTGCTGGGCGTTCCCACCGTGTGGCTCGGCCTGCTGCAGTATCTGCGCGAGAGCGGCAAGCGCATCGATTCAGTCCAGAACGTGCTGATGGGCGGCTCTGCCATGCCCGAAGCGCTGCTGCGCGCCTATGAAGGCGAGTACGGCGTGAACATGCAGCAGGGCTGGGGCATGACCGAGATGAGCCCGCTGGGCACGGTCGGCAAGCTTCTGCCCAAGCATGATGATCTGTCCGAGGACGAGAAGGTCAAGATCAAGCTCAAGCAGGGCCGGCTGATCTTCGGCGTGGAGATGCGCGCGGTCGATGATGACGGAAACGTGCTGCCGCGCGACGGCCAGTCGTCCGGCCATATCCAGGTGCGCGGGCCCTGGATCATCGAAAGCTATTTCCGCGGCGCAGGTCCCGAAGCCTTCACCGATGACGGCTGGTTCCGCACCGGCGATGTCGGCTATCTCGACGAAGACGGCTACATGACCATCACCGACCGGTCCAAGGACGTGATCAAGTCGGGCGGGGAATGGATCAGCTCCATCGATCTGGAAAACGCCGCCATGGGCCACCCGGACGTGCTGATGGCCGCCGCCATCGGCATGCCGCACCCCAAATGGCAGGAGCGCCCGCTCTTGATCATCCAGCCGCGCCCGAACACCACGCCAACGGCCGAATCCATCCGCGAATATCTCGCCGAACGCGTGCCCAAATGGTGGCTTCCCGAGGGAATCGAGTTCATCGAGGAGATGCCGCTGGGCGCCACGGGCAAGATCCTCAAGACCAAGCTGCGCGAAATGTTCAAGGACTATCAATTCCCCGACGCGTAACGCCGGCGCGCCCCGCGCACGGGCAGTTGGCTCGCGCGCGGGGCGATCTACATAATCTCCCCGTCGACAGTTATTGACGGGGTTAAAATGCTTGTAAGCGAATGGGGCGCGCGCCTGAGAGCGTTTCGCCGGCGCATGAATCTCAAGCAGATCGCGCTGGCCGAGGAGCTGGGCGTCAGCCAGGCCTTCCTGTCGCGCCTGGAGACCGGCGTGGCCTCGCCGTCCGAAGCGCTCTGCGCGCGGATCAAGGATTTGCTGGAGCGGCCCTGCAACCGGCTGATCTTCGACGACTGGCGCGCCACGGTGGCGCTCTCCCCCGCCCTGTCGAGCCTGCTGGCCCATGAAGGCGGCGCGGTGCGCCTGTGCGAGTTCTCCGCCGGATTCCGGGCGCTGGGCGGGACTTTCGAAACCTCGCGCGACGGCGACGCTTTGGAAGGCCTTTTGGGCGAGGACGCCGACCGCCAGTTCGTCACCCTGCTCGATGCTGGCGCGTTCGAGGGCGAGGCTCCGGTCAGCGAAAGCACCTGGCGCACCCGCGCCGCAGGCGGCCAGCCGCTGTGCTTCCACTCCGTCAGCGTGCCGGTGCGTGATGATTTCGGACGCTGGCGCCTGCACTCCACCCACACCCCGATCAGCCCGGTGCGCTACCGCGAGCGCCTGGACGCCGGGCTGGAGACCGTGGTCAAGCCGCGGGCCTGATCAATCACCCCCTTGTCAGCACGCGCGGGAGCCGCTAACTTTATCGAAAATCGATAAAGGAGCCTCCCCATGGAAATCCTCTTTGCGCTGGTTCTCCTGCACTTCCTGCCCACCATCATCGCGCTGGCGCGCAGCCACCATAACGGGTTTGCGATCTTCCTGACCAACCTGCTGCTGGGCTGGACCGTGATCGGCTGGATCATCGCCCTGATCTGGTCTGTGACCGCGATCGAACGCCGGAGTGTGGCGTAGGGGCTGCCGGCGGAGCGTTTGTCCTGAAAGGTGGCGAATGCCGCCCTACGGCGCCTCGAACACCCCCGCCTCACGCAGGCGGTTGATCCGCGCGCGCTGGCGCTCGATCGCTTCGCCTTGGGTGAGCATGCGGCCGTCGGCCATGGCGTTGGGCTCCTGGGAGACGCTATCAGCATAGCCCGGCGCGAAGGCGGCAAGCGGCAGGCGGGTGAGGAGATTGCTCATGCCGGTGCGGGACCGGGCGGCGCGCAAGGCCGGCAGGTCCAGGATGGCATTGGCGTTGAGGCTCTCGCCGGGGCCGGCTTCGGCGAGGACGCGCCCGTTGCAGTCGACGATCTTGCTCATGGCGTCGGTGGAGGCCGAGGGCACCGGCGTGCCGGTGATCTCGGCTGAGTTCGCCGAGACCACATAGGCCATGTTCTCCACCGCCCGCGCGCGCTTGGAGAGGTGCTTCACCGTGAGCTGGGGCGAGCCGATCTCCGACGTGGGATGCAGGAAAATCTCGGCGCCCTTGAGCGCCTGCATGCGCGCAATTTCAGGATAGAGGATTTCCTCCGACGCGATGGAGCCGATCACGCCAAGCTCCGTGCGCGCCACGGGGAAGACCGCGTCCATGCCGTACACATCCAGATACCGGTCCCACACATCATAGGGGGTGGGCGTGTAGAGCGAGATCATGCGCCGGTAGCGCAGCACGGTCTCGCCATTGGGCGCGATCAGGAAATTGGTCTGGAAGTAGAGCTGCGGGAAATTCTCGTCATTCTCATAGACATTGCCGCCGAGATAGACGCTCTGGCGCTGCGCGATGGCCGCCAGCGCCTCATATTCGGCGCCGCCGATATCCAGCGCCGCCTTGGCCTTCCACTCCTCGCGGCTTTCGCGCAAGGGAAAACCGGTCAGGAAGTATTCGGGCAGGCAGACGAGTTTCAGCTCCGTGCCGTTGAAGGTGCGCAGGAAGCCCTTTGATGCCGCGATCTGGCCGCCAATGCGCGCGATCGAGGCCATCATGCGCGCCCGCGCCGCGTCCACGCTGGCGTCCTGATTGACCGCATCACACACAACCTGCAGCGCGCAGGCCGAGTAGCGCGGATCATCCCCGCGCGCGATCCCTGGAAGCGCGGCGAGGCCCGCCAGCGCCGCCACGCCGGAGATGAGGTTACGGCGTGTGGTCATATCCAAATTCCTTCAACCGGTGGGCGTTGGCCGCGTCCCAGTCTTTCAGCACGCGCTTGGGCGCCTGCCGGCGCCAGACCCTGAACAGATTGCTGCGCGCCCACTCGGCGTCGAACGCGTCGGGCCGCATCAGGATGAGGCCGTGGGGGCGGTGATGATCGGTGGTGAAGAAGACTTCCGGCGCCGCCTCGATCAGAAAATCGCGCTCCTCGGCGGCCACCTTGAACACCGGCGCGTCGGCATAGGCTTGCGGCGCCCACCAGGTCCACAGCTTGCCATGGGCCTTGAGGCCCGGATTGCCCCAGGAGACGCAGTCCTCCACACAAGGCAGATCCAGCGCCAGCGCAAAGGCGCGCAAATCCTCCCATCCGCGCAAGGCGCTCACGGGGAGGCCGCTTCGAAGGCGCCGATGATATCGCCCGCCCCCGCGCACCACACCGCCTCATCCCCGGCGAACCCATCCAGCAGCGCTTCAAGCGCGCTGATGCGGAAGGGCTGACCGGCCACAAACGGGGTGAGCTGGAAGCCCAGCACCGACGCGCCGCGGCTGGCGTGCTCGGATTTGAGGAAATCCTTCGCTTCGAGGATCTGGCGCGTCCAGAGCGCCTCATCCTGCTTGCGCTCCACCAGAAGTTTAAAATCCTCCAGCTCGTTGAACAGCGGCAGGGCGGCAAGGGGCCCGTTGGCGGTGCGAAGATTGAGGGGGACAGAGTCGCTCTCCCAGTCGAGCACACGGGTGAAGCCGGCTTCGGTGAGGAGGTCCGGCGTGTTGAAGCTTTGCTGGCGGGCCGGCGACAGCCAGGCGGTTGGCTCCAGCCCCGCCGCGGCGAAGGCCTCGTGGACCTGGCCGATCATGGCGCGTTCCTCGTCCTCGCTGAGCCCGGAATGGTGGATGGCGTCGCCATGCAGGCCCGCCGCCGCGATCTCGTGGCCGTCATTGAGGATGGCGTCTACCAGCGGCGCCGCCCGCTCCAGCAGCGCCGACGATAGCGCGAACGTCGCCGTCAGCCCGCGCGCGCGCAGGGCTTCCAGAATGCGGAACACGCCCACCCGG
Source organism: Oceanicaulis sp. (assembly GCA_020832735.1). Taxonomy (GTDB): domain Bacteria; phylum Pseudomonadota; class Alphaproteobacteria; order Caulobacterales; family Maricaulaceae; genus Oceanicaulis. The sequence continues at coordinate 13,884 of JAFIEB010000138.1, forward strand.
TTGCCATAATCGCGCGATGTGAAATGGCGCAGATCGGGGAACGGCGTGACCATGCCGTGGGGATGGGCGAAGGGGGATTTCTTGGGATCGATGACATGATGCTCGCACGCCACCACGATCATCGCCGCGACCTGCGCCCCCGACGCCAGGCGTACCGGTGCACGGTCCTTCGCCAGCGCCCAGTCATAACGGTCCATGTCCTGGCCATAGCCGCGCCTGGGGTAGTCGAGATACGTCGGATCGAGGCTCATGACGCGGCCCACGCGTCGAACGCCGTTCCACCGGTGTTGAGGCCCTTCTCGTCCAGATCGTCCTGGACCACATCCCAGAAATGCTCGCGGAAATGTCCGGCGATCTCCTGCGCCGTGGCGAACCAGACATCGCCTGAGTGGCCTGTGATATGGGCGAGCGCGGTTTCGAACGCCCTCAGACGGTGCGGCTGGCTGACCAGATAGGCGTGGAGCGGAATGCACATCACCGTGCCGCTGGCCTCGCCCTCTTTCAGGAGCTGGTCGAACTGGCGCTTGAGCACATCGGCGTAGCGCCACGGGTCCATGGCCAACTGGCCGTAGGTGATGACGTCATTGACCTCCAGCGAATAGGGCATGGAGACGAGCTTGCCCGTTTTGGTTTTCACCGGCTGGGGCTGATCATCCTGGAACAGGTCGCACGTGTACCAGAAATCGTGCTCGGCGATGAGGTCGAGCGTGCGCGTCGTATGGGTCAGGGCCGGCGCCAGATAGCCGCGAATGCGCTGGCCGGTGGCGGCCTCCACCGTGGCGATGGAATCGGCGAGCACCGCGCGCTCCTGCGCCTCGTCCATCTCGTAGGAGAACCGCGTGTTGTAAACGCCGTGGGAGAAGAACTCCCAGCCGCGCGCCGCGCACGCCTCGATGATTTCCGGGCAATGGTCGCACATGGCCACGTTCAGGCTGACCAATCCGCGAAGCCCGTGCCGGTCCATCATCTCCATCAGGCGCCAGTGCCCCACGCGGTTGCCGTAATCACGCTGGGAATAGCCGGTCACATCCGGCGCCGGACGCGGCCAGCCGGGACGTTTGGGATTTTTCGGCGGATCGAACTCGTAGAACTCGATATTGGGCGCGATCCAGAAGGCGAGCTTCTTGCCGCCGGGCCACTCGATCTTCGGCCGGCCCGAATAGGGGTTGTAATCGTAGAGATTGGGGTCGGCGGTCATGACCCGGCCCTGCCCCCATACCCTTTCAGCCACTCATAGACCTCCTGCACCTCCACCACGTCGGCGTATTTGATGAGGAGGTCTGTGAGATTGGCGAAGTGATAGCTCTCGTGCTTGTCGGCGACGCATTCGATGGGGACGATGGTGCGGTAGCCGTGGCTGAGCGCATCCACCGCCGTGGCGCGCACGCAGCCCGAGGTGGACCCGCCGGTGACCACCACGGTGTCCACGCGATGCCAGGTCAGAAAGCTCGCCAGCGGGGTTTCGAAAAAGGCTGACGGCATACGCTTGGTGTAGACCGCATCCATGCGTTCATCGATCTCCACCCGGTCGTCAAAGGCGTGGCGGTCCGAGCCGTATTTGATGTTCTGCAGACTGTCGGGCGTGTCGGTGCGCGTGCCCCACACGCCTGCATCCGCCGCGTTGTCCATATAGGCGACATGGGTCCATGCCACCGGCAGGCCCTTGGCGCGGGCCAGTTTGGAGATGGCGTTGATATGGGTGAGTTGATCCGGGTCCGTCACATAGGCGGTCTTGGGGAACAGATCGGGCCGGGTATAGGCCTTTTGCGGGTCCACATTGACGATGGCCAGCCGCTCGCCAAAGCCGAAGCGGGCGCGGGCGGGGTTAGCGCGCACCTCCTCAAAAATCTCGCGCGCGGTCTTGTCGGACCGGATCATGGTGGGCTCGAAACTCTGGGTCATGAATCAGCGTCCGTTTGCGTCTGGATCAGTCAGCCGGTCATAGAGATTGGGCATGCCGCCCTCGGGCGCGAAGGCGTATTCGCCGTCATCCTGATAACGTCCTGCCTCGCCGTGGGTGAAGCGTTCAGGCGAGATCGTGAATTCGGCCGTCACCACCAGCTCGCGCCCGGTGCGCCGGGACTGTATCAGACAATCACCCTTGGTGATCTCGCCAAGGAAGAGCGCACCCTCCCCCGTCCAGTAAAAGTCGCAGCCCGGATCGAAGCGTTCGAGATCATCTTGCGTCAGGGCGGTCAGGCGGTCCGCGCGCGCGGCGGCGTCCACAAAGCCCGCCGGATCGCGCAGCGTCCACACCGCCATGGGCAGGCGCCCGTCCGCGCCTGGCGCATCGGCAAACTGATAGACGCGCTGGCGGTAGACCGGCCCGTCCGGCCCGCCGGTATGGAGCTGGGCGTAGATCAGCGCGCCGCCGAGCGTTTCGCTCCCCGCCGCCTCGTGGATGACATGCAGGCGCGTACGCCCGTCGGCTTCCGACTGGGCGGCATTGTCGAACCGGCCCGCCATCAGCGCTGCGATCGCCGCGCCGGACAGGGCGGCGGGCTCGCTCAGCTCAGCCTCAGGCTCCGCGCCCGGCGTCACGGGGTCCGCCTCGCTGCACGCCGAGAGCGCCAGCACGGCGGCGGCGCAGACCAGAGTGCGGATGATCCCGGTGCTCATGGCGCTTACTCCCCCTGCTGCAGCGCGCGGATGGCGTCGAGATCAACCGGCGGCTCAAGCCAGAGCGGCGCTTCGGCCTCGACGTATTCGCGGATGGAGGCGGGCAGTTCCTCATACGTATCCACCCGCCAGTTGACGAGGTGCAGCACCGCCATCTGACCGCCGGCCCAGGGCGGCATGCGGCCGATGCGCGCCCAGCTCAGCTGGTGGCGCCGGGCCACGCCTTCAGGCTGGATGAAGAAGTCATAATTCTCCCAGGCCTCCACCCGGCGGTCGGTTCCGGGAATGGCGAAGTCGAGAAACAGCGGCGCGGTGAACACATAGGTGTCGCCAAGCCGGCGCCAGCTCATGGGCTCGGCTTCGATGGACTGGAAGCGCGCCCCCGAGCCCTGCTCGACCACGCCGATCACCTCTCCCTCGTCCAGGCGGTATTCGATGAACTGATAGGGGTAGGCGATGGGGTCGATGGCCATGCCATTGGCCTCGCGCGCCACCTCGCCGGTCACCGGATCGCGGTAGATGAAGATCTTGCGCCCGTACTGGTGGGCGATGGGGGCGCCATGGCCTTCAGGGCGGTAGGATACCGCCGTGTCGAACCCTTCCATGGTGTAGAGCAGCTCGCCCGACGGATAGGCGCGCACCGTGCCGGTGGAATACCAGTAGACCGGCTCGCCGGTCCCGGCCCGCGCCTCGATCCAGGCATCGAAAATCTCCTGGGTGAAGGGGCCGGTCTCCTCGGCGGAGGCCGCCGCGCTCCAGCCCAGCGCCCCGATCAGCACCCCGAATTTTGCTAGCCATCTGATAACCATGGTGGATATTCCCTCCCGCAATCGTGCCGCAGGCGCCTTGAGTCCCGCGCCGTGTCCGGACAAGGATAGCAAGACCGGCGCGAGAGGGAATGGAAAAGATATATCTTTTCAGTCCCGCCTGCCGGCGCCAAGCTATTGGCCGGGGCCGGACACGAGGGGAGACGATGTCATGACACTGATGCGAAGCGTGCTGATCGCAGCGTGCGCAGGCTTGGCCGGCCTGTCGCTTGGGCTGGTTCTGGGCCAGGGCCAGCTGTTCGCCGCAGGCGGTTCATCGGCCAACGCCGCCAATGCGGACGCTCCTGCGCCGGCGGACGGCGCCTATATGATCGTGATGGGCACGGTCCATGACCGCCCGGCCTTCTTCTCCGGCTATATGCCGGGCCTGCCAGAGCTGTATGCGCGCCATGGCGGGCGCTATATGGCGGTGACAGGGGATGTGGAGACGCTGGAAGGCGGGACCGGCTTCCAGTCCATCGTGCTCAGCCGCTGGCCGGACATGCAGTCGGCGCGCGATTTCTGGGATGATCCCGACTACCGCGCCCTCGCCGACGCCCGCATTGACGGGGAATGGGGCGATTTCAACGTGGTGCTGATCCCGGCGCTGGAGGCCGCAGACGAGTGAGCGCCGCCTAACGCACCTGACCCAGCAGCCGGGCGCGGGCCGTCTCGGCGCCGATTAGCGGCAGCAGCACGGCCATTTCCGGTCCGCGCGGCTGGCCGGTCAGCGCCAGGCGCAGCGGCATGAAGAGCTCCTTGCCCTTGCGGCCCGTGGCGGCTTTCACCGCGCCGGTCCATTCGCTCCAGCTGGCCCCGTCCAGGGGACCTTCGGGCAGGAGCTCTGCGGCGGTTGTTGCAAACGCCGCGTCCTCGATCACCGGGGTGACCGGGCCGTCGATGAGCTGGCGCCACTCGGTGACATCGCGCACGCGCACCAGATTGTCGCGCACAGCCGTCCAGAACGCCTCGCCGCCATCGGCGTCGAGCGCGGCCAGACGCTCCTTCACATCCAAATAGCTCATCTCGTGGACCAGCTTGGCGTTCAGGCGTTCGAGATCGGCTGGATCAAAACGCGCGGGCGTGCGCGACAGCTTGGCGAGATCAAAATCGTCCGCCAGCGCCTGCAGCGATGCGCGCGCCTCCACCGGATCGGACGTGCCGAGCTTGGCCAGCAGGGACAGCACCGCCATCGGCTCGATACCCTCCTCCTCGCGCAGGCCCTGCACCGACAGCGAGCCCAGACGCTTGGAGAGCTTCTCTCCGTCCTTGCCTACCAAAAGCGGGTGGTGGCCCATTTGCGGCGCAGCGCCCTTGCCGCCCAGCGCCTCGAAAATCTCGATCTGCGCAGCCGAGTTTGTAACGTGGTCCTCGCCGCGGATAATGTGGGTGATCGAGGCGTCGAGATCATCGACCACGCTGGGCAGGGTGTAGAGATAGCTGCCGTCGGCGCGGATCAGGATCGGGTCGGAGACCGAGCTGGTCTCGATATGGCTCTCGCCCCGCACCAGATCGGTCCATTCAATGCGCCCGCCCGACAGCTTGAAGCGCCAGTGCGGCGTGCGCCCTTCAGCCTCCAGCGCGGCGCGCTCGGCGTCGGTCAAGTCCAGCGCGGCGCGGTCATAGACCGGCGGCTTGCCCTGCGCGCGCTGGATCTTGCGCTTGCGGTCGAGCTCGTCCTCGGTCTCGTAGCATGGATACAGCAGCCCCGCCTCGATCAGGCGCGTCTTGGCCGCTTCGAAGCGGTCAAAATGGTGCGACTGATTGAACGTCTCGTCCCAGTGCAAGCCCAGCCAGGTCAGGTCATCCTTGATGCCCTGCTCGTATTCGGCCGTGGAGCGCTCCAGGTCCGTATCGTCGATGCGAAGCAGCACCTGCCCGCCCTGCGAGCGCGCGAACAGCACGTTCATCAGCGCGGTGCGCACATTGCCCACATGGATGCGCCCGGTCGGGCTCGGGGCGAAGCGGACTTTGACGGTCATGGCGGGACGCAGCCTGCTGCTGGAACAAGGGATTGCGGGCTTTAGACCGGCTGGCGGCGGGCGTCAAACGCGCCGCGCTGAAGCCTCGCCGGGTGGACCGAGAAAGCCTTGCAGGCGCGCAGCCAGCCCCGCACGGTCCTTCATCTCGCACTCCCACACGATCATGACGCGCCAGCCAGCATCCGTCAGCGCCGCCGCATTGGCCGCGTCGCGCGCCTTGTTGCGGGCGATCTTGGCGGTCCAGTAGGCGGCGTTCTGTTTGGGCTGGCGGGCGCCGCGCGCGCAGTCATGACCATGCCAGAAACACCCATGCACGAAGATCACTGCGCGCCGTCCGGGAAATGTGAGATCGGGCTTGCCGGGCAGATCCTTGCGGTGCAGGCGGAAGCGGTAGCCCAGCCCATGGGCGAGCTTGCGCACCATCATTTCCGGCTTTGTGCCCCGCCCCTTCACCGCCGCCATCACCGCCGAGCGCTGCTCGGGCGTGAACACGTCGCTGCCCTTTGAAGTCACCATGGCATGCGCCCCCGGCCCGTGAGGGTCCAGCCCATCCAGTGGCGCAGGCCCGGCAGGCGGCCTGACAGGTTGAAGACAATATCGCGCGCCCAGCCCAGAAGCCGCGAGGAGGACTGGAAGACCGGGGTCAGCGCCCGGCTCATCAGGCCGTAATAGGTGGTGACGGGCCGGCGCGAGCGTTCAGCAGCCTTGATGGCGTGCTGGACCGGCGCATGGTCAGCCATCGCCTGCGCCAGCGCCGCTGCGTCGCACAGGGCGAGGTTCGCCCCCTGGCCCAGCTGCGGGCTCATGGCGTGGGCGGCGTCGCCCAGCAGCATGATCCGGCCCCGGCGCCAGCGCGGGCACAGCGTGTCCTGATAGGACGCATAGGCGAAATCATTGAGGCCCGCCTCCCCCACCGCCAGGCCCGCGCGCGGCCAGTAGCGGGCGAAACCGGCGCGGAAGGCGTCATCGCCTGCGGCCATGACCGCCTCACGCTGATCCCCGCGCACCGACCAGAACACGCTCACCCCCGGGCGCCCTTGCGGGTCAGCCGGGTTATCGCCCACGGGGAGCAGGCCGATCATGATGCGGCAGCCATCATAGACCTGCTCAAGCTCACCCTCGCGCGCGCCATCAGGATCGGGCCGGATCGCCCAGAAGGCGCCCCAGGGAAACACCCGCTCGCGCGCCTGCGGACAGACGATGCGGCGCAGGCGCGAATGGGCGCCGTCGCATGCCAGCACCAGATCAAACGGCGCCGTGGTCTCGCCATCGGCCAGCTTGAGGCAGGGCGCATCGGTGTCAGGGCTGGAGATGTCGACAATGTCCGCGCCCGTGCGCCAGTGGGCGCCCGCCTCGCGCGCGGCGTCCAGCAGCAGCTCAAACAGGCTGGCGCGGTGAATGCCGATACCGTAATCGCCCTTGCGCCCGTCGCTGTATCGCAGGTCCAGCACGGCGCGGCCGCGCATATTGCGCCCGATCAGGCGGCTGACACGGGCGCCGCGCGCCTCGGCCCCCGCACGCAGGCCCAGCGTATCGAGCGCCATCAGCCCGCTGGGTTGCAGAAGCAGGCCCGCGCCCACGGGATGGGGCTCGGCGAAGCGTTCGAAAATCGTCACCTGATGACCGGCGCGGGCCAGATGGGCGGCGCTGGCGAGGCCGGCGATACCGCTGCCGATCACCGCAGCGCGCACCGGCCTACTCCGCAGCCATCACGGCGGCGCGGGCGTGATCCAGCACCGGCTCGAACAGGTTTTCGCGCAGGAAGGCGACGGCGTCCACCGACACGCCGTCACCGGCCAGATGCAGGGCGGCGTTGTCGCGCGCGGGCAGGATGTAATCCTCGGGCAGGCCCATCAGCCGTGCGTATTCGCGCGCCGTCATGGGCCGGGTGCGCACCCTGCCGCTCTTCACCCAGACCACGAACTGGCGCGAGGAGCCGCCGCCGGGCGTGCGCAAACACCCCGCCAGCCCGTCAAAGCGCACTTCGGCGCGCTGCACCTTCACGCCATTCTCCACCCGCATGCGCCGGTAAAGCGCGCCAGCTGACGGTCCCGGCGACCTGCGCGCTGCCGTCAGGCGCTCACGCGACGGCGCGCTCATCATGGCGATCAGGCGTTTGGTTTCTTCCGGCGCATGCCAGGGCGTGGCGCGCGGCGGATCGAGCATGTCGATCAGCGCTGCATTGGGGCGCGGCGGCACGGGCAGCGCCCACCACACCCAGTTGGCTTTGAGATGATCGGGCAGGCGCGCCGCCGCCCGGCGCACCGCGCCGGTCAGGAAGGGGGAGAGATGGTCGGGCTCGCTCGCCAACGCCAGATCGGCCGGGATGGGGATGTCCTTGCGCAGCGCCAGCACGAACAGGCGCGGGCGCGATTGCGGCGTGAACCAGCGCGCGTCAATCTCCACCGCCCCGAAGCGGTAGCCGCCCGCATCCAGCGCCTCGCACAGGGCGGTAAAGTCCGCGCCGCCCGAACAGGTCAAAAGCCCCGGCACATTCTCCAGCCCGATCAGGCGCGGCGCCCGGCCCTCGCCCTGCAGCGCCTCCATCAGGCGCCAGAAGCTGTAGAACACGCCCGATCGTGCGGCTTTCAGCCCGCCGCGCGGGCCGGCCAGAGACAAATCCTGACAGGGGAAACTCGCCCAGGCGAGATCGGCGCCGCCTGGCAATTCGTCCGGCGCCACATCGCCCACATCGCCGGGGCGCAGCACGTCCGCGCCGAAATTATCCGCGTAGGCCGCGATCTTGGCCGGATCGATATCATTGGCGAAATCACACCGCCAATGACGCCCCAGCCCCAGCCGGGCCATGCCGCCGCCGCAGAAGAACTCGTAAAACCGGTATCGGGAATCAGCGCTCATGCCCGCCAGCATAGCGCGTTCAGGGGCTTCGCGAAGCGTGGCGGAACGCCCCTAATTCGTATCAGCCCCCAGCTGACGCGAACGCCTAGCGGCGGCGGCCACTGCGTTGCGGATCAGGCCGGGCAGGCCCGCGCCGCCCATCAGGGAGTCCAGACCCGCCTGGGTCGTGCCGCCGGGTGAGGTGACCATGCGCCGCAGCTCGCTGGCGTCGCCCATATTGCTGGTCAAGAGCGCGCCGGATCCGGCCACCGTGCGCACGGCCAGCTCCTGGGCCAGCTTGCGCGGCAGGCCCTCAGCTTCGGCCGCAGCCGCCAGCGCCTCGCAGAACAGGAACACATAGGCCGGGCCAGAACCCGACACCGCCGTGACCACGTCCATCAGGCGCTCGTCCTCGACCCATTCCACCGGCCCGGCGGGTTTGAGCAGGCGCTCGGCGCGCGCGCGCAGTTCGGGCGCATCGGCGGCCTCATTGGCCACGCACACCGAAATCCCCTTGCCGATGGCGCCGGGCGTGTTGGGCATGGCGCGCACGGCCGGACGGCCGGGCAGCGCTCGGCCCAGCGTGCGCAGCGGCACGCCCGCCGCAATCGACACCGCCAGCACGTCAGGCCTGAGCTGCGCCTTGAGCGGCGCCAGAATCTCGCCCACCAGGGCCGGTTTGACCGCAATCACCAGCTCGGCGACCTCGCCGGCCAGCGCCTTGTTCAATTGCGCGGCGACCCGCACGCCATGGCGTTCGGCCAGCTCCGCCGCCGACTCCGACGGGCGCGGATCGACGAACACGATGTGCTCGGGCGCGATCTGATTGCGTGATTTCTTCAGCCAGCCAGCCGCCAGCGCCGATCCCATGCGTCCGGCGCCCACAAGCGCGACTAAACCCGTTTGTCCAGCCATGTCCGGTCAGGCTTCCCCGGCCGTATCGAACATGGCCGCCGAAACCGCCTCGGCCGGCGACTTGCCGCTCCACAACAGATAGTGGAAGGCCGGGTAGAGCCGCTCGCCGGCTTCGCGCGCCGCAGCGATCAGGGCCGCCGCCTGGGCTTCGGTGACCCGGTCGGCCTCGGGCAGGGTAAGCGCGTGGCGGAACACGATGGAGCCGTCATCACTCCAGATGTCGAAATGACCGATCCACAGCCGCTCATTGAGCCGCGCGATCAGCTCGCACACCTCGCGCAGGCGGTGGTCGGGCGCTTTCAGCTCCAGGCTGGCGCAGATATGGATGACGTCCAGCTCCGGGCGGTAGGCGAACCAGATCTGATGATCGCGCCAGGCGCCCGGCACGGCCATGTGCAGCTCCAGCTCGTCGCGCTCATAGGGATATTGCTCGGAGGCGACCGCCTGCTCGATAGCTTCAAGCGGATCGAAGATGTCCGCTGTTTCCTGGGTATTGAGATCCATGCCGGTCCTCTCCCCCTCACTGCGCTGGCGACTCAGAAACGGGCGGCGCCGCGCATGACGGAACGGTAAGCCGCCGTCTTGCGCACACGCAACCGCTCTTATGAGATGCGCGCGAAGGTATTTGCTCAGTTAGACTTTTTTGCCGCAGTGCGTTTCGCCGCCGGTTTGCGCGCGGCCGGTTTAGGCCTGGCGGCGGCCTCAAGGGCGGCCAACCGGGCCTTGAGTGATTCGATATCCGCATGAGCGGCGTCCAGGCGCGCGCGAAGCGCCTCGACCTCGTCGCGGCTGACCAGATCCATCTCGCCCGCCACACGTTCGGCCTGGGCGCGTAACACCGCGCGCGCCTCTTCCCCGGCGGCCTGGGCGGCGCTGAACGCGTCGGTCATCAGGTCGGCGAAATCGGCGAACAAGGGAGTGCGAGACTGCATGACATCACCGCCTGCTCTGCTATGAAGGCGCTATATAGGCGTTCGCCCTACCCTTATGCAACGCGCGCGGCGCCGCACCGCGCCCCAGCTCTGACCGGAGCCCGTCCATGCAGGCCTGCCAGTCCAGTTTCGATCTCATTGATCCGGTGATCTTCTCGATCGGCTGGTTCGAGCTGCGCTGGTATGCGCTGGCCTATATCGCCGGGCTGTTTCTGGGCTATGCGCTGGTGCTTTACATCACCAAGCGCCCGGCGCTGTGGGGGACGACGGCCAAGACGCAAGCCGCGCCGTTCGACACCAAATTTGTTGAAGACCTGCTTTTGTGGGTGATGGTCGGCGTGATCGCGGGCGGGCGCATCGGCTTTGTGCTGTTCTACCAGACCAGCATGATCTGGGAGGAGCCGCTGCGCGTGATCACCGGCATCACGCAGGGCGGAATGAGCTTCCATGGCGGCCTGATCGGCGTGGCGCTGGCGATGTATTTCACCGCCCGCGCCCACAAGGCGCCGCTCCTGCGCGTCGCAGACGCGGTCGCGCTGGCCACGCCCATCGGCTTGCTTTTGGGGCGCCTGGCCAATTTCATCAATGGCGAGCTGTGGGGGCGCCCGGCGCCGGACCTGCCCTGGGCCATGACCTTCGAGGATGATCCGCTGTGCCTGGCCCGCCATCCCAGCCAGCTCTACGAGGCCTTCCTGGAAGGCGCGGTGCTGCTGGCGATCCTTAGCGTGCTGGTCTGGCGCTTCAGGGCGCTGGCGCGTCCCGGTCTGGTCACCGGCGCCTTCCTTCTGGGCTATGGCGTGTTCCGCGCCGCAGTGGAGCTGGTGCGCGAGCCTGACCGGCATATGCCCGAAGCCCTGCAGGGCTATGTCACCATGGGCATGCTGCTATGCATTCCGATGATCCTGGCCGGCGCCTGGCTGATCCGGCGGGCGCTCACGCAAACCCCGGCGAAAGCCTGATCTGAGCCTATGACAGACGACTTCCGACCCGCCGAAATGCTGGCAGAGCGCCTGCGCGCGCGCATCGCCAGCGAGGGGCCGCTGCCGGTCAGCGCCTTCATGATGGAGGCGCTGTTCGATCCGGTGGCGGGCTTCTACGCCACCAAGGATCCGCTGGGGGCGCATAACGACTTCATCACCGCCCCGGAAATCAGCCAGATGTTCGGCGAGCTTCTGGGCCTGTGGGCGGTGGAGTGCTGGAGCCAGATGGGATCGCCCGATCCGGTGCAGCTGATCGAGCTGGGCCCCGGCACCGGGCGCATGATGAGCGATGTGCTGCGCGTTCTGCGCGCCGCGCCGGGCCTTGTGGACGCCGCCGAAGCGACACTCGTGGAGGCGAGCCCGGCGCTGAAAATGGTGCAGGGGAGGAACCTGTCCGGCGCGCCGGTCCCGCTGCGCTGGGCGCCGCGGCTCGAAGCGGCGCGGCCCGGCCCCACCTTGCTGCTGGCCAATGAATTTCTCGACTGCCTGCCGGTGCGCCAGGCGATCCGCCATGACGGCGCGTGGCGCGAGCGCTGCGTGGCGCTCCACCCTGATGAATCCGGGCGCTTCGCCTTTGTGCTGGGCGCGCCGCTGAGCGCGGCCGATCTCGCCCTCATCGCGCCCCCCCTTCGTGATCTGCCTGACGGGACGCTGGTGGAGCTGCGCCCGTCAGACGCGCCGCTGATCAACGCGCTGGCCGAACGCTTCGCCGCCCATCCCGGCTACGCGCTATTCATCGATTACGGCGCGGTCGAGCCAGAGTCCGGCGACACGCTGCAGGCCATCCGCAAGCATGAGAAAGTCGATCCGCTGGACGCGCCGGGCACGGCGGACCTCACCGCCTGGGTGGCGTTCGGCGCGCTGGCGCGCGAAGGGCTCAAGGCCGGGATGCAGGTGTTTGGGCCGGTTGAACAGGGCCCCTTCCTCAAAGGTCTGGGTCTTGACGTGCGCGCCGGGCTGCTGGCCCAGGGCCAGGACGAGGCGAGCCGCGCGCGCATTGAGCGCCAGGCCGCGCGCCTGGCCGGACCCGGGGAGATGGGCGCCCTGTTCAAGGTGATCGCCTTCGCCTCGCCCGGCCTGCCCGCGCCGCCGGGCCTGGACCGTTTTGAAGCGCCCGGCGCCGCTTAGGTGAACAGTGTTTATTTCGCGCTTGCCCGCCCGCAGCGGGCGTGATCCCCTGCCCGCCTCAATCAAGGCAGGGAGACAGAGACGATGAGCGGACGGCTGAGCGGCAAGACGGCGGTGATCACGGGCGGCGCCAGCGGCATCGGCCGCGCCACAGTGGAGCTGTTCCTGGCCGAAGGCGCCAACGTGGTGATCGGCGATATCCAGGATGAGCTGGGCGCCGGCGTCGCGCAATCCTCCCCCAACGCGCTCTATCAGCACGCCGACGTAACGCGCGAAGCAGACGTGAAGGCGCTGATCGACCGCGCGGTGGAGATGTTCGGGCGCATCGACATATTGTTCAACAATGCCGGCTCAGCCGAGCCTGACGAAGGCTTCGCCTCCATCGACGAGGCGGGCTTCAACCGGGTCATGCAGCTGCACGTGGCCAGCGCCCTCTACGGCATCAAGCACGCCGAACCGCACATGCGTGCGCAGAAATCAGGCGCCATCATCACCACCAGCTCGGTAGCGGCGGAAGGCACCACATACGGCCCGATCCTCTACTCCATCGCCAAGTCCGCCGTGCTGCACATGACGCGCCTGGCCGCCGTGCGCCTGGCCGCTGACAAGGTGCGCGTCAACGCCATCCAGCCCGGCCTGATCGCTACCGCGATCTTCGGGCGCGCCCTGGGGCTCGATCAGGAGACCAGCGAGGCCAAGGCCGCCGTCATGGGCTCCATCGCCGAGCTGATGCAGCCCCTGCCCGTGGCCGGCGCGGGACGCGATATCGCCGAGGCCGTGCTGTATCTGGCCAGCGATGCAGCGCGCTTCGTGACGGGACAGAGCTTCTGCGTCGATGGCGGGCTGACCGCCGGCCAGGTGCCCGACCCTGACAACGGCGTCTTCAAGCCGCTGGCCGATCTGTTTGGTATTGAGCAGACCTGACAGCTACCCGCCGGCGTTGAGCGGCGCGCTGCTTCGTTCCTGAAGCGTTCTACAAAAAACCTTTGTCACCCGAGGCTTGACTTAACGCGCGATTAAACAACGCGGCGCATGCTTGATGGATAACGAGCCCTTAAGGCTGCGATCCACGCTGGAGCTCCCATCCATGCCCCTCAATCTTTCTGCGCCCGAAACGACAGAACTCAAGCCGCGAATCCTGGTGTTCGGCGTCGGCGGCGCCGGCGGCAACGCCGTCAACAACATGATCGACGCCGCGCTGGAAGGCGTGGACTTCGTGGTCGCCAATACAGCCGCCCAGGCGCTGGCCCGCTCGCGCTCCGAGCGCCGGGTGCAGATGGGCGCGGGCATCACCGAAGGCCTGGGCGCAGGCGCGCGGCCCGAAGTGGGCCAGCAAGCCGCCGAAGATTCCCTGGCCGAGCTCACCGAGCAGCTCCAGGGCGCGCACATGGTGTTCATCACGGCCGGCATGGGCGGCGGCACCGGCACCGGCGCAGCGCCGGTCATTGCGCGCGCCGCGCGCGAGCTGAACATCCTGACCGTGGGCGTTGTCACCAAGCCGTTCCAGTTCGAGGGCGCGCGCCGCATGCGCCTGGCCGAGGAAGGCATCGAGCGCCTGCAACAGCATGTCGACACGCTGATCATCATTCCCAACCAGAACCTGTTCCGCATCGCCACCGAGAAGACCACCTTCGCTGAAGCCTTCTCGCTGGCCGACCAGGTGCTCCATTCGGGCGTGCGCGGCATCACCGACCTGATGGTCATGCCGGGCCTGATCAATCTGGACTTCGCCGACGTGCGCACCGTGATGAACGAGATGGGCAAGGCGATGATGGGCACCGGCGAGGCCAGCGGCGAGAAGCGCGCCATCGAAGCGGCCAACAACGCCATCAACAATCCGCTGCTCGACGATGTGTCGATGAAAGGCGCCAAGGGCGTGCTCATCAACATCACCGGCGGCATGGACATGACGCTGTATGAAGTCGACGAGGCCGCCAACCGCATCCGCGATGAAGTCGACGAGGACGCCAACATCATCGTCGGCTCCACCTTCGACGAAGCGCTGGAAGGCGTGATCCGCGTGTCTGTGGTGGCCACCGGCATTGACGGCGAAGCCCTGCAGGCCGCCGATCCGCGCCGCCGCGCAGCCGAAGTGACCCCGGCCTGGAAAGGCCGCGAGGCGCGTCACAGCCGCCAGGCCGAGCCGATGGTGCGGCGCGCCGCCGACGCTGTTGCCGTCAACGAAACCCCGCGCCCGGCCCAGCCGGCTGCGCGCATGTCCGGCGAACCGGTCCAGGCCGCCGCGCCCATGGCGCCGGAAGCCGAAGCGCCCATGCATGAAAGCGATGCGGGCGTCTGGGACGACATCCCCGAAGCGCCCGCCGGCCTTAATCCCGCGCCCCGGCCCGCCGTGGTCGAGGCCCAGGAGCGCCTGGCGCGTGAAATCTCGGCGCCGCGCGCTGCAGCCCCCGCCCCCGCTCCGGCGCGCGAGGAACAGCCGCGCGGCCTGCTCTCCATGTTCGGACGTCGCGCCAACCCCGCCCCCGCGCCGCTGCGGCGCGCCCCGCTGCGCTCACCCCCCG
>JAFIEB010000140.1 GCA_020832735.1 Oceanicaulis sp.
GGGGGGGTATGGTCGCCGTTGTGGGTAGGGTACTTGATTTGCCCCCCGCCGGGCGCTGGGCGGGCGGCGCTGGCCGCTGCTTTGCGCGTCAGCAGCGCCTCCATGTCTTCCCAGGCGGGCGCCACGGCGGTCTCGCACACAATACGCGGATGGCGCGTCGGGCCGGCCTGTGCGCCAACCATCAATTCCTCGTGCAGTTTCTCGCCCTTGCGCAGGCCGTTGAACTTGATCTCGATATCGCCCCGGGTCATGGAGCCTTCCAGATAGGGCCGCATGCCCGCCAGGCGCACCATGCGGAAGGCCAGGTCCACCACACGGACCGGCTCGCCCATATCGAGCACGTACACGCCCGTCCCGTTGGACAGGGCGCCCGCCTGTATCACCAGCTGGGCGGCCTCGGAGATGGTCATGAAATAGCGCGTCACGTCCGGGTGGGTCACGGTCACCGGCCCGCCCTGCTCGATCTGGCTGCGGAACAGAGGCAGCACTGAGCCGGAGGAATCCAGCACATTGCCGAAGCGCACCACGGTGAAGCGCGTCCCGGTCTGGGTCGCGGCCAGGGCGTGGCAGGTCAGCTCGGCCAGGCGTTTGGTGGCGCCCATCACGCTGGATGGGCGCACGGCCTTGTCGGTGGACACCAGGATGAAGGCTGACACCCCCGCCGCCACCGCCTGGCGCGCCAGCGCCAGCGTGCCAAGCGTGTTGTTGCGCACCGCCGCGATGACATTGTCCTCCACCAGCGGCACATGCTTGTAGGCCGCGCAGTGGAAAATCGTGTTGACCTCATAGCGCTCCAGCAGCGTGGCCACGCGCGTATCGTCCCTGACCGAGCCGAGCTTGGCGATGATCTCGCACCCGGCGCCGCTTTCGCGCAGGGCGCGCTCGACCTCGTAGAGCGCAAATTCCGACTGATCGAGCAGGACGATGCGCGCGGGCGCCTGGGTCAGGATCTGGCGGCACAGCTCCGATCCGATGGACCCGCCCGCCCCGGTCACCATCACCGTGCGCCCGTGCAGGGTCGCGCTCATCAGTTCGGGATCGGGCGCAATGGGGTCACGGCCCAGCAGGTCCTCGGCCGTGACCTCGCTGATCTGGGACACAGCGGCGCGGCCCGACAGGATGTCGTTGATGTCCGGGACGGTCTGGATGCGCAGGTCATAGCGCTCAAGCTGGTCCAGAATGCGCTTTCGGCGCGACCGGCTGGCGCTGGGCAGGGCCAGGAACACCGCGTCGGCGCGCACCATGCCCGCCGCCCGGCCCACATCGGCCGGGTCGAACACTTCCAGCCCGCCTATGCGCGCGCCATGCAGCATGGAATCGTCGTCGAGAAAGCCCACCGGCGCATGTTCGCCGCGCTCGCGCAGGGCCGCCAGCAGCTGGCGCCCGGCGTCGCCCGCGCCATAGATCAGCACGCGCTCCTTGGCGCGCACCTGATGATCGCAGAACAGGGCGCGCACCGCCACGCGCACGCCGCCGGTCAGACACACCGCCAGGGACAGATAGATGATCGCCGCGCCCAGCGGCAGGTCGACGGGCCCCAGCGCGCTCAGCACCACAAGCAGCAGCGCCGACACCAGCGCGCCCAGCCCGGACACGCGCAGGATGTCGACATCCCGGTCTGCGCCCATGGAGGCGTAGAGCCCGCCCTGCATGAACATGATCAGGGCCGCCGCCATCACCAGGCCCAACACGCCCCAGGCGCGCCAGTCGGCGGCGAAGGCGGCGCTCTCGGCGTGCAACGCCATAGCCAGCACGAAGGCCGCGGCCAGGCTGGCCGCGTCAAAGAGGACTTTCAGCAAGCGCTTGCGTGAGGCGGACATGGCGATAAGGCGCGCGAAAACCGCCTGCGCCAGGGCGCCCGCCGAAAAAGTCTTGCGAAGGCGTGTCATAGCGTCCCGGTTAAACTGTTATCCCCTCCAGATCGTTCTAGCGTGCAATCGCCCGAAGAGCAAAGACGAATCAGCCCTGAAACCGGGCGCCGGGAAATCGCCGCATTTCGGCCACAGTACGGCGCGCCTGCGCCGGAAAGCTGGCGCATGACGCAGCGCAGACCCTTAAGGTAGGCGCGCCGGCTCCGGGGAGGCAATCATGACTAAATCAACCGAAATTCCGGCGCCGGGCGGCGCGCTCACGGGATGGGCGCTACGCACCGCCGCTGTGCTGATCGCCATTCCTGCGACCACGCTGGCGTTGTTCCTGGTGCTGGAGCGTGAAAGCCCGGGTGTGCTCAGCGCCCTGATCCGGGCGGGCAACTGGGTCACCAGCGTGATCCTGAACTCGCCGCTGGGCGATGGCGACGCCGCGCGGCTCACGCTGTACCTGTCCGGGGCCGCGATCGTGTTCATGCTGCTGATGCTGGCCTCCACCGCCCTGGTCCTGTGCGCGATGGCGCTGGCGCGCGCGATCGCCGGCGCCCTGCGCCGGACGGGCTGACGCGCCTATAACGGCCAGACCCAGAGCAGCATGGGCAGGCTGACCGTCACCACCAGCGCTTCCAGCGGCAGCCCCAGGCGCCAGTAATCGCCGAAGCGGAAGCCCCCCGGACCCAGGATCAGCGTATTGTTCTGGTGCCCGATCGGGGTCAGGAAAGCGCACGAGGCGCCGATCGCCACCGCCATCAGGAAGGCGTCGGGATTGACGCCCAGCGCCGCCGCCACTCCGATAGCGACCGGGCACATCACGGCGGCGGTGGCCGCGTTGTTCATCATGTCGGACAGGAACATGGTCACGATCAGGATCGCCGCCAGCGCCAGCACGGCATGGCCCATGGCCACAGAGCCGATCAGGAATTGCGCGATCAGCCCGGCCACGCCGGTGGAGTCCATCGCCCCGGCCACCGGGATCAGCGCAGCCAGCAGCACCACCACTGGCCAATCTATGGCCTGATAGGCGGTGCGCGGCGGCACGGTGGCGGTGATCATGGACGCCGCCACGCCCATCGCAAAAGAGATCGCGGCGGGCAACAGCCCGAACGCCGCCCCGCCCACGGCGCCGGCCATGATCACGCTGGCGATGATCGCCTTGCGCGGGTCCGGCACGCGCAAATCGCGCTCGGCCAGCGGCGCCAGGCCCATATCGGACGCCAGTTCGCTCAGCGCCTCGGGCGGACCTTCCAGCAGCAGGAGATCGCCGGCCGCGATCTTCATGGTGCGCAGGCGCGCCCGCGATCGCTTTCCGTCGCGTGACACCGCCAACAGATTGATGCCGAACCGGGTGCGCAGGCGCAGCTCGCTGGCCGAACGCCCCGCCATGGCGGCTTCAGGCAGGATGACATATTCCCTCAGGACAATTTCGTCGGACCCGTCATCGCGCGCCCGCGCCGGCGCCGCCTCGTCCTCAGACTTGTCTTTGTCTTTATCCTTGTCCTTCGAGGCCATGGCCTTGACGGACGCTTCATCCTCCTTGCGCGCCACGCCCTCCTTTCGCGCCGGGACCGGCGCCGGATTGGACGAGCCGCGCTCCTCCAGCTTCACGCCCAGCACCGAAAGCACTTCGGGCAGATCCTCGACATCGGCTTCGAGCACCAGAATATCGTTCGCCAGCACCTTGCGGCGGCGGTGCGGGGCGGTGATGCGCACATCCTTGCGCACGATGGCCAGCACCTGGGCGTCGGCGTCGCCGAACAGCTCCTCCACCTGGCGCAGGGTCTTGCCCGCCGCCCGGCTTTTGGCGCCGACGCGCGCCTCGGTCATGTAGGCGCCGGTGGAGAATTCGTCTTCGCCGCTGGCGCGATTGGCCGGCACCAGCCAGCGGCTGGCTAAGAGCACGAACACCACGCCCACCACCGCCACCGCGACGCCGACAGCGGAGAAATCGAACATGGCGAACCCCTCGCCGGTCAAATCCGCGCGGAAACCCGACACGATCAGGTTGGGCGGCGTGCCGATCAGGGTGGTCATGCCGCCCAGAATGGTGCCGAAGGCCAGCGGCATCAGCACCTGGCCCGGGGGCATGTCGAACCGGCTCGCCAGGCGCACCGCCACCGGCATCAAGAGCGCCATGGCGCCGACATTGTTCATGAAGCCCGACAGGATCGCGCCCAGCGTCACCAACGCGCCCATGGAGACCATCAGCCCCGCGCCCGACGGCAGGGCGTAGCGGGCGATCACGTCCACCGCGCCGGAATTCTGCAGGCCCCGGCTCAGCACAAGCACGCAGGCCACCGTGATCACCGCCGGGTGGCCGAAACCGGCGAACGCCGCAGCCGGCTCGACAAGCCCAGCCAGCACGCACGCCATCAGCGCGCACAGCGCCACGATGTCATGACGCAGCCGCCCCCACAGGAACAGGCCCATGGCGCAGGCTAGGATGAGAATGATGAGGCCCTGGTCGAGTGTCATGGCTGAGCGCGCCGCGTCCGCTTCGGATCGCCACAAAGTGGCATAAATTTGCGCCGCGCCAACCCGGATTTCGCGGCTGGCGCGGCGCGAATTGCGTCACTCCGGCGCTTCGGCGTCTGGTGGGGCGATCTCCACTGGTGCGGCGTCCTCGCCGCCTTCGGTCAGGGCGCGGTAGTCGGCATTGGCCGGATCGGGCGGAATGAACACCACGCTTCCGTCTGCACGCTCGGCGCGGATCATGGTCTGGCCGTCATCGGTCCAGCGCGCATTGAGGAACACCATCGCTTACAACTCCGCAGAAATGTCGATATGGGCGGTGAGATCGCCAGCCGCGCGCAGGATGCTGCTCAGCCCCATCGCTGCGGTGGCGCCAGTGACATGGGCCACAATCTCGACCCGCCCGGAGCATGGCCGGGCGAACGACAGGGATGTGATCGCGCCCAGAGTCCCCGTGATGAACTGGAAGGCGCCCGAGGCCGCATAGCTCGGTGTGGCGCGCTTGGGCTGATGGGTGAGCAGGCCCCGGCTCTGGGTCGAGTCGACGGCATATCCGACGCCAAAGCAGCCGAACTGGTTCAGCGCCGCAATCCGCTCGAAATACCGCAGGCAAAGCTGGCGCTCGAGCGCCTCGGGGCGATGCTCGAACACGCTGGCCGCCGCCCCGGCCTCCAGCTGCACCAGATCAAGGTCAAAGACCTGGGATACCGGCCCGGTCTCTCCGTGGAAACGCACTTCGAGATAGCTGCCGTCCCCGATCGCCTTGCCGGTCAGCGAGGGCAGGTCGAACACCAGCTCATGGCGGCCCCAGCCGGTCCCGGCCTCCACGCTCTGATCGCTCAGATGCACCGGGGACGATCCGCCCGCGCCGAAATCCTGCACCAGCCGGACCTGCATTGTGCGCGCCGCATCACTGCGCAGATAAAACCCCAGGGCCGCCTGGCCGCCGGCCAGCATGCGCACGTCCTCGATGCGCGTGGCGATGGCCGGGGCGGCCGACGGCTCGCCCGTCACGCTCCAGCGCAGGAAGGCTGCGCCGCCGCCAGGCGCATCGCTCTGGCCGGGCGGATGGGTCTCGCGCGCCGCGCCCGCCGCGCCGCCGCCATCACTGATCAGCCGCCACATGTCGGGAAAGGCGTCCGGGCCGCGCTGCCAGACATCGAACCGGCCATTGATCACATGATTGCGCAGGCCCGCCAGCGGCCCGCCATTGAGCGCCTGCGTGGTCAGGGCGGGCATGTGCGCGGCCCCGGTGGCGCGCTCCACCCGCAGCGCCTCGATCCAGTCCGCGCCATCGGGCGAGACGCGCAGCGATATATCGTCGTCGCCGACCAGGCCCAGCTCGGCCCGCCCGCTCCAGCCTGACTGGAACAGGAGGGAGAGCACATGATCCGCCCCCTCCTTGTTGAGCGTGTAGCGCAGATCGCCCGTGCCACCCTCCCCCGTGGTCAACGCCGTCCACAGCGCGGTGTTGAGCTTGGCGGCGAAGCGGTTGACGTCATCGGGCTCGGTCCCGACGCCCAACCGGTCCAGATAGGACAGCGCAGCGATCAGCGCGCCGGAATCGCGCCACTGCGTCCCGTCATGCACGGTCAGGGCGCCCGCATCGGCTACATAGACGATCAGGCCTGCGCGCGGGGCTGCGCCCTGCCAGGCGCCGTCCTGGAACCAGACCAGCGCGCCGGGATCGAAATGCGCCCAGTCCTCCCCTTGAGCGCCCTCGGGCAGAATGTAAGCGTCGCCCGGCGCCGGATCGGCGGGCTGGATCGTCTCGCTGGCGCTGAGCGCACGGGCGTGGACCAGCGCGTCCAGCCGGCCCAGCGACTCGTTCACCGTCACATGCTTCTGGGCCTGGGCCGGCATCAGCCAGGGCAGGGACAGTCTGGGGGTTGCGTCGCTCATCACTTCTCCGCCGGCAAACAGGGCAATACTCGCCTGAAGGCTAGGACGCGCACCGGCGGGGGCGGATAGTTGGCGCGCCTGTCCACACCCCGCCCAAGCGCGGCAGGCGGCTTGGCGGCGGGGCGCACGCGGTGTAATCCCCGTCGCCATGACGCAATCAATCCGCCCCCTTGCCGAGGGATTTGCGATTCCCTCCGACGCCGAGTGGCGCGCGCTGGCCAATAGCGCGCTCAAGGGCGCGCCGTTTGACGCCCTGGTGCGCAAGACACCGGACGGCATTGCGCGCGGGCCGCTCTTCACCCGCGCCGATCTCGAAGACGTCTGCGATCCCGGCGCGCCGGGCGCGGCGCCCTTCATCCGCGGCGCGGCGTCGGCGCGCGATCCCTTCCTGCCCTGGGGCGTGCGCCAGCGCGCGGATCTCGCCGATCCCGCCGAAGCCAATGCCGCGCTCCTCGACGATCTCGCCGGCGGCGCCAGCGAGATCACGCTCGCCATCGACCCGACCGGCCGGCGCGGCGTGAATGTGCGCAGCAGCGATGAGCTCGCCCGCGCGCTGGACGGCGTGATGGCCGATCTCGCCCCGGTCTGTCTGGCGCCGGTTTATGAGAGCCATGAGGCGGGGGCGCTGTTCCTCAATTGGCTCGACGCGCAGGGCTATGACCGCGCTTCAGTGCGCGGCGGGCTGGGCCTCACCGTTCCGGACGAATCCGGGGCGCAAGCCGCCCTCGCCGCGCTGGCGCGTTACCCGGCGATCAAACCCGTCACCATCCGCGCCCACGGAATCTATGAGGCGGGCGGATCGGACGTGCAGGAGCTCGCCTTCATGTGCGCGGCAGGCGCCGCCTGGATGCGCGCGCTTGTCGATCGCGGCGCGACAGCGGACGCCGCTTCGGGCGCCCTGTCCGTCACACTCGCCGCCGACGCGGATGTGCATTTGACCATCGCCAAGCTGCGCGCGGCGCGGCGCTTGTGGACACGCATCATGGAAGCCTTCGGCGTTAGCGCGCAGGCGCGCGCGCTCAAGCTCCACGCCGTGACCGGGGCGCGCATGCTGTCGGCGCGCGATCCCTACACCAATCTCATCCGCAATGCCTGCGCAGGCCTCGCCGCCTCGGCGGGCGGGGCGGACAGCGTGGAGGTGCGCCCGTTTACATACGCCATGGGCCCGTCCAACCGGTTTGCACGCCGCCTCGCTCGTAATCTCCAGATCCTCCTGATGGAGGAAAGCCATGTCGGGCGCACGGCGGACCCTGCCGGGGGCGGCTATCTGCACGAGACCCTGGCCGCGCGCCTGGCGCAGGCCGCCTGGACGCGCTTTCAGGAGATCGAGGCTGATGGCGGCGCGGCGGCGCTGATCGCCTCAAACCGGCTCGCCGGGGATGTGCAGGCCATGGCTGAGCAGCGCGCCGCGCGCTACGCCAGGGGCGCGGAGAGCCTGATCGGCGTCAACGCCTATCCCGAGCTCGATGCCCGAAAGGTGGAGACCCCGCCCCTGCCGGACGCCACGGACGCCGCCGCACCGGACGCCGCCGCACCCTGGCCCGCGCTGGAACCGCTGCGTTTCGCCGCCCCGTTCGAGGCGCTGCGCGCGGCCGCTGAAGCCCGCCCAGACCGCCCCACCGCCTTCCTGGCCACGCTGGGCGCGCCATCGGCGTTCAGCGCCCGCTCAAGCTTCGCCGTTAACCGCCTCGCGGCAGCGGGCGTCGCAGCGATCCCGGCTGAGACCCATGACAGCGTGGCGGCCTGCGCTGACGCCTTCTCCGCGTCGGGCTGCAAGCTCGCCGTGATCTGCGGGACGGACGAGGCCTACGAAACCGACGCCGCTGCCCTCGCCGCTGCGCTCAAAGCCGCCGGCGCGCGCGAGGTCTGGCTGGCGGGCAAGCCGGCGGAGATCGCAGGCGTCGACCATTTCATCCACATGCGCAGCGACGCCCTGAAAGACGGCGCGCGCGCCCATGAAGTGCTGGGGATCGGGTCATGAGCCGCCATCCCGACTTCACCAAACTCGATCTCGGCCAGCCCGAGACCGCGCCCGCCCCGAAGGTGGACGCAGCCCCGTTCGAGACCGCCGAGCGCCTGCCGATTGCGCCGGTCTATGACCGCGCAAGCGTCGAGGGGCTGGATTTCCTCGATCACAAGCCGGGCGCGGCGCCGTTCCACCGCGGCCCCTACCCCACCATGTTCGTCCAGCGCCCCTGGACGATCCGCCAATATGCCGGCTTCTCGACGGCGGCTGATTCCAACGCCTTCTACCGGCGCAATCTGGCGGCGGGGCAGAAAGGCCTCTCGGTCGCCTTCGATCTGGCCACCCATCGCGGCTATGACAGCGATAATCCGCGCGTCATCGGCGATGTGGGCATGGCGGGGGTGGCCATCGATTCCATCCTGGACATGCGCCAGCTGTTCGACGGCATCCCGCTCGATCAGATGAGCGTGTCCATGACCATGAACGGCGCGGTGCTGCCGGTTCTGGCGCTCTATATCGTGGCGGCCGAGGAGCAGGGCGTGCCGGCGGCGAAGCTGTCGGGCACGATCCAGAACGACATCCTCAAAGAATTCATGGTGCGCAACACCTATATCTACCCGCCTGCGCCCTCCATGCGGATCATTTCGGATATCTTCGCCTTCACCGCCAGGGAGATGCCGCGCTACAACTCCATCTCCATCTCCGGCTATCACATGCAGGAGGCCGGCGCCCCGGCCGATCTGGAGCTGGCCTACACGCTGGCTGACGGGCTCGACTACATCGCGGCAGGCGTGAAGGCGGGCCTCGACGTGGATGCATTCGCGCCGCGCCTGTCCTTCTTCTGGGGCATTTCCATGAATTATTTCATGGAGATAGCCAAGCTACGCGCCGCCCGCCTCTTGTGGGCGCGGCTGGTGCGCGAGCGCTTTGCGCCCAAAAGCGACAAATCGCTGTCGCTGCGCACCCATTGCCAGACCTCGGGCTGGTCGCTGACCGCGCAGGACGTGTTCAACAATGTGGCGCGCACCGCCATCGAGGCGATGGCGGCGGTGGACGGCCATACCCAGTCGCTGCACACCAACTCGCTGGACGAAGCGTTGGCCCTGCCCACCGACTTCTCCGCGCGCATCGCCCGCAACACCCAGCTGGTGCTCGCCGAAGAGGCGGGACTGACGCAGGCCATCGACCCCTGGGGCGGCTCCTGGTTTGTCGAGCGCCTGACCCATGATCTGGCCGCACGCGCGCTGGAGCATATCGCCGAGATTGATGGGCTGGGCGGCATGACCAAAGCCATCGAGGAAGGCGTGCCCAAGCTGCGCATCGAGGAAGCCGCCGCGCGCACCCAGGCGCGCATCGATTCCGGATTGCAGACCATTGTCGGCCTCAACAAATTCCGCCTGACCGAACCTGAAGACGTGCCGGTGCTCAAAGTCGATAACCGCAAGGTGCGCGCCGAGCAGCTGGCCAAGCTTGAAAAACTGCGCAGCGAGCGCGACGCCGGCGAGACCCGCGCCGCCCTCGAGGCGCTGACCCGCGCGGCGGCCTCTGACGGCAATCTTCTGGCGGCGTGTATTGACGCGGCGCGCGCACGCGCCACGGTGGGGGAAATGTCCGACGCCATGGAAAGCGTGTTCGGGCGCCACACGGCGGAGATCCGCTCGGTCCAGGGGGTGTATTTGAAAGCGGCAGGCGATGACGAGGCCGTGCGCCGCGCGCGCGCAGCGGCAGACCGGTTCGCGGAAGCGCAGGGCCGCCGCCCGCGCATTCTCATCGCCAAGATGGGCCAGGACGGCCACGACCGCGGCCAGAAAGTCGTCGCCAGCGCGTTTGCTGATCTCGGCTGGGACGTGGATATCGGCCCGCTCTTCCAGACGCCCGAAGAAGCTGCGCGCCAGGCGGTGGAGAATGACGTCCACGTGGTCGCCGCCTCCTCGCTGGCCGCCGGTCACCTCACCCTCGTGCCCGCGCTCAAGGCCGCGCTGGAGGCCGACGGGCGCGGCGACATGCTGATCGTGGTGGGCGGCGTCATCCCGCCCGAAGACGTGCCCGAACTCAAAGCCATGGGCGCGGCGGCTGTGTATCCTCCTGGCACAGTGATCGCGGACAGCGCGCTGGACCTGATTGCGATGCTGGAGGGGTAGGAAGGCCTTTTTCCACCTAGATCCGCGCAGGTATCAGCGCCCCCGAGGGCCAGGACGCCAGCCCCACTCCAACTGATTAATGATCGTTAACCATGCGCCCCCGGCGGCGCTTTCGCCCCCGGCGGCGCCTCGCCGCCCCCTCCGCCCCGGCTTTGGGCAGGCCTGCAAGCGCAGAGGCGGGCGGGGCGGCGGCGCAGGCGCGTGCGCCTCCATCCTTACCGCCTGATGACAGACGCACACGAGCGGCTGGCCTTACGGTCTACAATATCTTAACGTCCGGCCCGCACCTTGCAGGCATGTGTTGAAAACGGTCACAGACATGTGTTTCATGGGGCGCGCCTATCAGGGGACGTCATAAATCAGAACGAGGCGACGCGAGCGGATGGTGAAACGTCTTCTCGCCGGGCCGTGGGAGCAGATCAAGGATCGCTTCCCCGACCGGCAGATATATCACCGGACTGAAGGCCAGGTACGGTACTTCGCCGTCACCACCGAGATGCAGCTCGCAGCTCTCGCGGGCGTGTGCCTGCTCGCCGTCTGGCTGGCCATCACCTCGGTCAACATGGTCCTGAGCGCGCGCGCCGAAGGCCGCGCCGAGCACGAATTGCGCGTCCTGGCCGAACGCCACCAGCAACAGCTGGACGAGGCGCGCGCCGCCGAGGCGGCCGCCATCGCCTATGTGGAATCACGCACCAACGCGTTTGACCGCACCGCGGGCGAGCTGCAGATGCGCACCAACACGCTGCGCCGCCTGCTCGATTTCGCCGACGACCTGTCCATCACCCGCGAACGCGAGAGCCCGAGCCTGGATGACGGGCGCATCCTGATGGCGGCCACCACATCCGATCCCGCGCCGCGCCAGCCGCTGGTTGAGCCTGCGCACGCGGTCTTCGATCCGGGCGCCGACGCCGCCGAGCACCGGGTCGCCGCCCTGCTGGCCGACCAGGAAACGGCCCTGGCCATGGTCGAGGACAGCGCCGAGCACCGGCTTGAGAAACTGCGCGCGGTCCTGCGCCTGACCGGCATGCGCGTGGACGACGCGGTGCGCGCCGGACCGCTGGACGCCGAAGGCGGCACGGGCGGCCCGTTCATTCCCATAGACCAGGCGCCGATCTTCTCCGGCGGGCTGGATCTGGATGATCCGTTCAACGCGCGCATCGCACGCATCGCCGCGCGCCTGATGGAGGCCGAGCAGGTCGAGCAGCTTCTCACCGCAACGCCGCTGGCCCTGCCCATCGAGGGTCCGCACCGTCGCACTTCGCCCTATGGCACGCGCATCGATCCCTTCACCCGGCGCCCGGCCTTCCATGCCGGAACCGATTTCGCCGCCTATCGCGGGGCGCCGATCGTCTCTCCGGCGCCGGGACGGGTCGTTTACGCGGGCTGGCGGGCAGGCTATGGTCGCACTGTGGAGATTGATCACGGGTTCGGGTTCCGGACCCGGTTTGCGCATCTGCACTCGATAGATGTGCGCCGCGGAGACGATGTGGCGACCGGCCAGCGCCTGGGGGGCATGGGTTCGACCGGCCGGTCTACCGCGACACACCTCCACTACGAGATTTGGTTCCGTGGCGCCCACGTGGACCCTGAAGATTTCATAAGAGCGGGACGCTATGTTCACTAAAAAAGACTCCCCAGCCCCCGAAGCCGCCGCCCCTGCGCCGGCGCCGTCCAAGAGGTCGTCCATGAAGAGCCGAGCCCCCTCCATCCTGAGCGCGGATCTCACAGTCCACGGGTCCATCGTCTCGGAGGGCGAGGTCCAGCTTGACGGCGCGGTCGAAGGCGACGTCAAGGCCGGGTCCCTGACCATCGGCGAGGAAGCCACCGTGAAGGGCGAGGTTGTCGCCGAGACCGTGGTGATACGCGGCCGCGTCAACGGCTCGGTGCGCGCCCGTCAGGTGCAGCTGGCCGCCACCGCCCGGGTCGAGGGCGATGTCATCCACGCCACCCTGGCGATCGAGAGCGGCGCCTATTTCGATGGCCTGTGCCGGCGCTCCACCGATCCGCTGACCGACAAGGGCATGTCCGCCTCTCCGGCGCGCAGCGAGGCGCCCGCCTCGCCGTCCCAGTCGCAGGGTCAGTCCTCTTCCGCTTCTTCCTCCTCTTCCTCATCCACCGGCGCGCCTGCGCCGCGTCCGGCCTCCACCCCGGCCGCGCCCCCGCCCGCCAGCGGCGCCGCGTCGGCCAAGGCCTGATCTTCAGCTCAGACCCTGAAGCATGAAAAAAGCCGGGCGCGGGCAAGACGCCCCCCGCGTGGGTTTTGGGCGGGGATTTTTAATGCCGGCCCGTGGCTGCCGGCCCCGCACGCCCCCGCCCCCACCACCCCCCCCCCC
>JAFIEB010000141.1 GCA_020832735.1 Oceanicaulis sp.
GCCGAGCACGGCCAGGCCGTTGATCATGGTGGTGTGGCTGTCGGTGCCCACCAGCGTGTCGGGGAAGGCGTAGGTCGCGCCGTCCTCATCCCGGGTCCAGACCGTCTGGGCGAGATATTCGAGATTGACCTGGTGGCAGATGCCGGTGCCCGGCGGCACCACGCGGAAATTGTCAAACGCGCTGGCGCCCCATTTGAGGAATTTGTAGCGCTCGCCATTGCGCTCGTACTCGCGCGCCACATTGCGCTCGAAGCTGTCGGCGCCGCCGAAATAATCCACCATCACCGAGTGGTCGATCACCAGATCGACCGGCACCAGCGGGTTGACGCTTTTCGGGTCGCCGCCTAGCGCCGTGGTGGCGTCGCGCATGGCGGCCAGATCGACCACAGCCGGAACGCCGGTGAAGTCCTGCATCAGCACGCGCGCGGGGCGGTACTGGATCTCGTGGCTGGACTTGCCGGTCTTCACCCAGGCGGCCAGCGCCTCGATATCGGCCTTGGTCACCGTGCGCCCGTCTTCATGGCGCAACAGGTTCTCCAACAACACTTTGAGCGTATAGGGCAGCTTCGATACGCCCTGAAGGCCGTTGGCCTCGGCCTGCTTCAGGTCGAAATAGACATAAGATTCGCCGGCGACTTTCATCTCGCGCCGGCAGTTGAAGCTGTCCAGTGAAGCCATGGGGATCATCCTTGTGGTCAGAGTGCGGCGGCGCGCTTCAGTGCAGGGCGGGCGCCGCAGCGCAGCACGCATGGGGTTGCGCGCCTTGTAGCGCTCCCGCGCCCGCCCTGCAATGGAGCGCGCGCGCATCGCTCATCCTCTTGGCCTGCAGACCGCGCCGGGCTATGGCTGCGCGCCATGGATCTCTCCCTGCCCCCCGCGCGTCTGGAGGCGAGCGCGCTGCGTCTGGAGCGCGCCGGCCGGGTGCTGGTGCGCGATCTCTCGTTTGCGCTGGGCCCGGGCGAGGCGCTGGTGATGACCGGGCCGAATGGCGCGGGCAAGACCACGCTGCTGCGCGCGCTGGCCGGCCTGTTGCGCCCGGCCGGCGGCGCGGTGCGCCTTGAGCCCGGCCCGGCCGGTTGGCTGGGCCATGCCGAGGGGCTGAAACCCGCCGAGACGGTATCCCAGGCGCTCGCCTTCTGGGCGGCCCTGTCGGGGCAAGATCACGATGCGGCGGCCGCCGCCTCGCGCGCCATGGCGCTGGGTCATCTGGCAAGGCGGCCCTGTGGCGCCTTGTCGGCGGGGCAGAAGCGGCGGGCGGGCCTGGCGCGCCTCGCCCTGTCGGGCCGGGCGGTGTGGCTGATGGATGAACCGGCCGCCCCTTTGGATGCAGCCGGCCGCGCGCGGCTGGCGCGCCTTGTGGCCGGTCACCGCGCGCGCGGCGGCATTGTGGCCGCGGCCACCCACGCCGATCTCGGCTGGCCGGATGTTCAGCGGCTTGATCTCGGTCTGGAGGCGGCGGCGTGAGCGCGCGGGCGCTGTTTGCGCGCGAGCTGCGCCTGGCGTTCGCGGGCGGCGGGGGCCCTGCCGGACCGGCGGCCTTTTATCTGGCCGCGCTGGCGCTGGCGCCGCTGGCCATCGGCCCGGATGCGGCCACGCTGGCGGCCGCCGGGCCCGGCGTGATCGTGTTCGGGGCGCTGCTGGCCAGCCTGCAGGGCGCTGAACGCCTGTTCGCCGACGACGCCGCCGACGGCACACTGGAGCTTTACGCCCTGTCGGGCCTCAGCCTGTCAGCGGCTGCCTTCGTCAAGGCGCTGGCGGTCACCCTGGCGGCGTTCTGGCCCGCCCCGCTGATCGCCGGAATCGGGGCGCTGGCCTACGGGCTCTCCCCTGAGGCCGCGCTGGCGCTGGCGGGCGGGATCGCGCTGGCCGCGCCGGGCCTGGTGTTCATCGCCGCCTTCGCCGGGGCGCTGGCCGCCGGGGTGAAGCGTTCCGGGCTGATCATCGCGCTGATCGCCGCGCCCCTGCAGGCGCCGCTGCTGGTGTTCGCCGCCGGAGCGGCGCGCGCGGCCATGGAGGGGACCGGGCTGGCGGGCGCCAACCTCATGCTGGCGCTCGCCTTTTCGCTGGCGGCGCTGGTGCTGGCGCCGCTGGGCGCGGGCGCGGCCCTGCGCGCCCGGCTGGAATGACAGTTTTGAGGCCGCCCCCTACCCCTTGAGCACATCCACCAGCGTGGCGCCCATGCGCGCGGGGCTGTCGGCGACCACGATGCCGGCCGATTTCATCGCCTCGATCTTGTCGTCCGCGCCGCCCTTGCCGCCCGCCACGATGGCGCCGGCATGGCCCATGGTGCGGCCCGGCGGCGCGGTGCGCCCGGCGATAAAGCCCACCATCGGCTTCTTGCGGCCCTTCTTGGCTTCATCCTTGATGAACTGGGCGGCCTCTTCCTCGGCCGCGCCGCCGATCTCGCCGATCATGATGATGGATTTGGTCGCCTCATCGGCCAGGAACAGCTCCAGCATGTCGATGAATTCGGTGCCCTTGACCGGGTCGCCGCCAATGCCCACCGCCGTGGTCTGGCCGAGATTCACGCGGCTGGTCTGGAACACGGCT
This sequence comes from Oceanicaulis sp., assembly GCA_020832735.1. GTDB lineage: Bacteria > Pseudomonadota > Alphaproteobacteria > Caulobacterales > Maricaulaceae > Oceanicaulis. The sequence goes on from JAFIEB010000141.1 coordinate 2,551, forward strand.
TCATAGGTCAGCGTCCCTGAGCGCGAGACCACGCCCACGCTGCCTTTCTTGAAGATGGAGCCCGGCATGATGCCGATCTTGCACTCTTCCGGCGTCAGCACGCCGGGGCAGTTGGGGCCCAGCAGACGCGAGTTCGACTTCTCCAGACGCGCCTTCACGCGCACCATGTCCATCACAGGAATGCCCTCGGTGATGCAGGTGATCAGCTCGATTCCCGCATCGACCGCCTCGATAATGGCGTCGGCGGCCCCGGCGGGCGGGACATAGATCACCGAGGCGGTCGCGCCGGTGGCCTCGCGCCCCTCGGCCACGCTGGCGAAAATCGGCAGGGAGGCCGCGCCGTCCATGCCGCTGGTCCAGCTCTCGCCGCCCTTTTTGGGGTGCACCCCGCCGACCATGCGGGTGCCGTAATAGGCCAGCGCCTGCTCGGTGTGGAAAGTGCCGGTCTTGCCGGTCAGGCCCTGAACGAGGACCCGGGTGGATTTGTTGACGAGAATGGACATGGGATTCCTTTGTCTAAGCGAGGAAGTCTTCGATGAAGGGGTTGCAGACAGTCACGGGGCCATAGGCCTGTCCGTGATTGAGGTCTTCGGAGTAAACCAGAGAGAGCCCGGCCTTCCCGGCGGCCTGCAGGATCAGGCCGTCCCAATGGGAAATTTCGAAGCGGCGGGCGGTGTCTATCGCCAAAATGACGTCTTCGGGGCCGGGGACGATCACCGTTTCATTCTTCAGCATGCGCACCCAGTCCGCCGCCTCCTGCGGGGCATAGCCCAGCTTCCGGCGGAGCACGGCATAGACTTCCATCAGCACCTGAGTGGACACTGTGACGTCCCGGTTGAGCAGCAGGCTGCGCGCCATATCGCGCCGCTCAGGCTGGATAGAGTCGGTGTCGGCTGCGTAGACGATCAGATTGGTATCAAAGAAGGCCGCGCTCACGCATGACCTCCTCGTAGAATTCCTCGCGGTCGAAGATGGGCTTGTCGCCGCTCACGCGCCGGGCGCGCCGCTGGGAATTCTGGTCTGACGCCTTGAACTGGTTGTTCCACAATTCCATGCGTGTTCCGGACGAGGTCTCGCGCTGCACCTCATGTGTGAGGAAGTCGCGCACCATCGCATTGACCGTCGTGCGCCGCATGGCGGCCAGCACCCGCGCCTTGTCCAGCAGGTCATCGTCGATGGCCAGGGTGAGATTTTTGGTCATGGAAAGCGCTCCACGGGTTATGTGCTACACATAATACGTGGAAGCGATGTCGTCCACAAGCCCACAGGCTTGCTTCATCGGGTCAGGGCGCAAAATCAGACAGCAGGCTTTGCACCAGCTGACGGATGCGCGCTTCGTCATATTCCATCAGCACGTTGTAGGCCGCTTCTGTTGCATCGCGTTGGCCGTTTCCCTCGCCAATAAGGCGATAGCCCTCTTCACCTGGCGTGAATATGAAATAGAAGGGAGCCGCCGGATTGGGTTCAACGGCAAGAAACACCACGGAGCTTTGATCCGAGCAGGCATATGTGAACCAGGTCTGGCCGGCCAGCTCGTGCTGGCCAGGACCAATATTGCAATTCATCGCCGGTTCGCCCGCCTGGGCGAGGGCGAGCAGGGCAATCAAACTTGAGACCAGCATGGTTCAACGCCTTTCGCCAAAAGATCAGATCGCGATCACCGGCCAAGTTTGACCGGCCTTGAACAGAATACAAGGCCTATTTGCGCGATCTTCCCGCAGCGCGGGTGCTAAACCGGCCCTACCCCCGCACCGCTTTCACGATCTTCTTGGCCGCGTCATCGAGATCATCAGCCGACGTGATGTCGAGCCCGCTTTCGTCGAGGATGCGCTTGCCGCGCTCCACATTGGTGCCTTCCAGGCGCACCACCAGCGGGACTTTCAGGCCCACCTCCTTCACCGCGGCGACCACGCCCTCGGCGATCACGTCGCAGCGCATGATGCCGCCGAAGATGTTCACCAGGATGCCTTTGACGTTCTTGTCGGCGGTGATGATCTTGAAGGCTGCGGTTACTTTTTCTTTGGACGCGCCGCCGCCGACATCGAGGAAGTTGGCCGGTTCCGCGCCATAGAGCTTGATGATGTCCATGGTGGCCATGGCCAGGCCCGCCCCGTTGACCATGCAGCCGATCTCGCCGTCCAGCGCGATATAGGCCAGATCGTGCTTGGAGGCCTCGATCTCCTTGTCGTCTTCCTCGGTCAGATCGCGCAAGGCGCGCACATCGTCGTGGCGGAACAGGGCGTTGCCGTCAAAGCTGACCTTGGCGTCCAGCACGCGCAGCCGCTCGTTCTCCATGACGATGAGCGGGTTGATCTCCAGCATGCTCATGTCTTTTTCGGTGAAGGCCCGGTACAGGACCGGGGCCAGCGCCAGCATGTCGGTGCGCGCCTGGCCGTCGAGTTTCAGCGCATCTGAAATCGCGCGCGAATCGGCGTCCGTGACGCCCGCATCCGGGTCGATATTGAGCGTGATGATCTTTTCGGGCGTGTGCTCGGCGACCTCTTCAATGTCCATCCCGCCCTCGGTGGAGACCACGAAGGCGACCCGGCCGGTTTCCCGGTTGACCAGCAGGGAGAGATACAGCTCGCGCGCAATGTCCGCGCCGTCCTCGATATAGAGCCGGTTGACCTGACGGCCCGCCGGGCCGGTCTGGTGGGTGACCAGCGTATTGCCGAGCATCTCCTTGGCGTGGCGCTCCACATCGTCCTTGGTGAAGGCGAGCCGCACGCCGCCCTTGGCGTCGGCGGGCAGTTCCTTGAACTTGCCCTTGCCGCGCCCGCCGGCGTGGATCTGGGATTTGACCACCCAGAGCGGGCGGGCAGCTGATCGGCGGCCTTGCGCGCCTCCTCGACGGAGAACACGGCGACGCCGTCGGCGACGGGGGCGCCAAAGGATTTCAGCAGGGCCTTGGCCTGGTGCTCGTGGATGTTCATGGGGCCGGACGCTCCTGGCGCAATGTGGATGAATACGCGTCCGCGGCTGCGGCGCGCCGGGCCGCGTTATAACACCGGCCCCCGTGCAGGCAACGCACCTGTCTGTGACTGGACCGGCGCGCTCAGCGTTTGTCCGTCCCGCGCCCGCCCGCCAGACGCGCCGAGATCGCCCCGGCGGCCCAGCCGAGCCCGCCCGCCAGACCGGCGGTGAGCGCGACCATGACCGGGACCGGATCGCCGGCGCAGGCCTCGGGCGCGCCGCCCGCCGCCTCGCAGGCCGTCACGGCGCGCTCGATGGCGCTCGCAAACGCCAGCGCGGCGAGCTGTCCGGCGAGTACGGGCAGGCCCGCTCCCACCAGCGTCCAGCCCAGCCAGCCCGCCCAGCTCAGCGATCGCAGCCGCGCGCGCAGGGCGATTCCCAGGGCGGCGCCCAGGGCGGCGGGCGCGGCGATGGCCAGCATGGCGAGCAGGCTCATGTGCGCGGCTCCGGCTGTGGCGCCGCTTCGGGCGCGTCGGGCTCCGTCCCGGCGGCATCCTCATCGGGCTCGGGCGCCTCGATCTCGGCCAGCTCGGCGGATGTGGCGGTGAGGTAGACAAAGGGTTCGCGCTGATCGTCCGTGACCGGCTTGCGCACCGTGCGCCGCCACAACATGGCGGCGGCCAGCACGGCGCTGAACACGGCGGCGAACAGGAACAGGCCGCGCGCCCCCAGCGGCCCGGCATAGGCCAGGCCCGCCAGGATCGGCCCCAGCACTGACCCGGCGGCCCAGACCAAAAGCGTGCCAGACGCGATGGCGGGCAAATCCTCCACCCGCGAGCGGTCGGCGGCGTGGGCCACGCCCACGGCGTAATAGGACAGGCTCGCCGCGCCCCACAGCCCCGCCAGCGCCGCCCCGCCGATCAGGCCGGGATTGAGCAGCACCGCCAGCAGCACCGCGAACAGCGCCGAAAGCGCGGCCAGGGCGGCGATCACCAGGCGCCGGTCAATGCGGTCGGACACCCAGCCCGCCGGCCACTGGGCCAGCATGGCCACGCCATAGATGGAGGCCATCACCAGCGCCGCGGCGCCGGCCGCCCGGGCCGGGTCCAGCGTCTCGGCCCAGATCGGCACGAAGGCCAGCGTGCCCGAATTGACCAGCCCGGCGATGAACACGGCCGCCGCGGTGGCCGGCGCGATGGATAAAAGCCGCAGCGGCGACACGGTCTCGCCTGTGGGCATGGACGGTTCGCCGCGCCGGGTGAACACGATGGGGATGAGGCACAGCGCCAGGAAGATCCCTGCGATCACGAAGCTGTCGCCCAGCACCAGGCCGGGTATGGCGATCAGGAAGGGGCCGAGGATCAGGCCCGCGCGGCCCATGATCTGGTAGACCGAGATCACCGTGCCGCGCCGCTCGGACGGGGTGGCGTCGGCGATCCAGCTTTCGGCCACGGCGAAAATGCCCGCGGCGCAGACCCCGAAGCCGAAGCGCGCCAGCAGCCACCAGGTGAAATCGGAATCCAGCGCCAGCGCCAGGGTCAGGGCCGCCCCGCCCCCGGCATAGGCGGCGTAGGCGCGGATATGCCCGATGGTGCGGATGATGCGCGGCGCGGTGAAGGCGCCGGCCATGAAGCCTGCGCTATAGCCGGCCACCACGGCGCCGATGGACAGGGCTGACCAGGCTTCGGCGTTCATCACCAGCGGCAGGGCGACGCCCAGCGCGCCAACCGCCACCTGCAGCAATAAGGTGGCGGCCATCACCGTGGCGACATTGCGGTAGACGAGCATGGACTGCGCCTCGCGCGGCTGGCTGGACAGGGTGGGGGCAACACATCACGGACCTGCGCGCGGTGCAAGCAGCAGGCGTATTGCTTCCGTCAGCCCAGGCGCGCCAGCCGGGCGATCATCCAGTCCAGCGAGGCCGGCCCGGCCCCGCGCAGCGCCAGATAGACGCCCAGCGCCCCCCAGGCGAGCGTGCTGGGCCAGGCGTCGGGCAGAATGAAGATCATGTGCCACACAGCGCCGGCAACGACCGTCAGGCCGGCCAGCCGGGCCAGCAGCCCCGCCGTCAGGCTGATCGTCAGAAGCCCGGCTGCGGCCAGCAGCGCCGCCGCCGCCAGAGCCGGATCGATCTGGTTCTGGGTCCACAGGCGCGCGGCGTCGACCAGGCCGGGATCGGGCGCGATCCAGGCGCGCCAGTCAGCCGGATCGCCCAGCGGCAGGGCGTTGGCTCGCCACCAGGTCCAGAACTGCGCCGCCAGCGCAAAGCGCGCGACCAGCCCGGCCAGAAGATCCACCGCGCCCGAACCCGGCCGGGGCGCGGCCGGGGCTGAAAAGCCCGGATCGCCAGCCGCCGCCTGGGCGCCATAGAGCGCCTGGAAGCGCGGATTATCCTCGCGTTCGGTCATCAGCCTTTCCCCCGGCGCCCAGTCTGGCCCAGCTGCGCGCGCGGCTCAACGCCCCGCCAGCATGGCCCGGGCGCGGGCGTGGCGCGAAGGCCACAGGCGGGGGCCGCGTTAAATATCCAGCAGGAGCCGCTGCGGGTTTTCCAGGCTTTCCTTGACGCGCACCAGGAAGGTGACCGCTTCCTTGCCGTCGACGATGCGGTGGTCATAGGACAGAGCCAGATACATCATCGGGCGGATTTTCACCTCGCCATTGACGGCCACAGGGCGGTCCTGGATCTTGTGCATGCCCAGAATGCCCGACTGGGGCGCATTGAGGATGGGCGAGGACATCAGCGAGCCGTACACCCCGCCATTGGAGATGGTGAAGGTGGCGCCCTGCATGTCCTCGATGGCCAGCTTGCCGTCGCGGGCGCGCTTGCCCAGCTCGCCGATGCCGGCCTCGATCTGGGCCAGGGATTTCACGTCGCAATCGCGCACCACCGGCACGACCAGGCCCTTGTCGGTGCCCACCGCGACGCCGATGTCGTAATAATTCTTGTAGATGATGTCCGTGCCGTCCATCTCGGCGTTGACCGCCGGGATGTCTTTGAGCGCGGCCACGCACGCCTTCACGAAGAAGCTCATGAAGCCCAGCTTCACGCCGTGCTTGGCGGTGAAGTCGTCCTGGACCTGTTTGCGCAGCCCCATGATCGCGCTCATGTCCGCCTCGTTATAGGTGGTGAGCATGGCCGCGGTGTTCTGGGCTTCTTTCAGGCGCCGGGCGATGGTCTGGCGCAGGCGGGTCATCTTCACCCGCTCTTCGCGCGGCCCGGTGTCGCGCGGCTTTGAGGCTTCGGATTTCGCCGCCTCGGCTTTCTCCGGATCTGCAGCGCCGTCCTCCAGCGCCTTCAGAGCGTCGCCCTTGGTGACGCGCCCGTCCTTGCCGGTGCCTTCGACTTTGGCGAGGTCAAGATCATTCTCCCCGGCCACGCGCCGGGCGGCGGGCATGGCTTTGGTCTCGCCGTCCTTGTCAGAGCTCTTCTCGCCAGCGTCCTTTTTCGGGGCCGGTGAGTCCGACTTGTCCCCGGATTTGCTTTCGGACTTGTCTTCCGATTCACCCTTGGGCTTGTCCGCGGTTTTGGCCCCGGGATCGTCCTTTTTGGCGCCGTCAGAGCCCTTTCCGGCGCCCAGTTCGGCCAGTACGGCGCCGATTTCCACCGTCTCGCCTTCCTTGACCCGGATCGCCTCGATCACGCCGTCGGATTCCGCACGCACCTCCACGGCGACCTTGTCGGTCTCCAACTCGACCAGCACGTCGTCCTTCTTGACGGCGTCGCCTTCGGACACCTGCCAGGCGCCGACAGTGGCCTCGGACACGGACTCGCCCAGGGTGGGCACTTTGATCTCGGTCATTTTGAACCTCATTTTGAACGATGCTGGCAGGTTATCGGAAGAGGAAAGAGAGTTGGTTTACCGAACGAAAGGAATCATACTGACTCCTATATTTCTGTGGTTTTGAAATAACTGTGCCGAGTACGTGCATCATTGTTGGCTTTACCACGAATAGCACGTTGCGATCTGTTCCAGACCTTACAAAAAAATCCGCTTCAACAAGTATATCGATAAATCTAATGACCTCGTTAGGATGCCAGTGATGGAGCTCGTCAATGATATCTTCAACGTCAAACCAACTAGTAATGCCTTTGTCAATTAGGTGTTTAAGAAGAATAATTGCCTCGCCATGGTTCATCAATATTTCGTGCAGCTGCCTATACTGCGCCCTGAATTGTCTAAGAGTCATATAAATCATATTTTCGCTAGCTTTCTCAATTTCATGCAAAGACACCGAACCACGCAAAGCGCCAATTGAAACGTCTTGTCCAAGCGTATTTAGGCTCTTAAGGAGGCCATTTGCACAATCATGAACTAAATCGATTGCATCACGCAAATCAGATTGGGACGAAGGCCGCGATCGAGAGCCAGGATGACTCAGATTAAGTCTATTAAAGCCAGAAGCAAGAAACCCCCACGATTCCTTTGGTGTGCCCATGCTTGCAACAGTTAGCGCCTTCATCCGTTGGTCAAGCGCTTGATCAAATTGAATTAGTTTAGAATAAATATCACCAGTGCCAACAATGATGATGCGACCTGGATAGCTTTGCGACATCACTTTAAGCATATTGGATACCGCACCGACTATTTCGTCATCTGCTTTTTCGAAGTCATCGAGTATTAATATTATTCCAATACTAGATATAAATGAACAAATGGAATGCAGGTCCCAATTTTTCGTTATATCAGAGACTCGCTCCAGTAAAAAAGTTTTTGTTATATTCGCAGCCCCACCTATAATTGGTGCAAGCTGTTCGCTTATTTTTTGTCTCAGTTTTGTAAATTTGCTGGCCGGTATGCTTTCAATTGATGCAATAAATATTCTCTTTTTTAGTAGCTCCCAGTTGAAGTTTGACTGATTCGTCAACTGAACCGTCGCCGCGTGCTGGTATAATCCCTTAGATATCATTCTTGCTACGCAAGTTTGGACTAGTGAAGATTTTCCACTGCCTGTCGGGCCACTCACGCAAATATGGTGGCCACCCTTAGTGAGATAATCGGTAAGATTATGCTCTTCTTTTACTCTAGCAACCCAGACAACATTGTCATGTGCGCCATTTCTAGGCCGTGTGTCGAACACATCCTTAACGTTAGCAGCCCAGTCTGTTGATCTGATGTCTTCCATGGCTAGATAATCAATACCTTTATTCTTTGCCAAGCGCGTCGTCGACCAGCGCTTTCTGCTGGGCCTGGTGGCGCGTCAGGAGGCCCGTGGCGGTGGAGGCCGACGGCGCCCGGCCGGCATAGCGCGGGCGCGAGACTATCGATCCGGCCTTGTCCAGGCAGAATTCCAGATAGGGCTCGACGAAGGTCCACGCGCCCATATTCCGGGGCTCTTCCTGGCACCAGACAACGTCGGCGTTGGGGAAGCGCTTGAGCTCCTCGATCACCGACTTGGCCGGGAAGGGATAGAATTGCTCGACGCGCAGGATGTAGACATCCTCGATCCCGCGCTCCTCGCGGGTTTCCAGAAGGTCGAAATACACCTTGCCCGAACACAGGATCACGCGCCGGATGGCGTTGTCTTCGGCCAGGGTCAGACTGGTGCGCGCCGGGCCCACATCAGGATGGGTCTGGCGCCCGCGCGCGTCGGCGTCGTCCCACAGCACCCGGTGGAAGCCCGAACCGGGCCCGAATTCGGACAGCGCGCTGACGCAGCGCTTGTGGCGGAGCAGGCTTTTAGGCGTCATCAGCACCAGCGGCTTGCGGAAGCCGCGATGGATCTGCCGGCGCAGGATATGGAAATAATTGGCCGGGGTGGAGCAATTGGCCACCTGCATATTGTCTTCGGCGCACTGCTGCAGGAAGCGCTCCAGGCGCGCCGAGGAGTGCTCGGGCCCCTGGCCCTCATAGCCGTGGGGCAGAAGCATCACCAGGCCGGACATGCGCAGCCATTTGCGCTCGGCCGAGGAGATGAACTGGTCGATGATCATCTGGGCGCCGTTGGTGAAGTCGCCGAACTGGGCCTCCCACATCACCAGCGTGTTGGGCGCCGATGTGGAGTAGCCGTACTCGAAGCCCAGCACCGCTTCTTCCGACAGCATGGTGTCGATCACCTCGTAGCGGGCCTGGCCCTCGCCGAGATGGTTGAGCGGGGTGTGGCGCTCCTCGGTCTCCTGGTCGATGATGTGGGAATGGCGCTGGGAGAAGGTGCCGCGTCCTGAATCCTGGCCGGACAGGCGCACGGGGAAGCCCTCCATCAAAAGCGTGCCGAACGCCAGATGCTCGGCGGTGGCCCAGTCAATGCCGTCGCCGTCCTCCAGCACCGCCTTGCGCCGGCCTTCCAGCACGCGCTTGAGGGTGCGGTGAATCTTGACGCCGTCCGGGACGGTGGTCATCCGATCGGCCACCGTCATCAGGGCGTCCATCTCCACGGCGGTCGAACCGCGCCGGTCGTCCTCTTCGGGCAGGCCCAGGCCCGACCACACGCCGTCCAGCCAGTCGGCCTTGTTGGCCTTGTAGGCTTTGCCCGCGTCGAACTCCTCGTCCAGGAAGGTCTGAAACTCGCTGACCCAGGCGTCGATCTCGTCCTGGCTGATCACGCCCTCATTGATCAGGCGCTGGCCGTAGAGCTCGCGCGTCGTGGCGTGATCGGCGATGGCGCGGTACATGATCGGCTGGGTGAAGGAGGGATCGTCGCCCTCATTGTGGCCGAAGCGGCGGTAGCAGAACATGTCCACCACCACGTCCTTGCCGAAAGTCTGGCGGTATTCGGCCGCCACCTTGGCGGCGTAGACCACGGCCTCGGGATCATCCCCGTTGACGTGGAAAATCGGCGCCTGAACCATCAGGGCGACGTCGGACGGATAGGGCGAGGAGCGCGAATCCTTCGGGTCGGTGGTGAAGCCGATCTGGTTGTTGACCACGAAATGCACGGCGCCGCCGGTGCGGTGGCCCCTCAGGCCCGACAGGCCGAAGCACTCGGCCACGATGCCCTGGCCGGCGAACGCCGCATCCCCGTGCAGCAGGAGCGGCATGATCTTGTGACTCGACGGCTCGCCGGTGTCGCGCAGGAGCTTGCTCATCTTGGCGCGCGCCTTGCCCAGCACGACCGGGTTCACCGCTTCCAGGTGGGACGGGTTCGGGCTCAGCGACAGGTGCACCTTGTTTCCGTCGAACTCCCGGTCCGACGACGAGCCCAGATGGTATTTCACGTCGCCCGAGGCGTAGTCCTCATTGCCCAGCGAATCCCCGCCCTGGAACTCGTGGAAGATTACGTGATAGGGCTTGCCCATCACCGCGGCGAGCACGTTCAGCCGGCCCCGGTGGGGCATTCCGATGACGATGTCCTCAACGCCCATGGCCCCGCCGCGCTTGATCACCTGTTCGAGCGCCGGGATCAGCGATTCGCCGCCGTCCAGGCCGAAGCGCTTGGTGCCGGGATAGCGCTTGTGCAAGAAGCGCTCGAAGCCTTCGGTCTCGATGATCTTGCGCAGGATGGCGCGCTTGCCGTTCTTGGAGAACTCCACGCCCTTGTCCGGGCCCTCGATGCGCTCCTGGATCCAGGCTTTCTCTTCGGGGTTGGAGATATGCATGAACTCCACGCCGAAGGTGGAGCAATAGGTGCGCTTGAGAATCTCCAGCATCTGGCGGACCGTGGCGGTCTCCAGGCCCAGATAGCCGTTGATGAAGATCTCGCGGTCGAGATCATCGCCGGTGAAGCCGTAGCTTTCCGGCTCCAGCTCGGGCTGGGGCCCGAAATCGGTCAGGCCCAGCGGGTCGAGATCGGCCGCCAGGTGCCCGCGCATGCGGTAGGCGCGGATCAGCATGATCGCCGCGATGGAATCCTTGACCGCCGTGTGCACGTCGGCGGGCGAGGCGGACGGGCCGGCGTGCCTGGCCACCGCGTCGGGCAGGGCGGGCATGCCCGCCTCGATATCGCCCAGCGCGCCGATCAGATCGCCATTGGGCCGGCGCGGCCAGCCCTCGCGCTTCCAGGCCGGGCCCCGGGCGGCGCTGCGCGCTGCGCCGGCGCCGTCGCCCACCTCGTCAAAGAAGGCGCGCCAGGAATCGGGCACGCTGGCCGGATTGTCGGCGTGGCGGGCGGCCATCTGTTCGATATAGGCGGCGTTGCCCCCGAACAGGAAGGCGGTGTCCAGGAAAGTCTGATTGCGGGAGGAGCGTGCGTCAGCCATTGAAGCCATGTGTTGGCGGGCGGGAAAACGCGCCTTGCGGCGCGCGGACGAAGGATGCGCCGCTATGTATGACTCTTTGATGGTAAAGAGAAGACTGATCCGCCCGAATTCGGCGCCTGGCGCCAGCGCCCGGGCCGGTGCGGCGCGCACATGCGCAGGCCGTCATTAATGCGTCACATGACATAACGCGCCCAGGCCGGCGCGCTCATCCTGCTTCCGGCATGATCGGACAGGGACGGCATGTGAGCCAATGGACCTTCACTCGGCACTGGAGACGTACCGCGCTTCGGTCAGGGGACGGGACCCGCTGGAAGCCACCCAGATCGAATTCATCAATCTCGATCCCCTGCGCGAGCGCTATGGCGATCGCTGGCCGAAGGTGCGCGCACGCATTTTTGATGTCTGCGAAGCCTTCGTGAACCGGCGCATCGCGCCGGGCGATCTGGCGCTGCGGGCCGATAGCGGCTTTCTGGTGCTGCCCGGTCCGGGGCGTGCGGAGGCCGCGAGCGTGTTCACCGCGCGCATCGAGCGCGAGCTGCAGACATTCTTTCTGGGCGTGGAGCATCTGCAATCGGTGTCGGTGTCGGCCGCGCTGTCGCCCTTGCCGGCGTCGGCCCTGTTCGAGGCGCTGGAATCGCCCGGTCTCGAGGCCGCCGCCGCCGCCCACGAGGCGGAGCGCCCGGCTCCCTGCCAGCCTGTCCCGCGCAAGTCCGCCGGCCCGGCCGAAGCGCTCGCCCTGCCGGATTTCAGCCTGATATTCGAGCCGGTCTGGACGGCCGAGACCGGCTTCGTGGCCCTGCACGCCGCACTGCCCCTGGGGCTGTCGGCGGCGGGCGTCGCCGGCGCGTCCGGCCATGCTCTGGCCCCGTCCCAGGGCGGTGCGGCGATGCGCATGGAGCTCGACCGGCGCGTTCTTAAGGCCGCCGCGCGCGTCCTGCACGCCCGTCCCGCCGGCGCGCGCGGCGTGCTGGCCGCCCCGGTGCACTATGAGACGCTGGCCATGCTCAAATGCCGCCTGCCCTATCTGGCGGCGTTCAGCGCGCTGGGCGAGGACGAGCGCAAGTCGCTGATGGCGTTCGTGCGCGCCGCGCCCTTCGATGCACCCTATTCGCGGCTGACCGAAGTGTGCCGCAGCGCCAAGGCGCTGTTTCCGCGCGTGATCATCGAGATCGATCTTGAGCGGGTGAAGCTGGAGCGCTTCGTGGACGCGCGGGCCGACGTGTTCTTTTTCACAGCGCCCGGCCCGGCGCCGTTCAGCGCCCGCACGCGCGATGCGCTGGAGCGTTTGCGTGCGGGCGCATCGCGTCTGGGCGCGCGCGTCGCCATGGGCGCCTGTCAGGACCGCGCGCAGCTGGCCGCCGCGCTGGATGTAGGCGTTCACTACATGTCCGGGCCTGTGGTGGGGGCGCGCGTGACGGCCGCCCGCGCTCCCTACAGGCTGGAGTTCGATCATACGCCGCACGCCGCCGGCGCGCGCACTCAAGAGAGGCTGAGTTCATGACCCTCGAAACCGGCGGCGCGCTGTTGCGGGTCGTCTACCATTCGGTCAGCCTGATCAGCCGGACGCCCGGCGCCTTCCGCGCCGAGATCGCCGGGATTCTGGAGGCGTGCGCGCGGCGCAATCCGCGCCTGGGCGTCACCGGCGTGCTGATCTATGAGCGCGGCCGCTTCGTGCAGTTGCTGGAGGGGCCGCCGGAGGGCGTGGACGCGCTGCTGGACGATATCGAGAACGATATTCGTCACGCCATGTTCAAGGTGCTCTGGCGCACCCGCGCGCACGAGCGCCTGTTCGAGCGCTGGTCGATGGCGTTCGTGGATGCAGACGCCGCGCCCCTGGCGCCGGAGGCTCCGGGAACATGGGAGGGCGCTGGTCCGTCCGAGCTGGCCGCGCGCCTGGCTTTTGCAGCCGAGACCCTGTCAGTGCTCAGCGTGCCGGTCGCGCCCGAAGGCGCTCAGCGCGGCGCGCCGGTCTCGTCCTGCACGCGCATGACCGGGACGGGAACGGGCTGATCGCGGCCTGCGCGCCAGTCCTCCAGCGCCCAGCGCACGGACGGAAAGGCGAGCGCGTCCATGGGCAGCGCGTCCCAGCCGAGCAGGCTCACTTCCTGACTTTCCGGACCCGGAGCAATGTCTGACACCAGCCGGGCGCGGAAGAAAATCTGCACCTGGGATATGCGCGGGATCGAATACACCGCCAGAAGACCGTCCAGCGCGATCTCGGCGCAGGCCTCCTCGCGCGCCTCGCGCCGCGCGGCTTCCTCCACGCTCTCGCCCTGCTCCATATAGCCTGCGGGCAAGGTCCAGAAGCCCACGCGCGGGGCGATCGCGCGCCTGCAAATCAGTATGCGGCCGGAATCGTCGGTGACCACCGCGCCCGCGACGATTCTGGGATTGACGTAATCAATGAAGCCGCAGCGCGCGCAGACGCGCCGCGCGCGGTCCTCCCCGTCCGGGGTGCGGATGTCGAACCGGGGCTCGGGGCCGGTCATGGCGAAGCCTCCTGAAAGCGGCGCTGTTTGACGGTTCTTCCGTACAAGGAGAGGGATATAATTGAACCGTCATCAAAAACGCGTACAGTGCCATCATTCCGTTGCCTGAACACAGGTCAAGCATGCCACAGGCACACAAATCCGCGCCGCCCGCCTTCACGCTGGACGAGTCTCCCGGGCATCTGCTCCACCGCGCCCAGCAGTTTGCGTCCGAGCGATTTGCCGAGGCGACCGGCGGGGCGGAGCTGACCCAGCGCCAGTTCGCGGTGCTGTGCGCGGTGCATGACGCCGAAGGGCTGACCCAGACCCAGCTGGTGCAGGCCACCGGCATCGACCGCTCAACGCTCGCCGAGCTGGTTTCGCGCATGGCCGCCAAGGGCCTCCTTTTGCGCGAGAAGGCGCCGGGCGACGCGCGGGCCAATTCGGTGCGCCTGTCGGATTCGGGCCGCACGCTCTACCGCACCGCCATTGACGGCGCGCGCGCCGCCGACGAGGCCATCCTCTCGGCCCTGCCCAAGAACAAGCGCGCCAGCTTCGCCGAAGCCCTGTCGCGCATCTCGCGCGCCATCGATCTGGGCGCCGAGGCCGTGCGCGCCGAGGCCAAGAAGTCCAAGGCCGACAAGAGCCGCAGCGACAAGAAAAAGAAGAAAAAGAAGAAAAAGGACAAGTAGGGCGCGCCTGTCAGGCCCGGCGCCCTACCAGCGCGACGCCTCGCGCAGCGCCTCGTGATCGACCGGCGCGCCGCCGGCCGCGCGCCAGGCCGGTTCGAGATGGCGCAGCCACACCACATCGGTCAGCGCCCCGCGCCAGCGCGCCTGGATGCGCCCCTCTGCGTCGATGACAAAGGTCTCCGGCGCGCCGGTGACGCCCAGCTCGAAGGCGGCGCGCCCTTCAGGATCATCGGCCAGCCCCGCAAACGGATCGCCCAGCTCGGCCAGGAAGGCGCGGGCGCGCTCGGGCCGGTCGCGATAGACGATGCCGTAGATCGGCGCGCCGGACTCGTGCAGCGCCATCAATACCGGGTGCTCCACCCGGCAGGGCGGGCACCACGAACCCCACACATTCAAGAGGTACGGCCCCTCCAACGCATCGGGGTCATACGCCCCGCGCCCGCCGGAGAAGGGCTGCAGCGGCATTTCGGGCAGCGGGCGGCCCTCATGGCTGTCATGGCCGGGCGAGGGGTTGAGCAGCGCCACGGCGAACACCGCCAGCAACACGCCGATCACCGCCAGCGGCGCCCAGACGATCAGCCGGTTCATGGCGCCGTCTCCTGGGCGGAGGTTTCCGCCAGCTCGGCCTCCAGCGCGGCGGCGCGGGCGCGCGCCCGGGCGTTGGCGCGCACGGTCAGTATGCTGAGCGCGCCGATGCTGGCGGCGGTCAGCCCCCAGGCGCTCCACACCCACACTGCATATCCGCCCATGGCGGCCCAGTCGGCCAGCGCGCTCATGGCCGCTCTCCCGGCTTGAGATCGTTCAGCGCCAGCTCCTCGGCCTCCAGGCGCTGCTCGCGCCGGCGCAGGAGCACGTCCGCGCGGCGCTGCGCGATGAGGGTGCGCATGGAGGTGAGCACCAGCGCGCTCAAAAGCGCAGTGAAGGCCAGCGCCATGACGAGAAGCGGCCAGAGCTGGCTGGCGTGGATGGCGGGGCCGTCCAGGCGGATGACGCTGGCGGACTGGTGCAGCGTGTTCCACCAGTCCACCGAGAACTTGATGACCGGCAGATTGATCAGCCCGGCCATGGCCAGGATCGCAGCCGACCGCGCGGCCAGGCGCTCGTCCTCGATCGCGGCGCGCAGGGCGATATAGCCCAGAAACAACAGGAACAGCACCAGCATGGAGGTCAGGCGCGCATACCACTCCCACCAGGCGCCCCACATCGGCCGGCCCCACAGCGAGCCGGTGGCCAGGCACACGAAGGCGAACACCGCCCCCGCAGGCGCCAGCGCGCGCGCGGCCAGATCGGCCAGGTTATGGCGCCAGACGAAATACACGAAGCTCGCCGCCCCCATGCCGGCATAGGCGGCCATGGACAGCCAGGCGGCGGGCACGTGCACATACATGATGCGCACCGTGTCGGACTGTTGGTAGTCCGGCGGCGAGATCACCAGCGCCCAGGGAATCCCGATCAGGAACAGCGCGCCCGCCAGCGCCCACATGACGGGCGTGAGCACGCGCGCCATGCGCTCGAAACGCTCAGGATTGGCCAGATAGCTCCACATCACCGCTCACCTAGCGGTCCGCACCCGCCGGGGCAAGATCGCTCGGGCGCGCGCGGCCTGCGGCCCTGCGACGCGCTATCAGTCCGGGCGCCGGATCAGGAGGCCGCCGGACGCCCGCCCGGCGATATCGCAGGGCATGGCGAAGGCTTTGAAGTCTTTGATCATGCGGGTCTCCGGGATGGAACCCGGAGCCGGGACGGCGTGCGGTCAGCGCCCTGCCTGTCAGGCCTCAGCTCTTGGAATCCACCCGCTCGCGCAATTCCTTGCCGGTCTTGAAGAACGGCACGTGCTTTTCCTTGACCGAGACCGGCGTGCCGGTGCGCGGGTTGCGGCCCTGGCGCGGCGGGCGGTTGCGCACCGAGAAGGCGCCGAAGCCGCGCAGCTCCACGCGGTCGCCGCTTTCCAGCGCGCCGGAGATTTCTTCCAGCACGGTATTCACCACCCGCTCCAGATCCTTCTGGTAGAGATGGGGGTGGGCCTGGGCCAGCCTGTCGATGAGTTCGGATTTGATCATGACGAGTCCCCTTGCTCGTTTCGACTTTAGGGAGTCGGAACAAGACGCGTCAATCGCCAATAATGCTCCGGACAAAGAAAAACCCCCGGCGCGGATAAGCGCCGGGGGTTTCAGGGTCAATAACGATGCGCGTATGCGCTATTCGCCGTCTTTCTTGGTCGTTTCCTGCTGCTTGAGCGCAGCGCCCAGAATATCGCCCAGCGAGGCGCCGGAGTCAGACGAGCCGTACTGCTCGACCGCTTCCTTCTCCTCGGCGACTTCCAGCGCCTTGACCGACACCGACACGCGGCGCGAGGACTTGTCGATCTGGGTGACGCGCGCGTCCACCTTGTCGCCCACGGCGAAGCGCTCGGGGCGCTGTTCGGCGCGGTCGCGCGACAGGTCGGACTTGCGGATGAAGGCCTTGACCTGATTGTCGGGGCCCAGCGCCACCTCGATGCCGCCGGTGGTCACTTCGGTCACGGTGCAGGTGACGGTCTGGCCGCGCTTGTACGCGCCGTCTTCCATCGGATCGCCGCCCAGCTGCTTGACGCCCAGCGAGACGCGCTCCTTCTCGACGTCGACGTCGAGCACCTTGGCGCGGACCATGTCGCCCTTCTTGTAGTCCTGGATGGCGTCCTCGCCGGGGCGGTCCCAGTCGAGGTCGGACAGGTGCACCATGCCGTCGATCTCGTCGTCCACGCCGATGAACAGGCCGAACTCGGTGATGTTCTTGACCTCGCCCTCGACCTCGGCGCCGGCCGGATGGGTCTCGGCGAAGACTTCCCACGGATTGCGCTGGGTCTGCTTGATGCCCAGCGAGACGCGGCGCTTTTCCGAATCCACGTCCAGCACCATGACCTCGACCTCCTGGGAGGTGGAGACGATCTTGCCGGGATGGATGTTCTTCTTGGTCCAGCTCATCTCCGAGACGTGGACCAGGCCTTCCACGCCCGGCTCCAGCTCCACGAAGGCGCCGTATTCGGCGATATTGGTCACGCGGCCCTTGAAGGTGGTGCCGACCGGATATTTGGCGCCCACGCCTTCCCAGGGATCGGATTGCAGCTGTTTCATGCCCAGCGAGATGCGCTGGGTTTCCTTGTTGATCTTGATGATCTGCACCTGGAGGGTCTGGCCGACCTCGACCACTTCGCCGGGATGACCCACGCGGCTCCAGCTCATGTCGGTGACGTGCAACAGGCCGTCAATGCCGCCCAGATCCACGAACGCGCCGTAATCGGAGATGTTCTTTACCACGCCCTCGCGCACTTCGCCCTCGGCCAGCTGGCCGACCAGCTCGGCGCGCTGCTCGGCGCGCGATTCTTCGAGAACAGCGCGGCGCGACACCACGATATTGCCGCGCGGACGGTCCATTTTCAGGATCGCGAAGGGCTGTTCCTTGTTCATCAGCGGGGTGACGTCGCGCACGGGGCGGATGTCCACCTGGCTGCCCGGCAGGAAGGCGCTGGCGCCGCCCAGATCGACGGTGAAGCAGCCCTTGACCCGGCCGACAATGGCGCCGGTGACCGGCTCCTTGGTCTCGAACTGCTGCTCCAGACGGTCCCAGGCCTCCTCGCGGCGGGCCTTGTCGCGCGACAGCACTGCTTCGCCCATGGCGTTTTCGATGCGCTCCAGGAACACTTCGACGGTGTCGCCGGTCTTGGGCGCCACAGCGCCGGGGCCGGTGAACTCGCGCAGGGACACGCGCCCTTCGGTTTTCAGGCCGACATCGATCACCACAATATCGTTCTCGACGGCGGTGACGCGGCCCTGAACGACAGCGCCTTCCATCAGGTCGCGGCCAGCCAGGCTCGCTTCCAGCATCTGGGCGAAATCATCACGGCTCGGGGCCGCGGCAGAGGTTTGAGACATGGATTGCTTTCTGAAGATCTAGACGGTTTCGCTTTGCGGCGGGGCCGCCCGTCAGGGCGGCGCGCGGGGCTGCATGCAGCAGCGCGGCGGCGCAAACGCGGGGTCTGGCGCAATTCCGCCCGGTGCTCCGGTGCGGTCAGGCGCGGGTTGAACATATGGACGGCGGGCCGTCCGGCGATTGCGCTGCAGGCAAGCTGCAAAGCGCGCGCGTACTTACGCCATCACCGGCATGAGAGCAAGGGCGGCGCGCCTCTATCCGTCCGGGCGCCGGTTGCGCCGGCTACAGCCCGCCGCCGACCCGGTTCTTCCAGTAGCCCACATCCTCGGCGTACTTGCCCACCACCTCGCCCAGCACGGCGTTCAGGCGCAGCGTGTGGAAGCTGATCCATTCACCCTGGTCGATCTCTTCAAGGCTCTTCATCGAGCTGGTCAGGAAGAAAATGTAGAGCGCGGCCACCAGGAAGAAGAGCACGATGAAGACCCAGCCCAGCGCGGCGATGGTCTCAAACGGGCTGAGGCCCGTGAAGGAGGCCAGGATCGCCAAAAGGACGCCCAGCGCGCCCAGGAAGGCGGCGGGCACGAAGATCAGGTAATAGGCCGAGTTGCGTTTGATCTGGAACTGGATGTTGCGCACATAGGTCTCGATGAAAAAGACGCGCAGCGCGAACCAGTTGATGTTCAGCGCCCACAGCTTGGCCTCATCGGCCAGATGCTTGGAGTCGCGCTCCTGGCCCACCGTCACCGATTTGGCCTTGCCGATGGCGGTGCGGTAGTGATCGTTCAGCCGGGCGAGATAGCGGGTCAGGAAATTGGCCGTCTCGCGCGCGGAGTTGCGCTGATACGGGCTGTATTCGGCGTAATAGAGCGCCCACATCACCAGGGCGGCCAGCGCGCACGAGCCCGCGCCCGCGATCAGGGATGACAGCTGGGCGCCGGTGATCGGCCCGGCGGCCTCGTCCGAGATCGGGCTGAGCCCCGCGATCACGCCGGTGTCGTTGAGCACCACATTGAGCAGCAGCACCCCGCCCAGGATCAGCGAGAACCACACCGCCAGCTTGCGCACATTGGCGTTCATCAGCTTGCGGCTCTCATTGAGGAGATACAGCACGCCGCGGTCGGATTCATGGAATTGGGAGGCGATCACCGCGCCTTCGACATCTTCGAACAGGGCGCGCGGGTCGGCCTCGATGGGCACGCGCCCGCTGAGAAAGCGGTCGGCCAGGACGGCGTAGTCCCGGGCCAGCTCGTCGGTGAGCTCTTCGGGCATGCGCATGAAGCCCACGCGCACCGACAGCCATTTGAAGAACACGCCCTGGCGCTGCAGGAAGCCTTCCTCATGCTCGAAATCATCGCCCAGCGCGGCTTCGGTCAGGGTGCGCCGGCCCGATACGGCCGCCGCCGCCACCGCCTCGACGGCCTCGTCGCCGGCATTGACCGCCGTGCGCCGGCCCGCGCCCAGCAGGCGCAGAATGAAGCGGTAGGGCAGGGTGGCGGCTCGCAACAACGCGCTGATCAGCGGGCGCGTGCTGGCGCGCACGATATAGATGGCGAGCGCCAGGATCAGTCCGGCGCCAAGGCCGGCGGCGAACCAGGCGGTCATGGACAGGCCTTCACCCATGGAAGCGCTCTCCCCCTCCAGCGTGCGCGGCAGCCCCCTCCGGCCCGCCAGCGCGCGTTGTGCGCCAGTCTAGACCGGCGCCGCCGCCGGGGCGAGAGGCGTTAACCCTTAAATCGCGGTTAGCTGCGCAGCAGCCCGGGCCGCGACAGTCATGACCGGATCAGAACGGAATCCAGTTGCGCCGGCGTGAATAGGACAGATAGCCCACATTGGCCCCGGCCCGCAGGCCCACGCCCGAGCGCACCGGCGCCAGCGTGATGTCCTCGGCGCGCTGATAGTTCACGCCCAGCCCCGCCACGAAATAGGCCGAGCCCTCGACGCCGGGAAACCGCTGATACAGCCGGTCGGAATCATAGAGGCCGTAGACCAGGGTGAAGACCCGGCTGGCGTTGCCGCCCGCGTCAAAACCTACCGACGGGCCCTGCCAGTAGACCTTGCGGCGCGGCTCGCCCGATTTCATCACCAGATAGCCCTCGCCATAGCGCAGGCCCACGCCCACCGCCCCGGACACTTCTTCGCCCGCGATATAGCCCACCGGGCGGCCGAGATCGGAGAACACCCGCTCCATCGCGCTGGCCGCGGCCTCGGCGGTGACCCCGAAGAAATCGGCGGCCGCCTCCACGATCTCGTCGCGCGAATAGGTGTCGATGTCTGACTGGTATTCGCTGGGCTGGCCGTAATCAGGCCGGTCGCCGCGCGGCGCGGCGTCGGCGCGGGCGCCGGACTGGCCGGAATTGCTGGCGCTGCAGGCGGACAGCATGGCCGCCATGGCCAGAACGGCGGCGGCGCGAAGGGGGCGTGAAGCAGTCATGGTGACGGTCCTCAAGGAACGGCGCGGAGCGCGGCGCAGGCAAGGCCCGATCCTCGCGCCCGAATACGGCAGGCATGCGGCGGGAAGGTTAGCGCGGCGTTAACCGGCGGGCGCGTGCCGGCGCGTCCCACCGCCTGACATGCTTGGCGCGGGGCGGCGCCAGTGCTAACTCCCGCGCCATGAGCACTGATCCCGCCCTGATCCGCAATTTCTCCATCGTGGCCCATATCGACCACGGTAAATCCACCCTCGCCGACCGGCTGATCCAGCTCACCGGCGGACTGACCGCGCGCGAGATGACCGAACAGGTCCTCGACAACATGGATATCGAGAAAGAGCGCGGCATCACCATCAAGGCCCAGACCGTGCGCCTGGAATACCCGGCCAAGGACGGCAAGACCTATGTGCTCAACCTGATCGACACGCCCGGCCATGTCGACTTCGCCTACGAGGTCTCGCGCTCGCTCTACGCCTGCGAGGGCGCGCTCTTGGTGGTGGACGCGGCGCAGGGCGTCGAGGCCCAGACGCTGGCCAATGTGTATCAGGCCATCGATGTGAATCTGGAAATCGTGCCGGTGCTCAACAAGATCGACCTGCCCGCCGCGGATCCCGACCGGGTGCGCGAGCAGATCGAGGACGTGATCGGCATCGAGGCCCATGACGCGCTGGAAATCTCCGCCAAGACCGGGCTCGGGATCGACACGGTGCTGGAAGCCATCGTCACCCGCCTGCCCCCGCCCGAAGCCGGCGATCCCAATGCGCCACTCAAGGCTCTTCTGGTGGACAGCTGGTATGATCCGTATCTGGGCGTGATCTGTCTGGTGCGCATTATCGAGGGCACGCTGAAAAAAGGCATGCGCGTGCGCCTGATGGGCGCAGGCGCCAGCTATGGCGTGGACGGGGTGGGCGTGTTCCGCCCGGCCAAGGAGACTGTGGCGGCGCTGGGGCCCGGCGAGATCGGTTTCCTGAACGCCTCCATCAAGCAGGTGCGCGACGCGCGCGTGGGCGACACCATCACCGAGGAGCGCCGCCCCACGCCCAAGGCCCTGCCCGGCTTCAAGCCGGCGGTGCCGGTGGTGTTCTGCGGCCTGTTCCCGGTGGACTCAAACGAATTTGAGGACCTGCGCGACGCGGTGGAGCGCCTGGCGCTCAACGACGCCTCGTTCAGCTATGAAATGGAATCCTCGGCTGCGCTGGGCTTCGGCTTCCGCTGCGGCTTCCTGGGGCTGCTGCACCTGGAGGTGATCCGCGAGCGGCTGGAGCGCGAATACAATGTCGACCTGATCACCACCGCGCCGTCAGTGATCTACAAGATGTCGCTGTCGGACGGCTCGGTCGCGGACCTGCACAACCCCGCCGACATGCCCGATCCGGTCAAGATCACCTCCATCGCCGAACCCTGGATCAAGGCCACCATTCTGGTGCCCGACGAGTATCTGGGCGGCGTTTTGAAACTGTGCGAGGACCGGCGCGGCATCCAGCGCGATCTCACCTATGCCGGAACGCGCGCCATGCTGGTCTATGAGCTGCCCCTCAACGAGGTGGTGTTTGATTTCTATGACCGGCTCAAATCGGTGACCAAGGGCTACGCCAGCTTCGACTACCAGTTCCTGGAGCACCGCGAGGGCGACCTCGTCAAAATGTCGGTGCTGGTCAATGAGGAGCCGGTGGACGCGCTGGCCATGATCGTGCACCGCACCCGCGCCGAGATGCGCGGGCGGGGCATGTGCGAGCGCCTCAAAGACCTGATCCCGCGCCACCAGTTCAAAATCCCGATCCAGGCCGCCATTGGCGGGCGCGTGATCGCGCGCGAAACCATCGCCGCCCTGCGCAAGGACGTGACCGCCAAATGCTATGGCGGCGACGTCACCCGCAAACGCAAGCTTCTGGAAAAACAAAAAGCCGGCAAGAAGAAGATGCGCCAGTACGGCAATGTGGAGATCCCGCAGGAAGCGTTTATTGCGGCGCTGAAGATGGATCAGGATTAGGGGGATTAAGCCCAGCCGGACAGGCTCGGGGCGACGACGCTGTCGCAGAATTCCCTGAAGCTCAGCACGTTGTCATGCCCCTCATATTCAGCCTGCTTCGACTCCTTGAGGCTTTCGGGGATCACGAGATGAACACCGAATGACGCCATGTCCTCAATGGCGTTTCCGGCAATATTCTCGTCAACTGTGGTCAGGTACAGTTTGCGGGCGCCCTTCTCGCGCTCGACCTGCTTCCAACGCTCGCGCAGAGTCGTTTTGGCGCTCAGGATTAGCGCCGTTTCTGCCCCGGGCTGGCCGCTCTCCATGAATTTCCAAGAGGGCAGAATGAAGTCGGGGCGCTTTTTCGCGGCAATGACCGCCTGTTTTTCGAAGGGGATGGAGCCATCGGCCAGCATCGCCTCGATATGGTGCTCGTACGAGTAGCCCGCCCGCGACTTGCGTTGCTGACTGGCTGACAGCATCAGCGCGTCAATGGCAGGAAGCGCATCAATCAGTCGCCTGATGACGCTTGCGGCGTTCACACTGACCGGTCGTTCCCCGAGAACAGTCTTTACAAGTTCCACAGCGCGTTCCTTGCGCTGGAATGCCCGGAACAACTCCCACTCAATGCTGCGGCTGATTTCGCGCAACGCATCTCCGGGGTTCGCGATCTCAAACGGATTGATCGCTTGCAGGCGGTGCTTTTTCAGAAATGCCTGACGGGCCATTGATGCAAGATCGGCTGTGCCGGGCATGGCGGCATTATTCCGGGCGAACATTTCAATTTCACCGGCCAGCCATGCCGCGACCACTTCCTCCGCGAAATCGAGAATGCGATCATGCTCCTCCCCCCGCAGTCTGGCAGGGTCGAACTCGCCGATCAGGAAATCGGGACCGATATCGAACAGTTCCGCCAGCAGGGAGGCCTCGTCGCTGGCGGAATCAATCGTCAGGCATTCGAAGGCGGGTTCCCCTTCGATTGTGATCCGGCCCATAACAAGAAATGAGGCAGGCATAAGCTCCGCGAACACCGATTTCGGCAGCCGCGTCATATGCGTTTCCTGGCCCTTGCTGGTGTAGTGCACTAGCCTTGAGCGCTTGTGGGCGTCGTCCGTGCCGGCCTGCGGCCACAAGGTCGTGAAAAGCTTCTCGCGTATTTCGTCTGCGGTCGGGTCATCCCGCTTCATGATTTCCAGCGTCGGGAAAAATCCGCCATCGCGCTGTTCGTGCGGGATATAGACCCCGGCCTGATGCTTGTTGGAATAGCGCGCCCAGTCCCGGTCGTTGTTGGAAAGCTTCTTGACCAGTATGCGGTCGGCCTTGCCGAACAAGGCATTGAGCAGGTCCGCGTCCCGCCCGGTTACGGAGAGTTCGAGCCCGTCCGGTCCATTCATGTCCGCATCCCCTCGATCTCGTGTTCCATCCCGCCGCCTGCCAGCCAGGCGCCGATACGTTCAAGCACATCATCCGGATCGCGGCGATTCCGGCCTTTCAGCGCACATTCCCAGATCACCAGAATGCGCCATCCCGCCTGCTCCAGCGCGGCCCTTTTCGCCTGGTCCCGCACCTTGTTCCCCCCGATCTTCTCCCGCCAGAAATCCTCACGCGTCTTGGGCCATTTGAACAAATGGCAGTCATGCCCGTGCCAGAAACAGCCATTGATGAAAATCACGGCGCGGTACTTTGGGAGCACGATGTCTGGCTTGCCGGGGAGGTCTTTGCGGTGCAACCGGAAACGATAGCCGCGTGCATGCAGGGCGCGCCGGATCAGAATTTCAGGGCGCGTATTCTTCCCCCTGATGCCGGCCATCATCTCGCTGCGTTTGGCCTTCGGGACGATATCAGCCATCGGTTCCCGAGCGCGGCGTGTGCGTGTCAGCTCCGGCGGCGAGGGCGCGCTCCAGGAAGGGCGCGACATGGCGCGCCACGGCCTCAACGGCGGGCACGACCACCGAATTGCCGAACTGGCGATAGGCCTGGGTGTCGGAGACGGGGATGCGCCATTCGCGGCCATCGCGCTCGAATCCCATCAGACGGGCGCATTCCAGCGGCGTCAGGCGACGCGGGCGCCCCACCGGCTGCTCGATCAGGATTTCCGAACCGTCCTTGTAATACCGGGCCGACAGGGTGCGGGCGACATCGCCGGGGCCGCACAGGCCGAATCCGAAGCCATTGCCCTGGCTGGCGTGCTTGGCCTTGTAGCCCTGCAGATAGCCCCACAGATGCTCGGTCAATGTGTATTTGGGGTCCACCTCGTTATGGGACTGCAATATGTCGCCCATGGTCGGCCACTGGTCCTGCGGCGGCACGTGCTTCTCGAAGCCGTCAAAGCTGAAACCGACATCCTCGCGGAAGCCGACGATGAAAATTCGTTCGCGCTTTTGCGGCACCCAGGGCCGGGCCGAAATTACCCGCCAGTCGATCCGGTAGCCCAGCTCGTTCTCCAGCCGGTCGCGGATGACCGCGAAGGTGCGGCCCTTGTCGTGGCGCTCCAGATTCTTCACGTTTTCAAGGATGAAGGTGGCCGGGCGGTGGTGTTTGAGAATGTTCAGCACGTCGAAGAACAGATTGCCCTGCTCCTCGCACTGAAAGCCGTGGGCGCGGCCCAGCGCGTTCTTCTTCGACACCCCGGCGATGGAGAAGGGCTGGCAGGGAAAGCCCGCCAGCAGCACGTCATGCTCCGGGATCAGCGACGGATTGGCGCTGTAGGGGCGGATATCGCCGGCAAATTCGTGCGAGAACGGATCATCGCGGAAATTGGCCTTGTAGGTCTGGGCCGCGAACCGGTCCCATTCGCTGGTGAAGACACACTGGCCGCCAATGGACTCAAACCCGAGCCTCAGCCCGCCAATCCCGGCGAACAGGTCAATGAAGCGGAAGGCCGTAGAATCCGGCGCGCCCGCCGCCTTCGCCGGGCCGGAGCTGGCCAGGCGCCGCAGCAGCTCAAGCTCTGCAACCCCCGGCTGCGCTTCGCCGCGCGCATAGCGGTAGGCGGTCGCAGGCGAGAGGCCCAGAAGCTTCGCGACCTCGCGGACCGGCATGCCGAGGGAGTCCCTCAGCTGGCTGAATTCAGTCATGGTCGCTCCGAATCACAAAAGGGGAAATTTCGTGTCACGCTGACACAAATCGTCCTCGCGGTCGAGCGAAAAAGTTCCGCCTTTGTTCCCCCATCCCCCTGCATCCCCCCGCTTGACCCGCCCCCGCTCATCGTGAAGCTGGCCGCTCTCTCGCGCGCGGAGCGTTGCGGGGTTTGCAGGCACGACCGGAAGGGGTTTGGATGACGCGGCTGGCGGCGGTGTTTGAGGATTTGCGGGCGCAAGGCCGCGCCGGGTTTGTCGCCTATGTGATGGCGGGCGATCCGGACGCTGATACGACGCTGTCCATGATGCGGGGCCTGGCCGATGCGGGGGCGGACATATTGGAGCTGGGCGTGCCGTTCACCGATCCCATGGCCGACGGCCCGGTGATCCAGCGCGCGGCGATCCGGGCGCTGGCCGGGGGCATGACGCTGGCGGGCGTGCTGGACCTGACCAAACGCTTTCGCGCCACCCATCCCGATACGCCGGTGATCCTGATGGGCTACGCCAATCCGTTTCACGCCATGGGCTATGAGGCGTTTGCGCTGGCGGCAGAAGAGGCCGGGGCCGACGGGGTGATCTGCGTGGATATTCCGCCTGAGGAGGATGCGCCCCTGCGCACGGCGCTCGAAGCCGGCGGGCTCGCCTTTGTGCGCCTGGCCGCGCCCACCACCGATGATGCGCGCCTGCCCCAGGTGGCGGCGCACTGTTCAGGCTTCGTCTATTACGTCTCCACCACGGGTGTGACGGGCGCCGGATCGGGCGCCACATCGGACATCGCCGGCGCCGTGGCGCGGGTGCGCGCGGCCAGCGGGCTTCCCGTGGCGGTGGGTTTTGGCGTAAAAACGCCTGAGCGCGCAGCTGAAATCGCCGCCGTGGCCGACGCCGTGGTGGTCGGATCGGCGATCGTCGAGGCGCTGGAGACGAAAGGGGCTGAGGCCGCCCTGACCATCGCGCGCGAACTGGCGGACGCTGCCCATCAGGCGCGCGCATAGGACGATAAACGCCCAAGCGGGCCGCGCTGTCACGGCGCTCCGCATCAGGATCACACAAGAGCGAGGCATTGATGAGCTGGCTGCAGAGACTGACCCCGCCGGGCGTCCAGAAAATGTTTGAAAAGCGCGACACGCCGGAGAATCTCTGGGTGAAGTGTCCCCTGTCCGGCGAGATGGTGTTCACCAAGGATCTCGAAGCCGGGATGTATGTCACCCCGGCCGGCCATCACATGCGCATCGGCCCGGCCCTGCGCTTCAAATACACGTTCGACGGCGCCTGGACCGATATCGCCCTGCCCGAAGTGGTGCGCGATCCTTTGAAGTTCCGCGACGACAAGCCCTATACCAGCCGCCTGACCGCCGCGCGCAAGAAGACCGGCCGCGAGGACGCCATGGCCATCGGCGTGGGCGCGATCCGCGGGGTGGAGACCACCGTGCTGGTGCAGGATTTCTCCTTCATGGGCGGCTCGCTGGGCATGGGCGCGGGCGAGGCCTTCATCCGCGCCTGCGAAACGGCGGTCGCCCGGCGCACGCCGCTGGTGGTGTTCACCGCCGCGGGCGGCGCCCGCATGCAGGAAGGCTGCCTGTCCCTCATGCAGATGCCGCGCACCACGCTGGGCGTGGAAATGCTCAAAGACGCGCGCCTGCCCTATATCGTCGTCCTCACCGACCCCACCACTGGCGGGGTCACGGCCAGCTACGCCATGCTGGGCGATGTCCATATCGCCGAACCCGGCGCCCTCATCGGTTTTGCCGGCCAGCGCGTGATCGAACAAACCATCCGCGAAAAACTCCCCGAAGGCTTCCAGCGCTCCGAATACCTGCTGGCCAAAGGCATGGTGGACAAGGTCGTCCCCCGCAAGGACCTGCCCAAGACGCTGGGCAATCTCTTGCGCGTGCTGCTGAAGCGGCCTGCGGCGTCGACGAACGTGCCGGCGAAGGTGGAGGCGTAAGGGGGGGGGCTACCGAGCTGATCGGCCAATTTTATGCGGGAACGCAAAAGCTAGGGCTGCAACAAGGAACGGGGTCGCCACCCATGAGCCGGGAAACGTGATCGTCACCCAAGGCGTATCAATAAGGCTCGCGCCGTCGGTTTGCCCTGCATAGAGCGACGCTGCAGCAGCCATGCAGAGGCATGCGAAAGCGGCAAGTGTTCGGGCGGATTTTCCCATTTCATCCTCCGAATGCGCGCTTCATTGCCCCAGGGACATGGTGCAGCGCGTTAGCAGCAAGGACATAGATTTTCTCAACTTGACCGTTGCGGCGCTCCATCGCCGAGATCGTTTGACGTGATACGTCGAGCAGCTCAGCCATTTCCGTTTGGTTGAGCTTGAGCGTTTCAACTCGGTAGGTTCGGAACTCAGCGCCGGTCATCGAGAGCTGCTCACTCATGTAAGATTTTCCGTGTCAAAAATTTTGTCATTTGGGCCCGATTCCAACTTTCTGGCCGTTTTTACACGACTATTAGTGAAGAAATTCTTAGCGGATTCCCTACAAAGGCAGATTAATTGGCGATGCCAAAGTGCCGCCTTCATGAGCGTCACGCGCTATGTACAAAGTTTCCCAAACCCCACAGCCGCCCATTTTCGCAAGCGCTCCGGCGGGTCAAGGCTGACCGGGCTTTGCCCGGTCACCGCATGCGGCGCCCCGGATTAAATCCGGGGCGGCCTTGACGCGCAGGAGACGCCTTGCGGGAGACTCGGCATGGGGGTTGGGGGAGAGCATGTCGATCAGACAATCCTAATTGTCTTCCCGGGCGGCGCAGCCGACCCGGGACCCATCCACCGACCCTGTCCGCTGTCGCGGCGGCCCAAAACTGTCGAGATGGGTCCCGGATATTTGCTTCGCAAATTCCGGGAAAACAGAGGGTGGGTGCGCCCCGCCGTCAGATCACCTCAACCCCGGAAAACTCTCCACGGCCTGCACCCGCAAATCAGGAAAGCTTGTCACGTACTGGATGGTGAAGTCGGGGAAGCTGTCGACCTCGCGCCAGCGGCCGCAAGCGTTGGGGAAGCTGTCCACCCATTGCACGCGCAGGTCCGGGAAGCTGGTGACCATCTGGACGCGGATATCGGGAAAGCTTGTGACCACTTTCACCCGGCCATGCAGCGCCTGGCCGTTGAAGGTGCAGTCCGGGGCGAGGTCCGCCCCGTGGCCCTGAGCGTTCGCAGACGCCAGCGCCAGCGCCGCCAGCGTGTTGAGGCCGCCGATCAGCATTTCCGCCTCCTTTGTCGCGAATGATCGGGGAAGGCTGGCGGGGCGGGGATGAATGGGGGGTGAATTGAGCGCTGCCCCACTTTTCCTCCCCCGCTTGCGGGGGAGGTCCACCCGAAGGGTGGGG
>JAFIEB010000142.1 GCA_020832735.1 Oceanicaulis sp.
CTGCAGCGGCGCGGCGGCCTCCTCCATCGCCTCGACCAGGCCCAGCCGGTCGTGCATGCGGTCTCCCGGCTCGCGCATCTGGGACAGGCCCTGCAGGATTTCCCGGCAGCGCCGGGCCTGGGACACCAGCAGCTCGGCGTCTTCTTTGAGTTCAGGATCGCTGGCCGCGCGCAGCATTTCCTTGGCGGTGAGCTGGATGGTGGCCAGCGGCGTGCCCAGCTCGTGGGCGGCGGCCGCGGCCAGCGCGCCCAGCGCCGACAGGCGCTGCTCGCGCGCCAGCACGCTCTGGGTGGCCGCCAGCGCCGCGCCCATGCGCCGGGCCTCGGCCGCCACCCGCCAGGCGTAGACGGCGGTGAAGGCGATCGCGATGGCCAGCGCCAGGCCCGTCGCGGCCAGATAGAGCGGCGGCAGGGCCAGCGCCTCGCCCGGCGTCCAGGGCATGGGCAGATGCCACACCCCGATCACCGCCGCCCCGCTGAGCGCCAGCGCCCCCAGCGCCAGCCACCAGCGCGGCGGCAAGGCGGCCACCGAAATCACCACCGGGCCCACAATCATCACCGCGAACGGGTTGGACAGCCCGCCGGTCAGCGCCAGCAGCGCCATCAGCTGAATGAGATCATAGGCCAGCTGGCCGAAGGCCTCGCCGTCGCGCGCCAGGCGCTGGGTGTTAAGCGCGAAGGACAACACCGTGTTGAGCGCCGCGCTGGCCGCGATCAGCAGCAGGCAGGCGGTCAGGGGCAGCGCAAATCCCAGCCCGTAATGCACGCCCAGCACGGTCGCGCTCTGCCCGGCCACCGCCAGCCAGCGCAGGAAGATCAGCGTGCGCAAGCGCACCTTGCCGAACACCGGCGCCAGATCGATGCCGTCGAACAGATCATCGCCTGGCGCGCCGCCGGGGGCGCGCATGTCAGGGGCGGGCGGGGCGGCGGTCATGGACGGCGTCTCCTTTGAGCGGCGGGACATGAAGGCGCCGCCGCATCTCGACAGGGCGCCCGGGGCGGGCCATGTAAAGCGCCACAGGCGGTTTGCGCGGCGCCGCCAGCAAGCGGGAGCCCGGGGCGCGCGTCAAGGCGGCCCGGGGACGCAGCCGCCGCCATCCGGGCGCATGGCGCCCGGCGCGCAAGCACTAACAAGACGAGCAAGGCCCATGATTGATCTCAACAACCGTCCCGTCTGGCTGCTGCCGGCCATCGCCATTGCTCTGGCGGTGCTGGGCGCCGCCGTGTTCTTGCTAATTGTGCCGCCGGGCGCGTCTGCGCCGGGCGACGCGCCGCGCCCGGCGCCGGTGCGCGCCAGCGGCGAGGCGCAGATCGGCGGACCCTTCACCCTCATCAATCACCACGGCGAGACCGTCACCGAGGCCGATTTCGCCGGCCGGCCCATGCTGATCTATTTCGGCTTCACCTATTGCCCGGACGTGTGCCCGGCCTCGCTGCAGGTGATGGGCGCGGCGCTTGAGCAGCTCAGCCCCGATGAGCGCGCGCAGTTCCAGCCCATCCTGATCAGCGTCGATCCCGAGCGCGATACGCCTGAATTGCTGGCCCAATACGTCACCGCGCCGGCTTTCCCTGAAAACCTCACGGGGTTGACGGGAACGCTGGAACAGGTACGCAATGCTGCACGTGCTTACAGAGTCTTCTTCGCCCGGGTGGAGGATGACGGCGTGTCACCCGATTACACGGTCGATCACAGCTCCATTATCTACCTCATGGACCGCGAGGGGCGGTTCGTCGAAGTGTTCCCCCACGCGACATCGCCTGCGGTGATCGCCGCGCGGCTGCAAGCCTTTCTTGAGACATCCCCTTCATAACCGGTTTTGACCATCCGCCCGTCAGGGCGCGCATCGGAGGCCAAAGCGGCCATGTTCTATTCGTTTCTTGAAATGTCGCGCGCGGCCATGATGCCCTGGCGCGCGGCCGCCAACATGACGCGGCGCTCGCTGCGCTCCCCGTACAATCCGGCGGGCGAAACGCTGGCCGGGCGCGCCATGGCGGCCTCTGCCGACCTGTTTGAAAGCCTGACGCGCCAGTACGGCAAGCCGGCCTGGGCGCTCGACCCGCTGGAGATCAACGGCCAGATCGTCCCGGTGGAGATCGAGACCGTCTGGTCGCGGCCGTTCTGCAATCTTCTGCGCTTCAGGCGCGGCGAGGCCGCCCTGGCGGCCGCGCGCGGGGTGAAGCCGGGCGCGCTCAATGATCCCAAGGTCTTGCTGGTGGCGCCCATGTCGGGCCATTTCGCCACCTTGCTGCGCGGCACGGTGCAGGCCTTCCTGCCCGACGCGGACGTCTACATCACCGACTGGACGGACGCGCGCATGGTGTCGCTGTCCGAGGGACGGTTTGATCTTGATGACTATGTGATCCATGTGCGCGAGATGATCAGCGCCATTGGCGAGGGCGTGCACGTGGTGGCCGTGTGCCAGCCCGGCCCGCCCGCGCTGGCCGCCTGCGCGCTGATGGCCGAGGACGAGGACCCCCTGCGCCCGGCGACCATGACCTTCATGGGCTCGCCCATCGATGCGCGCAAATCGCCCACCGTGCCCAACAAGCTGGCCGAGGAGCGCCCCTATTCCTGGTTCCGGGACAATCTGATCCAGACCGTCCCGGTGCTGTATCCGGGCGCGCTGCGCCGGGTCTATCCCGGCTTTTTGCAGCTGACCGGCTTCATCAACATGAATTATGAGCGCCATGTGGACGCCCATTACCGCTTCTTCCACCACCTGGTGGAGGGCGACGGCGACAGCGCGGAAAAGCACCGCGCCTTCTATGACGAATATCTCGCCGTGATGGACCTGACCGAGGAGTTCTACCTCCAGACCATTTTCGACGTGTTCCAGGAGCACAAGCTGGCGCGCGGCCTGATGACCGTGAAGGGCCGCGAGGTGCGCCCCGGCGCCATCACCGACATCGCCCTGATGACGGTGGAGGGCGAGAACGACGACATTTCCGGCATCGGCCAGACCCAGGCCGCCCACACGCTGTGCACCGGCATCCCCGATGCGATGCGCCTCGACCACGTCCAGCCCGATGTCGGCCATTACGGCGTCTTCAACGGCCGCCGCTTCCGCGAGGAAATCGCCCCGAAAATGAAGGCGTTCATGGCTGAGCACGCGCGCGAAGCCGCCAAGCCGGCGCGCAAGGGGAAGGCGGCTTAGGCGCCGCCTCCCTGCAAGGCCGCGCGGGCGCCGCTGGCCCCGGCGCCGACCCTCACCCGATCTGAAACCGCCGCCGCAAGGCCAGCGCGGTGAGGAAGATGAGGATGAGGGAGAGGAGCCTTTGGGCAAGGCGCAGCCCCGCGAACACCGCGCTCTGCCAACTATCCTGAGCCGATAGGTCCTTGGCCCAGGTGTGATGACTGATCGGGTCAGACACCGGGATGAAGCCGAGCTCGACGGCGAAGAGGATGGGGCCTTTGGTCATTGCTTCGGCGATCCGGCTGGCGCTCGCATTGCCCAATGCGTTCAGCCGCTGCGACGGCCCATCCACGACCTGCCCCAAGATCAATTCCTGCGCCGACGGGACCTCCCGGTAATAGTGACCGGGCGCAATGGCCACCCTGACCGACTGCGATGCACCGGCCGGATCAAGCAAGCCGGCGGAGCGGGCGAGGCCGAAATACGCTGTCGCACACAGCGCCATGGTCACCACCAGCCATCCCAGCGGACGCGATACCGACAAGCCGTAATCGGCCAGCCAACCGAACAAGTGCGAAGACACGCGCTCTGACCAGTGCGTGGTCGATTGCAGGCGCCGGGCTATCAGCTCGAACCGGTAGAAGCGTTGTTCGCGAAGAGAGTCCGCCTGCAGGCGCATCTGGTGCTTGAGAACCTGTGCACCACCTTCGACGGCTTTCAAGGCCTCGTCGTGCTGATCTGAGTCCCCCTTAAGGATCGGGTCAATGACCGCCTTATCGAAGATGCGCAGGGCGTCCATTTCGCCCGGTTTTGGATAGGCGATGCCGCCTTCAAAACGCGCACCGTCGAACATGGAGATAAGCCTGTAGGGACTGTCGCGGAAATCGAAAAAGTCTCTGAAACGCGCCCTATCGAACGCCCCGCGCCAGTTTCCTTCAGTACCTAAAAAAGTAATATTGGAGAAATCGGCTGGCGCTGAGAATCTGGTGGCGCGGAAGAGTGTTTGCCCACGGAACTCAGCGGCGTGGAATTTAACTGCCTGATTGAATTCAGCATGACTGAAAACAGCGCCCTTCTTAAATTTAGCACTAATAAACCATGTTCCCGCAGAAAAGGTAGATTTTGTAAATATAGCCCCTCCATCAAAAGTTACATCCGAGAACATCGAATTTTCTGAGAAATTAGCACTTGAAAAATTAGCAAATTTATCGAATTTAACACCATATAAATAAAATGAACTAAAGAACTTGGCGTCGCCAAAGTCAACTATTTCATTAAATCGGGCATTATCTTGTAAATTAAAAGCGCCAACAAATTGGGCGCCGTTAAAATTTACCCCCTTTTGAGAAATTAATTTTCTAAACGTGAAGCCCTTAAACGCTATCAACCGCTCAAAGGAGGAGTAATAAGTGAATTTGATATCTGAAAAAATTACATTCCCAGCAAAATAAGTTCTTTTCATATCTAAGAATGATTCAAAAATACATCCGTGATAATAGGCCTCATAAAGATGAGCGCTTTGTGGAGCCATTATATGAAGTGGAACTTGTTCTTGACAATATCGGGGCATTTCCCCTGACAATACAGCGCCCTTAAGCTGAGCTCGCTTATCGGGGCCGGAAAGTTGGCCATTTTCATCGGATGGAGTTTCCGCAGCTGCGCGGAGGCGCAGCATCAAGATGTTATCGAGAATTTGCCATTTGGGATTACGCTGGGCAGCCTTCCACCCATGTTTGGTTCCACTCTCAAAACGGTCCGGCAAATGTACAATATGCCAAGTTCTGCCATTTGAATCCGCCAGCTCGCCTGCAACGCGCATTTGTTCATCACTACGCAATCGCCATCTATTTTCTGGATCTGCGCGCCAGTAGTCTTGCAAGCTAGCATGACGAACAATTTTGCCTTCAGGCTCATCAGATAATATTTGGCAGTACTCATATTTGCCTCGACTGAAGACGCCCCAACCAACCCATGGCTGCCTTGGGAGACCCCTTGTATCAAGCTTCCCCAGCCCCTCCCACGAGTAATCCTCGGCGTACCACGCCTCCCACCACCGACGCTCCTCGGCCTCGGCGTCAAACACCTCTCTCTCACCCATCACGCCCACTCCCCACAACCTGCACGCATCAGGAGAGCGGGACTCGCGCGCGATGGCAAGGTTGCAGGCCGATGGCTGGCGTCTGATGGAGGGGGCGGCGCCCGCCGCGGCGCCTTGCCCTGGCGGAGGCTTAAAGCCTCCTACCCCTCGCCTGCGCCGCGGCCGGCCTTGATCAGGCTGCTGAGATAGGCGCCATAGCCGCTGCGGCCGATGGTGCGGGCGGCGGCGGCGAGCTGGGTGTCGGTGAGCCAGCCCTGGCGCCAGGCGATTTCTTCGGGCGCGCAGACCGACACGCCCTGGCGGTCGGTGAGGCTGGCCACGAAATTGGCCGCGTCCAGCAGCGAGGCGTGGGTGCCGGCGTCAAACCAGGCATAGCCGCGCCCGAAGCGCTCCACATGCAGATCGCCGCGTTCGAGATAGGCGCGGTTGACGTCGGTGATCTCCAGCTCGTTGCGCGCCGAGGGCGCGAGGCGCGCGGCGATGTCCACCACGTCATTGTCATAGAGATAGAGCCCGATCACGGCGTAGTTGGATTTGGGCTTTTTGGGTTTTTCCTCGATCGAGACCGGCTTGCCGGCCTCGTCAAAGGCGATCACGCCATAGCGGCCCGGATCGGCCACCTGATAGCCGAACACGGTGGCGCCCCTGGTCCGGGCCGCCGCGCCGGAGAGGATCTCCTTGAGGGCGTGGCCGTAGAGAATATTGTCGCCCAGCACCAGCGCCACGGAGTCCGATCCGATAAACTCGCGCCCGATCACAAAGGCCTGGGCGATGCCCTCGGGCTTGGCCTGGACGGCGTAGCTCAGCGATACGCCAAAGCGCGATCCGTCGCCCAGCAGGAGCTTGAACGCGCCCGCGTCGCGCGGGGTGGTGATCACCAGAATCTCGCGCACCCCCGCCAGCATCAGCAGGGAGAGCGGGTAATAGATCATCGGCTTGTCATAGACCGGCAGGAGCTGTTTGGAGACCGCCAGCGTGACCGGATGCAGGCGCGAGCCTGCGCCGCCGGCGAGAATAATGCCCTTCATACGCGCCTGCCCTCCGCCTGCACTTCCGCGTCTGCGTCCTCGCCCGATCTGGCCAGCCCGCGGCGGCGCGCGCCGCCGGTGCGCGCGAGCACGCCGCGCC
Organism: Oceanicaulis sp.; assembly: GCA_020832735.1. Classification (GTDB taxonomy): domain Bacteria; phylum Pseudomonadota; class Alphaproteobacteria; order Caulobacterales; family Maricaulaceae; genus Oceanicaulis. The sequence continues at coordinate 6,360 of JAFIEB010000142.1, forward strand.
ACCAGTCCTCATGTTCGAGATACCAGTCAAGCGTGCTGCGAAGTCCCGCCTCGAAACCATGCTGCGGCGTCCAGCCGAGCGCGGCGGTGATGCGGGCATGGTCCATGGCGTAGCGGAAATCATGGCCGGGCCGGTCGGTGACGAAACTGATCAGATCGCGGTGCGGCGCGCCCTGCGGGCGGCGCGCGTCCAGCGCCGCGCACAGCGCCTCGACCACGTCCAGATTGGTGCGCTCGGCCCCGCCGCCGATATTGAAACTATCCCCCGCCCGGCCGCGCTCCAGCATCAGGTGCAGCGCCGCGGCGTGGTCGTCCACATGCAGCCAGTCGCGCACATTGGACCCGTCGCCATAGACCGGCAGGGACTGGCCGGCGAGCGAGCGCGCGATCATGTGCGGGATGAGTTTTTCAGGATGCTGCCACGGCCCGTAATTATTGGAGCAGTTGGACACCATGACCGGCAGGCCGAAAGTCTCGCCCCAGGCCCGCGCCAGATGGTCCGACGCGGCCTTGGAGGCCGCATAGGGCGAGCGCGGATCATAGCGCGTGGTCTCGGTGAAGGGCGGATCATCCGGCCCCAGCGCGCCGTACACCTCGTCGGTGGAGACATGCAGGAAGCGGAAGCGCGCGCGCGCCACCCCCCGGCCACCAGCGATAAAACCCCCCCCCCCCAGCCCCCATAAAGAATTTCACGGGAAATTTTTGATGAAAAAAGAACCCCCCCCC
>JAFIEB010000143.1 GCA_020832735.1 Oceanicaulis sp.
GGGGGGGGGGTTCCCCCCCCCCGCGCCCTGTCTGTCAGGCGGCTGATGAGACGGTCAGCCCTGGCTGGCGTCATCGTCTCCGTTATCGTCAGCCTCGCCGTCCATATCACCGTTGTCCGCAGCCTCGTCATCGGCTTCGTCACCGGTCTCGTCAGCTTCAGCCACGCGCTCGGCGTCCGCCTCGGCTTCGGCTTCGGCCATCTCGGCTTCAGCTTCAGGTTCTTCGGGCAGGGGTTCGGGCAGATCCATCGGATCGTCCGACTGGCTGCGCATGTAGGCGATGATGTTGATGCGGTCGTCCTGGCTGCGCAGGCCCGCGAAGCTCATCGACGTGCCCGGCACGTAACGGCGCGGATTTTCCAGATACTCATACATGTTCTGGTACAGCCAGCGCGTGCCGTCCGAGCCGTACTCGGTCATCGCGTTGGAATAGTTGAATCCGGAAACACTGGCCACGGTGCGGCCCATGACGTCCCACATATTGGGGCCGGTGCCGCTCGCGCCGCCCTGGCCGAATGTGTGGCAAGCCACGCACCGGCGCGCGACGCGCTCGCCTGCGGACAGATCGGCATTGGCCAGCAGCAGTCCGAAATCCACCGGACCGGCTTCCTCAGCCTGGCCCGGGCCGGCGGCTTCAAGGACCGACAGGTCGATCGGATACGCCAAGTCAGCCGAACGGCCGGAGCCGAACATGACGCCCGACAGCTCGTTCAGCACCATGATGAACAGACCGACCGCCAGGATCGCGCCAGCCACCTTGTTAAAGAAAAGATCGCCCATCAGCGTCCTCTCGAAATTCCAGTGAGATCACGGGGCGGGTGTTTGACATGCCCCGCCCGTATAAGCAACCAGTTCGCACGCTTTTGACATGCAGGCCAAGCGCCGTGGGCCGGAACGCGTCACACGGTCGCGGCTCAGCCCGTATCAAGCCAGTGCTCCACGAGCAGCCGGGAGATGGAAAAATGCCTGGGAGACCAGCGCGCCATCTCGCCGTCATAGAGCGATCTGACTTCCTCGCGGCTGAACCAGCGGGCGTCTTCCAGATCATCGTCAGGCCGCACCTCGCCCGGCTCGATCTCGACCATGAAGCCGAGCATGAGCGAAGACGGGAAGGGCCAGGGCTGGCTGGCGACATACTCGGCCCTGAGGGCTTTGAGATGGATTTCCTCGAGCGCTTCGCGCGCACAGGCCGCCTCCAGCGTCTCGCCCGGCTCCACGAACCCGGCCAGGGTCGCGTACATGCCCGGCGGCCAGCCCGCCTGCCGTCCGAGCACGCACCGGTCTCCCGAATAGGGCAGGAAGATCACGGACGGATCGGTGCGCGGGTAATGCTCCATGCCGCAGGACGGGCATAGCAGGCGCAAACCACCGTCCACCGGCTCATTGGAGCCCCCGCAATTGGAGCAGACCCGGCGCCGGCCCGCCCAGAGCAGAATCGCCCTCGCGCGCGCGAAGATGCAGGTCAGGTCCGGCGGCGCGTGCATGGCGGACATGCGAAAGTCCGGCCCGCGCTCGCGCACGCCTGGCTCCAGCGAAGCTGCGAACCAGGGCGCGCCGTCCTGAAGCCCCAGAAAGATCAGGCCCGGCCATTTCAGCGGCATAGCGGCCGCCTCGCGCGCCGGCAGAATCAGCGGGGCGCCGTCTTCACCAAGCGCCAGGGCGCCGCCTGCGAAGAGCACCGCTCTGGCCCCGTCGTGGCGGTGCTGGGCGTCCATCCAGCCCGCATCACTGCGGTTCAGTCCGGCATGGTCGAGGGGCGAATCTGTGAAAGCAAGGCGCATGGCGCCGATGTAGACCGTAGCCGTCGACATGGCCAGTTTGGCAGGTGGGTTTCGCTGCGCGCCCAGGATGAACGAAATGTCATTAAGCAACTGAAACTCCTGTGGCGAACCTGCCGCGAGATTGCCTTAATCGCGCCAGTGCGGCCGCAGTTCGGCCCCTGTGCGTATTTTGTTCGCCACGCTTAAGCGCGCCTGCAGCAAAGCCATGCTCGCGCCAGCTTGCGCGACCGAAGAAGCAGGCGCACCTGTCGTCGTGCTCCGGAGTAACTCCGGTATTGATGACAGGAAAAAACAAATGAAAACGATCCTCCTCTCCACCGCTGCGGCGCTCCTGATGGTTTCGGGCGCTTCGGCACAAGACGGCCGCACCCACATCGGCGGCGGCATCGCCCATTTCGACGCGGACGGCGCCAACTTCTCCGGCCTGTACGTGCGCGGCGGTTATGATTTCACCCCGTTCATCGGCGCCGAGCTCGAAGGCCAGATCGGCGTGTGGGACGACACCGTCAACATTGGCGGCGGTCTGACCGCTGACGTCGGCCTGAACTACGGCATCGCCGGCTTCATGAAGGCTCAGTACCCGGTGGCCGAGCAGTTCTCCGTGTTCGCCCGCGCCGGTTACGCCTGGGCTGAATTCGACGCCTCTGCTGGCGGCCTGTCCATCAAGGAAGATGAAGACGGCCTGGCCTATGGCGTTGGCGCCGAGTGGGCGTACTCCGGCCCGAACGCGATCCGCTTCGATTTCACCCGCTATGACTTCGATGGCGACATGAACGTGTGGTCGATCGGCTACGTGCGCCGCTTCTAGGACACGACTTCATACCGGCCCGAAACCGGGCCAGGGCATGCGAACCCCCGCGCAGATTGCGCGGGGGTTTTTTGCGTTAAAATCGAATCCCTCTTGTCAGATTTACGGCAATCGCACTAGTGTTCAGACGCCTTGTCTTGAGCAGGGCTGGACAGGGGTTTGCAATGTTGAAGGTTCTTTTGAGTGCAGGCGCTGCTGCGGCGGTTCTGGCGACGGGTGCTCACGCGCAGGAAAGCCAAGCCTATATCGGTCTTGGCGTCAGCCGACTTGATGCCGAGGATGTCAATCTGAATGCCTTGAATGTGCGCCTGGGTGCGGATCTGACCGAATTTTTCGGCATTGAGGGCGAAGGCTATGTCGGTGTCGGCGACGACACGACCGCAGGGGTCACTGTCAAACTCAATTACGGCCTGGCCGGCTTCGTGCGCGCCCGCGCCCCGATCGGCGACGGCTTCTCCGTGCATGCCCGGGCCGGTTATGGCTGGTTCGAGACCGAAGCCTCCATGGGCGGCGTCACGGTGTCTGACGATGAAAGCGGCTTCGGCTACGGTGTCGGCGCGGAATTCATGTTCGCCGGTCCCAACGGGCTGCGCTTCGATTACACCCGCTTCAATCTCGATGAAGATGTGAACACCTGGACGCTCACCTACGTGCGCCGCTTCTGACCCGAAGCGTGATCCACTGCCGGGGCTATTGGCGCCGGCGTATCAAAGCCCCTGCGCTCCGGTGCAGGGGCTTTTTTGTCGTCCGCACTTGACGCAAATGAGAATGACTCGCAACATGCTCGCATTCAGCCGGTCATAGGATGTCTCATGCCCCCAGCCACCGCAGAGGTTATCGCTTTCCCTCGTACAGGGGCCCGGGCCAGCGCGGGCGAGGCGGGCGGGTTCTCGTGTCAAGGCGATCCCGCCAGCGCGGTTCAGGCTTGGCTGGAGACCCAGCTGCGCGTGATCGAGTACTGGCGAGAACGGCTTGTCGCAGAAGGCGCGGACTGGCGCATGGCCGCCATTCTCGATCAGCACGCCGCCTTCCTGCGGGAAGCATGCGCGCTATAACCGCTCAGGGCGTCTTGACCCGCACACGCGGCGGCGCTTGAACTCCCACGCCTTGACCCGGGGGCGGAAAATCGCCCCGCGGGCAAACTGCTATGCTGGAAAGGCCGCCGCTTGACCGATCTCGACCGTATCGCCAATGCGCCTGGCGCGCTGACCGTCTGCGGCGCGCCGGACGGGTTTGACGCACTGATCTTTTGCGACGCGTTGCGAAAACGCGGTGGCGCCGGGCTGTTCATCGCCGCTGATGAGTCGCGCGCCAGCGCCTTTGACGCCTGCGCGCGCTTCTTCGCGCCGGACCTTGACCGGCTGCGCCTGCCGGCCTGGGACTGCCAGCCCTATGACCGCATCAGCCCCAGCCCGCGCACGGCCGCGCGCCGGGCCGGAGCGCTGCATCGCCTGGCTTTGCGCGAGAGCACCGATGCGCCGCTTCTGGTGATCGCCACGGTGAATGGCGTCGTTCAGCGCTGCGCTCCGCGCGAGATGATGGCCTCGGGCAGTCTGGCCGCGCGTCCTGGCGAGCTGCTCGACGGTGAAGCGCTCAAGCGCCATCTGGCCATGAACGGATATGTGCGCGCCGCGACCGTCACCGAACGCGGCGATTACGCTGTTCGCGGCGGCGTGATCGACGTCTTCCCCGCAGACGCCTCAGAGCCGGTGCGGCTGGACTTTTTCGGGGATACGCTAGAGAGCGTGCGCGCCTTCGATCCCGAAACCCAGCGCACGACGCGCCAGCTGAAGGCGGCGCGCTTTACGCCGGTCAGCGAAGTGCTGCTGGATGAAGCGGCCATCTCCCGCTTCCGGTCCGGCTTCCTGAAGCGCTTCGGCGCCGCTGGATCGGGCGACGTCATCTATGACTCGGTCAGCGCCGGGGCCCGCCCGGCCGGTGTGGAGCACTGGCTGCCCTTGTTCCATGAGCGCCTCGACACGGTGTTCGATTATGCCGGGGAGGGGGCGCTGATCGGTCTCGACCCGCTGGCGCGCGGCGCCCTTGAGGAACGCCTGGAGCAGGTGCGCGATTATTACGCGGCCCGTCAGGAAGCGCAGAAGGCCGGTAGCGCCATGGGTGCACCGGCCTATCGCGCCATCGAGCCCGAGGCGATGTTCCTTAGCGAAGCGGACTGGGATTCAGCCCTGGCGCCATGCGCGGTGCGCCGCTTCACCCTGTTTCGCGAAGCCGACGAGAGCGCGGCCGACATGGGCGGCAAGCAGGGGCGCAGCTTCGCCGCCGAGCGCCAGAGCGACCACAATGTGTTTGACGCCGCCGCACGCCATGGCGCGGACCTGCGCAAGGCCGGACGAAGGGTGCTGTTCGCCAGCTGGAGCGAGGGCGCGTCTGAACGTCTGGGCGGCGTGCTGGGCGAGCATGGCCTGGCGCCCATACAAGCCGCGTCCAGCTGGAGCGAGGCGGCGCGCCTGCCCGCCAAAACCGTGGCGCGCATCGTATTGCCGCTGGAGCGCGGCTTCGAAACGCCGCACTTCGTCATCATCTCCGAGCAGGATGTGCTGGGCGACCGGCTGGCGCGTCCGCGCAAGCGGCGCAAGGCCGCCGACGTCATCGCCGAAGCCGGCGCGCTCACCCCGGGCGATCTGGTGATCCACGCCGATCACGGCCTGGGGCGCTATCTGGGGCTGAAGACCCTGTCGGTCAGCGGCGCGCCGCATGACTGTCTGGAGCTGGAATACGCCGGCCAGTCCCGGCTCTACCTGCCGGTGGAGAATATCGAGCTGTTGTCGCGCTATGGCGCTGACAGCGAGACCGCGCAGCTCGACCGGCTGGGCGGCGCGGCCTGGCAGGCGCGCAAGGCCAAGGCCAAGAAGCGCCTGCGCGACATGGCCGACCAGCTCATCGCCATTGCGGCGGCGCGCCATGCGCGCGCGGCCGACGTGATCGAGGCGCCCTCCGGGCGCTATGACGAATTAGCCGCCCCGTTCCCCTATGCCGAGACAGACGACCAGCTTTCGGCCATCGAGGATGTGTTCGAGGATCTCAAACGCGGCCGCCCCATGGACCGGCTGATCTGCGGGGATGTGGGCTTTGGCAAGACCGAGGTCGCCCTGCGCGCGGCCTTCATCGCGGCCATGAGCGGGCGTCAGGTGGCGGTGGTTGCGCCCACCACGCTTCTGGCGCGCCAGCACTACGCCACATTCGCCGAGCGCTTTCGCGGCTGGCCGGTGGTGGTGCGCCAGCTGTCGCGCCTGGTGCCGGCCAAGGAAGCGGCGCGCACCCGCGAGGATCTCGCCAAGGGGCGCTGCGACATCGTGGTGGGCACCCACGCCCTGCTCGCCAAGACCGTATCGTTCAAGTCACTGGGCCTGCTGGTGATCGACGAGGAGCAGCATTTCGGGGTCAAGCACAAGGAGCGCCTGAAGGAGTTGCGTACGGACGTTCACGTGCTCACCCTGACCGCCACGCCGATCCCGCGCACCCTGCAGCTGGCCATGTCGGGCATACGCGACCTGTCGATCATCGCCACCCCGCCGGTGGACCGGCTGGCGGTGCGCACCTACGTCACCCCGTTCGATCCGGTCACGGTGCGCGAGGCGCTCTTGCGCGAGCGCTATCGCGGCGGTCAGAGCTTCTTCGTGGCGCCGCGCATCGCCGATCTCGACGAGATCGCCGAGTTCATGCGCGAGCAGGTGCCCGAGGTCAGCTTCACCGTCGCCCACGGCCAGATGGCCGCGACCCAGCTGGAAGACATCATGACGGCCTTCTACGAGGGCCGGTATGACGTGCTGGTGTCCACCTCCATCGTGGAATCAGGCATCGACATTCCCACCGCCAACACCCTGATCGTGCACCGGGCCGACCGGTTTGGCCTGGCCCAGCTGTATCAGCTGCGCGGGCGCGTGGGCCGGGCCAAGGCGCGCGCCTACGCCTATCTGACCACACCGGCCAGGCAGGCCATCACCGAAGGCGCCGACAAGCGCCTCAAAGTCCTGCAATCACTGGATAATCTGGGCGCAGGCTTCACCCTGGCCAGCCATGATCTGGATCTGCGCGGCGGCGGCAATCTCCTGGGCGAGGAGCAGTCGGGCCATATCCGCGATGTCGGCGTGGAGCTGTATCAGGCCATGCTGGAGGAGGCGGTGGCCAGCCTGCAGGGCGCGGAAGCGCGCGACAGCCGCGACTGGTCTCCGGCGATCAGCATCGGCGCAGCCGTGCTGATCCCCGAAGACTATGTGCCCGATCTTGATGTGCGCATGGCGCTCTACCGGCGCCTGTCGGGTCTGGACGACAAGGCCGGGCGCGAGGGCTTCGCCGCCGAGCTGATCGACCGCTTCGGGCCGCTGCCTGAAGAGGTGGAGAGCCTGATGCAGGTGGTCGCCATCAAGGGGCTGTGCAAGCGCGCGGGCATCTCAAAGCTGGACGCCGGGCCCAAGGGCGCCGTGGCGACTTTCCGCGAGCATGCTTTTGATGATCCGGCCGCTCTGATCGAGCTGATGACGCGCCGGCCGCAGGACTACAAGCTGCGCCCGGACAATTCGATGGTGCTGCGCGGCGAATTCCCGGACGTGGCGGGCCGTCTCAAGGGCGTGCAGCGCCTGCTGGCCCCGATCGCGGATGCGGCCCGGCGCGGGCGGGCGGCGGCCTGATCCGTCAGCTCAAAACATCAGGCCAGGGCATCATGGAGCAGGCGCAATGCTGTCTTCACGCTGGCGGCGCGCACGCCGGCCCGGTCCTGACCTGAGAATTCGGCGCGCCGGGTGAGTGTCGGGCGATCCTTGCGGGCCAGCGCGAACCAGACCAGCCCTACCGGCTTGCCCGGTGTGGCGCCGCCCGGTCCGGCGATGCCGGTGATCGACACCGCCAGTGCGGCCTGTGAGCGCGCCAGCGCGCCTTCGGCCATGGCGCGCGCAACCGCTTCGGACACCGCGCCGTCCGACTTAATCAAGGCGGCGGGCACGCCCAGCATCTCCTGCTTGGCCTCGTCGGAATAGGTGACGAAACCGCGATCAACCACTGTGGACGATCCGGCGATGGCGGTCAGCGCCGCCATCACCAGCCCGCCCGTGCAACTTTCCGCCGCGGTGATCCTCACGCCCGCGTCCCGCGCCCGGTCCAGCACGGATTCAGCCAGCGCCGCGCTCATATCTCCGTCCTCATGGTGATCACGGCCTGGGCGGCGAGGCCTTCGCCGCGCCCGGTGAAACCGAGTTTCTCGGTCGTGGTCGCCTTCACGTTCACACGCTGCGGGGCAAGCCCGGTCAGCTCGGCCAGACGCGCTTTCATGGCGCTCTTGTGCGGACCGATCTTCGGGCGTTCGCAGATCAGGGTGACGTCGCAATGGACTGGAACCAGCCCCTGTTCGCGCGCGAGCGTCAGCGCATGGGTGAGGAAGAGGGCGGAATCAGCGCCCTTCCAGCGCATGTCGCTGGGCGGGAAATGATCGCCTATATCGCCAAGGCCCGCCGCGCCCAGGACCGCGTCGGTCAGGGCGTGCAGGCCTGCATCGGCGTCTGAATGGCCCACAAGGGACAGATCGCAGGCGATGAACACCCCGCACAGGGTCAGCCCCTCGCCCGGCGCCAGACGGTGCACGTCAAAGCCTGACCCGGTCACGGTCAGCGCAACTCCGCCGGCCAGTCGTTCGGCGCGGGTGAAATCATCGGGGAAGGTCAGCTTGAACGCCATCTCGTCGCCTTCGATCAGGGTCACGTCCAGCCCTGCAGCGTGGGCCAGCGCGGATTCATCGGTATGGCTCGCCGACCCATGACTGGCGAAAGCCTTGCGCAGCGCTTCGGTATGGAAAGCCTGCGGGGTTTGCAGGCGCCGGTAAGGCGCGCGGTCGGCGGGAACAGGCCGGCCATTATCCAGACGCGCAATGGAATCGGCCAGCGGCAGGGCCGGGACGGCGCCCGTGTGATGATCCAGCGCGGCCAACAGCCTGTCGATCATCGCCGGTGAGATGAAGGGGCGGGCGGCGTCATGGATCAGAACCAGCGGCGCGCTCACCGCCTCCATCGCGCAGCGCACCGAGTCATGGCGGGTCTCGCCGCCCTCGACCAGCCGCACGCGGAGGGCGAGGGGCCCCAGCGCCTGTTCGGCGGCCTCAGCGGCGCCGGGCGCATGGACCACGATCATGTCCTGGCAGTCAGGGTGACGGGCGAAGGTCTCTGCGCTCCAGGCGATGACGGGACGCCCGGCGAGCTGGCGGTATTGCTTGGGCTCGCCCCCGCCGGCGCGCTCGCCGCGCCCGGCGGCCATGATGCAGGCGGTAAAGCGCCTTTCCATCTCAAGCAGCCTCCCTTTTGCGAGCCTGATGTCGTTAAGCCGTCTGGCCGCGCGCGTCCAGACAGGCTATCTGCACAGGCATGACAGGGCGCGCCACAGCAATGCAGGGCTTTTCAGCCGGACCGGTCCGGGTGGACCGGCCGGTGCTGCTTGCGCCCATGTCCGGCGTCACCGATTTTCCCTTCCGCCGTCAGGCCTGGCGTTTCGGGGCCGGGCTGGTGATTTCCGAGATGGTCGCCTGCGAGACGCTCGCCCAGGGGCGCGAGGACGTGATCCGGCGCATGAAGGCCGATGAGCGCTGCGGGCCGCATGTGATCCAGCTGGCGGGCCGCGAGGCGAAATGGATGGCGCTGGGCGCGCGCCTGGCCGCTGAAGCGGGCGCGGATGTGATCGACATCAATATGGGCTGCCCGGCCCGTCAGGTGACGCGCGGCCTGTCAGGGTCTGCGCTGATGCGCGATCTCGATCACGCGCGGGAGCTGATCGAGGCGACGATTGGCGCGGTCAGCGTACCGGTCACGGTCAAGATGCGCCTGGGCTGGGATCACGAGACGATGAACGCGCCTGAACTGGCCGCACGGGCCGAGCGCGCCGGCGCCGCCATGATCACCGTCCATGGCCGCACGCGCCAGCAATTCTATACCGGCAGCGCCGACTGGGCCGCCGTGCGCGCTGTAAAACAGGCGATCTCCATCCCCCTCATCATCAATGGCGACATCACATGCCCTGATACGGCGCGCGAGGCGCTCGCCCGGTCCGGCGCGGACGGGGTGATGATCGGGCGCGCGGCGCAGGGTCGGCCCTGGCTTCCCGGCGCCGTGGCGCGCGCGCTCAGCGCCGGCGAAGCGCTGCGCGAACCGCCGCTGGCCGTCGGCGCGCAATCGCTGGCCGAAGCTCTGGAGGACAGCGCCGAGCTGTATGGCGAGGCGCTGGGCGTGCGCACCATGCGCAAGCATCTGGCCAGCTTTGTGGACTGGGCGGTTGCTGATCCTGATGCGGCGCGCAATTGGCGCGGCGTATTGTGCCGGGCCCGCACCGCGGCGGAGACACGCGACGCGCTCGCCGCCTTCGTGGCTGACCGGCAAGACCAGGCGGCCGCATGACCAGCCCTGACGGTTTCGCCGACCGCCTGGCCGAGGCGGCGCCGGTCGGGCTGGTGCTGGTGGACGCGCAGGCGCGCATCATCCACCTCAATGCGCGCGCGGAAATGCTGTTTGGCCGCTCCCTTCGCAAGCTTTTAGGGCTGACGCTGGCTGAATGCGGGCCGGCGGGTGCAGCGGCGGCGGGTCTGGCCCTGCGCGCCATCGCCGAGGGCCGCGAGGTTTACGCCCACGATCTGCCCCTGGAGACCGAAGAGGGAGCGATGCGTCTGGCCGTGGACGCGGCGCCGGAAGGCGAGGGCGCCTGCCTCAGCCTGCGGCCATGGCCCGACAACACGTCCGCCATGCGCGGGGACGCCGCCGCCAGCGCCGCCGCCGGGTTCGGCAGGCTGTTAGCGCACGAGCTCAAGAACCCGCTCGCCGGCGCACGCGGCGCCGCCCAGCTGATCGCCGAGGGCGCAGACGCCGAGACGCGCGAGCTGGCCGATCTGATCATGACCGAGACCGACCGCGCCCGGCGCATCGCCGAGCGCTGGTGCCGCATCGGCGACGTGGCGCCGCAAGCCTTCGAACCGGTGAACCTGCACGCCTTGCTTCGCGAGGCGGTGCGCTCGGCGGCCGCCAGCGCGGCCGGGCCGGTCATCTGGCAAGAGCGGTTTGATCCGTCCATCCCCGATGCGCTCGCAGACCGGGATCTGGTGCTGCAGGCGGTGTTGAACCTTCTGGTCAACGCCGCCGAGGCGCTGGAGCCGCAAGGCGGCGGCCGGGTGGAGGTGATCACGCGCTACCGCCAGCCCCGGCCCGGCGCGCCCGCGCCCGAGGCGCGGCTGGAGATTGCAGTATGCGATGACGGGCCGGGCGTGCCCGATGCGCTGCGCGAGGCGGTGTTCAACCCCTTTGTGACCGGCAAGCCGGCCGGGGAGGGGCTGGGCCTTGCCCTCGCCGCCCGGATCGCCGAGCTTCACGGTGGCGGCGTCGCGTTTGACAGCCGTCCGGGCCGGACGGTGTTCCGGCTCTATTTGCGCGAAGCCGGGAGCCGTGCGCCATGACCCGCCGCGTGCTGGTGCTCGAAGATGATGATTCTCTGCGCTTTGTGATCTCCAAGGCGCTTTCGCGCGCCGGATTCGACGTGCGCGCCACCGCCTCGCCGGATGTCGCAGTCGAGCGCATGATCCGCAAGGAGGCCGACGCGCTGGTCGCCGACGTGCTGCTCGGGCGGGAGAATTTCCTGGAGCGGCTCGAAGAGCTCGCCCGCCTGCGTCCGGATGCGCCGGTTGTCGTGATGAGCGCCCAGACCACTGCCGCGACCGCCCTGGGGGCCGCCCGGCATGGCGCATATGAGTACCTGCCAAAGCCGTTCAATCTCGAAGATCTGGTCGCCATTCTTGACAGAGCGCTTAAGACTTCCGGCGCAACCACCACTCCTAGAAGCGAAAAAACTGATGGGCTGATCGGGCGGTCGCCCGCCATGCAGGATGCGTTTCAGGCGCTGGCGCGCCTCGCACGCGTCAGGACCCCGGTCCTGATCACAGGTCCGGAAGGCTCTGGCCGCGCCGCCGCCGGGCGCTGGCTTCACCGTCAGGCGGGCGGCGCCGGTACGCTGGTCGAGGCCGGCCCAGACCGGGCGCGCCGCGAAGGGCTCGCCTTGCTGAGCGCGGCGTCAGGCGGTTCGGTTCTGCTGCGCCGGGCCGAACACTGGACGCGCGAGACGGCTGACTGGGTGCTTGAAGTGCTGGAGAACCCGGGCGAGGGCGCGCCGCGCCTGATTGTGACCGCCGCGCCGGACGTGCGAACGCATCTGCCCGGCATTCTGGTGGAGCGCCTGTCGGCGGGCTTTGTGTCCCTGCCGCCAGTGCGCGAACGCGGCGATGACCGCGCGCGTCTGTTCGCCTGGTTTCTGGAGCGTGGCGGAGAAGGCGGCTGGTCGCTGAGCCCGGCGGGCGCGGCCTTCGTCAACGCCCAGTCCTGGGAAGGCGAGGTGTTGCAGATCGAACGCACGGCCGCGCGCATCCGCGCTCAGGGCGTGCGCGGCGAGGTCGGGCCGGACGCAATCGCGCGGGCCATGACCGGACCGGAACCGCCGGGCGCGCGCGAAGCGCTGGAAGACGCCGCAGTGCGCTATCTCGCTGACGCCCTGGCGGCCGGCGAGGCCGAGCCGGCCCGCGCCATGCTGGAATGCGCTGAACGCGCCGTGTTGCGCGCGGCGCTGGAAGCGGCCGGCGGCGTGCGTCAGGACGCGGCCCGGCGCCTTGGCATGAACCGCAATACGCTGGCGCGCCGCCTGACCGCACTGGGGCTCGACAAAGACGCTGCGACATGAGCGACACAGTTGTTGAATTCCCGCCACAGCTCAGCCATGATCTGCCCCGTCCAGAGGCGGGAGTCCCCATTTGACGCTAGGCTCGTCACGGCTGCGCGGTATCCAGCGCATATCCTGGTTCGCCGTGCTCTTTGTGATGGCGGCCTGCGGGGTCATTGCCCTGGCCCTGATGTCGGTCAGCACCGACACGATTTGGGAGCCCGCCGGGCTCCTGTTCCGCTCCCTGCTGGCTGGGACCGTTCTGCTGGTGGCCGGTCTGGCCATCGCCGTCGTGCTGCGCGCGGCGAGGCGGGTGCGCGGGCGCAAGTTCGCCGAGCCGGCGCCGCGCCTGCAGATGCGCTTCATCACCCTGTTCGCTGTGGCCGCCATCGCTCCGGCGATTTTGATGGCGGGGTTTCACGCCCTGGTGCTCAATCGCGGCATCGAATTCTGGTTCGGCGAGCGGGTGACCACGCTGGTGGAGGCCTCCGCCGAGATGGGCCGCGAGTGGCCGCGCGTGGCGCTGAGCTTCGTGACCCTGCAATTTCGCTCCATAGCCGACAATCTGTCTGACCCGGCCGCCGTGCGCGCCCTGCAGGAAAGCCGCATCCTGTACCGCAATTACCTGACCCAGCAGGCGATGGTGCGCAATTTCCCGGCCCTCTACGTCATCGACAGCCAGGCGACCGTGCTGGCCCGCAGCGAGGAGGCGCCGGGCACGCCGTCCTTCGCCGCCCCGTCGCGCTTCATGTTTGAAGTGGCCGATGATGGCGATATCGGCGCTTCGGACCCGGTCATGCGCTCGGACGAGCCGGATTTCCTGCGCCTGCTGATCCGCCTGCCCGATTATGACGACGCCTATCTCTACGCGGTCTGGTTTGAGGATTTCTCCATGCTCTCCGCCCCCCAGGCGGCGATCGCCTCCTTCCGCGAGGCGGTGGAGCGCGAGCAGCAGATGCGCGCGAGCTTCTTCAGCGTCTACGCCCTGGCGGCGGTGCTGATCCTGGTGGGCGCCATCTGGCTGGCGCTCAGCGCGTCGCAGCGGGTGACCGCGCCGGTCAGCCGGCTGGTCTCGGCCGCCGAACGCGTGCGCCGCGGGGATCTCGAAGCGCGCGTCCAGGTGGGCCGGGACCATGACGAGATCGCAGCGCTGGGCCGGGCCTTCAACCGCATGACCCGCCAGCTCTCCAGCCAGCGCAAGGCCCTGTTGGAGACCAATGCGGAGAATGAACGACGCCGCGCCTTCATCGAAGCGGTGCTCACCGGGGTCAGCGCAGGCGTGATCGGGCTGGATGGCGAGCGGCGCATCACGCTGGTGAACCGCTCGGCCGCCCTGATGCTTGGCTTTGAGCCTTCCGACCTGGTGGGCCGCCCGCTGGCCGAAGCCGCGCCGGTTTTCCTGGACGTGGTCGAGGAGGTCGCGCGCCGGCCCAGCGATATCGCCGAGAGCCAGATCGATCTGCCCGACGCTGACGGCGCGGTGGTCAATCTCAATGTGCGCGCCGGACATGACGACCAGGACGGGGTGGTGCTCACCTTTGACGATGTCACGCGCCTGGTCTCCGCCCAGCGCAACGCCGCCTGGCGTGATGTCGCCCGGCGCATCGCCCATGAGATCAAGAACCCGCTCACCCCGATCCAGCTGTCCGCCGAACGGCTGCGGCGCAAATACCGCAAGACGGTGATCGAGCACGATGTGGAGACGTTTGACCGCTGCGTGGACACGATCGTGCGCCAGGTCAGCGATATCGGGCGCATGGTCGACGAATTCTCCGCATTTGCGCGCATGCCTGCGCCCAAGATGGAGGCGGCCGATCTCAGCGAGATCGCCCGCGGCGCCGTGTTCGCCCAGCGCGTGGCCTCGCCCGGCGTGCGGCTGAGCCTGGACGGGCCCGAACCGGGCCCCCTGGTGGAATGCGACAGCCGCCTGGCCAGCCAGGCGCTGGCCAATATCCTCAAGAACGCCGCCGAAAGCGTCACCGCCCGCATGGAGCGCGACAGCGCCAAGAATCCGGGCCTGATCGCGGTGCGCGTCTATGAGGATGACGGATTCGGGGTGATCGAGGCGCGCGATGACGGGCTGGGCTGGCCCGTGGCTGACAAGGCGCGCCTGACCGAGCCCTATATGACCACGCGTGAGAAGGGCACGGGGCTGGGCCTGGCCATCGTGCGCCGCGTGATGGAGGATCATGGCGGACGCCTTGATCTGGACGATCCTGCGCCGGGCGAAACCGGCGCGGTTGTGCGTTTGGCCTTTCCCTTGCTTGAGACGCGCGGTGGCCTGACCGGCCCTGTTGCGCGTGCGGAGGCGTAGTGCCCATGTCCCGGGACATACTGATTGTTGACGACGAAGCCGATATCCGCGAGCTGATTGGCGGATTGCTGGAAGACGAGGGCTATGAGGCGCGGTATGCGGCGGACGCTGACAGCGCCCTGGCCGCCATCAGGTTACGCAAGCCTGCGCTGGCGATTCTGGATGTCTGGCTGCAGGGATCGAGCCTGGACGGCATCGAGCTGCTTGACGAGATCAAGCGTGCGGACCCGCTGCTGCCGGTGGTGGTCATTTCCGGCCACGGCACGATCGAGACAGCTGTGGCCGCGATCCGCAAGGGCGCCTATGACTTCATCGAGAAGCCGTTCAAGTCAGACAAGCTGCTGATCACGGTGGAGCGCGCGCTGGAGACCAGCCAGCTGCGCCGGGAAAACGCCGAGCTGCGCGCGCGTTCCGAGATGCATAACGAGTTGGTCGGCCGCTCGGCCGCCATGCTGGCGCTGCGCCAGACCATAGACCGGGTCGCGCCGACCAATTCGCGCGTCCTCATCGCCGGCAATCCCGGCACTGGCAAGGAACTGATCGCACGCCAGATACATGCCGGTTCGCACCGCGCGCGCGGCGGTTTCGTTCCTGTCAGCGCTGCGCTGATGGACCCCGACAGGGTCGAGCTGGAGCTGTTCGGCGCCGAACGCGACGGCGTGGTCGAGCGCATCGGCTTTCTGGAGGAGGCTCATGGCGGCACGCTGTTCCTGGACGAAGTCGGCGACATGCCGCTGGCCACTCAGGGCAAGCTGCTGCGCATGCTGGTCGAGCAGCGCTTCAAGCGCGTCGGCGGGGCGGCCGATGTCGAGGTGAATGTGCGCGTGCTGTCCTCGACGGCGCGCGATCTGCGCGCCCTGATCGCTCAGGGCCGGTTCCGCGAGGACCTCTATCACCGCCTGGCGGTAGTGCCGATCGACGTGCCGTCCCTGTCAGAGCGCCGCGACGACATTCCGCTCCTGGTGGAGCATTTCATCGACCGGCTGACGGCCATGTCGGGCCTGACGCGCCGGCGCATCGGCGAAGACGCCATGGCTGCGCTGCAGGCCCATGACTGGCCGGGCAATGTGCGCCAGCTGCGCAATAATGTGGAGCGCCTGCTGATCCTGGCGGCGGGCGAGCCTGACGAGCCGGTGACTCTGGATCACCTGCCCGGCGAAGTGGCGGGCAGGTCGAGCGGCCCCAGCTCTGGCTTCGACTCCGAGCGCATGATCGCCATGCCGCTGCGCGATGCGCGCGAGAGCTTCGAGCGTGAGTATCTGCGCGCCCAGATCAACCGGTTCGGGGGCAATATCTCGCGCACTGCATCCTTCATCGGCATGGAGCGCTCGGCGCTGCACCGCAAGCTCAAGACGCTGGGCGTGGCCGGGCCGGGCCGGCGCGAGGACGAGGACGCCGACACGGAAGACGCGACATGAAAGCGGTGATCTGCGGCGCCGGGCGGGTTGGCCACGGCATCGCGCGCGAACTGGCCGGGGAGGGCAATGCGGTCACCGTGGTGGACTGGTCGCGCGAGCTCGTCGACCGGGTCACCACCGATCTCGACGTGCGCGGCGTGGTCGGTCATGGCGCGCATCCCGACGTGCTCGAACGCGCCGGGCTCGCCAATGCCGATCTTCTGGTGGCGGTCACCTATTCGGACGAGACCAATATGGTCGCCTGCCAGATCGCCAAGACGCTGTTTGATACGCCCACGCGCATCGCGCGGGTGCGCGCCCAGAGCTATCTGGACCGGCGCTGGAGCGATCTGTTTTCCTCCGGCGGCCTGCCCATCGACGTCACCATATCGCCCGAGCTGGAGGTGAGCCGCTCCATCCTCCAGCGCCTGGAGACGCCCGGCGCCTTCGCCACCGCGCCCTTCGCCAATTCACGCATCCAGCTTCTGGGATTGCGGGTGGACGAACAATCGCCCGTCGCCGGCAGCTCGCGCGACCAGCTGATCGAGCTGTTCCCCGATATGGGTTTCGACGTAGTCGGGGTGCAGCGAGACAAGACGCTGTTCATCCCTGAGCCCACCGATCCGCTGATGAGCGGGGACGATGTCTATGTCAGCGTGCGCGCCGCCCACGTCAAACGCGCGCTCGACATGTTCGGGCGATCGGCCCCGCGGGCGCGGCGCGTCGTGATCGTGGGCGCGGGCAATATCGGTCTGTATGTGGCCCGGGCGCTTGAGCGCGTCAGCGGCGTGCGCGTGCGCGTGATCGAACGCGAGAAGGCCCAGGCCGAGCGCGCCGCGGACGTTCTGCGCAAGACCGTGGTGCTGCACGGCGACGGGCTGAACCGCGATATCCTGCGCGAGGCGGGGGTGGAGGACGCCGAGCTGGCGCTGTGCCTGACCAATGACGACAAGGTCAATCTGCTCAGCGCGGTCATGGCCCGCCGCGAAGGCGCGGAACGCTCGATCTGCCTGGTCAATGACGAGGCCTTCAAGCCGGTGCGCGAGTCGCTGGGCATCAATGTCATGATTGACCCGCGCGAGGTCACGGTCTCCACCATTCTCCAGCATATCCGGCGCGGGCGCATCACCGGCCTGCAATCGCTGGCCGGGGGCGCGGCCGAAGCGCTGGAAGGCGTGGCGCTGGCGACCTCGCCGCTGGTGGGCAAGGCGCTCAACAATCTCGAACTGCCTGAAGATGTGGCGGTATGCGCCCTGGTGCGCGGTGACGCAGTGTATTTCGCGCGCGACAGCGTGGTGATCGAGGAAAATGACCGGGTCGTGTTCTTCGCTCTGAAGGGGGCTGTCTCGAAAGTCGAACACCTCTTCAGGGTCAGCCTGCAATACTTCTAGGCGGGCAGGGGAGGCGCCATGGCCCAGACACCGCGCCTCATTCGCGCCCTTGGCTGGTGCGCGCTGATCGTGGGCGCTGCGGCGATTCCCTTCGCCCCCTTCGCGCTCATGGAGGGCGCGCCGGAGGAAGCCCGGGGCTTCATGCTGACTGCAGCGGCCGGTCTGTTCGCAGGCGGGCTGACCCTGGCCGGCACCACCGGCGCCTCCGGACCCGCGGCGGCTTCGGCCTCGCTCAGGCTTGCCTTGCTGGCCTGGCTGCTGACGCCGCTGCTGGCGGCGGCGCCGCTGGCGGCCGGAGCGGGCGGCGTCGCCGAGGGCGTGTTCGAGGCCTACAGCGCGCTGACCACCACCGGCGCCATCCTCATGGCGCCTGAAGAGCTGTCTCGCGCAGGCGTGCTGTGGCGCTGCCTGCTCGCCTGGCTGGGCGGGCTGGGCAGCCTGGTGCTGGCGGTGACGGTGTTCGCGGCCCTGGACGATCCGGCCTCGGGCTTGCGGCGCACCAGCCTTTTGACCATCGAGCGCGCCGACCTGTTCACCAATTTCGGTCCGGCCATGCGCCGCCTGGGCGGGGCGTATCTGCTGGTCACGCTGGTTGGCTTTCTGCTGCTGTCGGTAAGCGGGGCGGAGGCCTTTGATGCGGCCTGCCTGGCGCTGTCGGGCATGGCCACGGCGGGGCTGGCGCCGCAAAGCGGGCCGCTGGCCGGGTGGCTCGCGCCCGGCGCCATTTTCGTGCTCGCCCTCCTATGCGTGCTCGGCGCCTGGAATTTCGCGATGATCTACGAAATCCTGGCCCGCCAGCGCGCGCGCACGGCGTCAGGCGAGCTGCGCGCCATGGCGCTTGTCATCGCGATCATGGCCGGACTGGCGGGCCTGGCCGGCGGCGTCCAGCTCATGCTTCCGGCCGGGCTCGACGCCCTGTTTGCGATCACCACCAGCGGATACCAGACCGCCCAGAGCGTGATTCTGCCCGCCCCGGTCCTGATCCTGCTGGCGCTGATCGGAGGATCGGCGGTGTCCACTGCAGGCGGGATGAAGCTTTCGCGCGTGCTCATACTGGTACGCCGGGCCTGGGGGGAGGTGACCTTGCTCGCTCACCCGTCCGCGGCGGTGCGCACGCGCTATGGGGGACGTTCAGTCACGGATGACATGCTGGCGGGCGTGGCCGTGTATGCGCTGGCCTATCCGGTGACGCTGGCGGCCGGGACCGTGATCATCGCCATGGCGGGCAGCGGATTTGAAGCCGCCTGGCGGGCCTCCGGCGCGGCCCTGACCAATGCCGGGCCGCTCGCCCATGACGCCTTCGCGGCGATGGGGCCGGCCGGGCTGATGGCCAGCGCGGCGCTGATGGTGCTCGGCCGGCTGGAGATTCTCGCCGCCATCGCCGCTTTTGCAGCGTTCTGCACACGCGACTGAACCTGCGTGATGCAGGCGAACACGGTTGCAGTGCAGCGAAAGCGTGGTTACCTGTTGCGCAATGGGGCCGGCCGCCGGCCGGACAAGCTGGGTCTAGCAGGGCTGATGTCTAACGATAAGAAACAGAACCTTCAGGACGTCTTCCTGAATACGGTGCGCAAGAACAAAACCGCCTTGACCATCTTCCTGGTGAACGGGGTCAAGCTGCAGGGCGTAGTCACCTGGTTTGACAATTTCTGCGTCCTGTTGCGCCGGGAAGGTCAAATCCAGCTGGTCTACAAGCACGCCATCTCCACCATCATGCCCACACAGCCGGTCCAGCTGTTCGACAAGGACGAGGCGGAAGAAGAGAGCGCCGATTGATCGAGCGTCAGGCCAAAGCTGATCACGCCCTGGTTCTGCTGCCGCAGTTTGCGGACATGGACGCCTCGCGCGCAGAGGCCCGTCTGGAGGAAGCCTGCGGCCTGGCCGAGGCGCTGGACCTGATCACGGCCGAGGCGCGCATTGAACCGATGCGCAAGCTGGACGCCGGCGGGTTTTTCGGATCCGGCAAGGTGGAGATGCTGGCCGCGCGCGTCACCGAGCTTGAAACCGCGGTGGTGATCGTGGACGCGGCGCTGAGCCCGGTGCAGCAGCGCAATCTGGAAAAGCGCCTCAACGCCAAGGTCGTCGACCGCACCGGGCTGATTCTGGAAATTTTCGGCCGGCGCGCCCAGACCCGCGAAGGCCGGCTGCAGGTGGAGCTGGCGCGCCTGTCCTATGAGCGTTCGCGCCTGGTGCGCACCTGGACCCACCTTGAGCGCCAGCGCGGCGGGCGCGGCTTCCTGGCCGGTCCCGGCGAAAGCCAGATCGAGACTGACCGGCGCATTCTGTCAGACAAGATGGCCAAGCTGCGCCGCGAGCTCGATGAGGTCGTGCGCACGCGCACCCTGCACCGCAAGCGCCGCCAGGCCGCGCCATGGCCGACCGTGGCGCTGGTGGGTTACACCAATGCGGGCAAGTCCACCCTGTTCAACCGTCTGTCCCGGGCCGAGGTGCTGGCCAAGGACATGCCGTTCGCAACGCTGGACCCGACCGTGCGGGCGATCCGCACCGGATCCGGGCGCAAGCTTTTGATCTCCGACACGGTGGGGTTCATCACCGATCTGCCCACCGAGCTGATCGCCGCGTTCCGCGCCACGCTGGAAGAGGTGAGGGAGGCTGATGTCCTCATCCATGTGCGCGACATGGCCGACCCTGATCATGAGGGGCGCAAGGCGGACGTGCTCTCTGTGCTCGAGGCGCTGGGCTGCGGCTCAGAGGCGGGCCAGAGCATGATCGAAGCCTGGAACAAGGCCGACCGCCTTGATGAGGATACGCGTGAGGACCTGACCTGGCGCACCCGGCTGACCCGTCAGGATGCGCCGCCCGCCGTGCTGGTCTCCTCCATAACAGGCGAGGGCGTTGAAGCGCTTTTGTCTCTTGTAGACCAAGCCCTTGGTGAGGATGACTTCATCCTGCGCATCAAGGCGGGTCCAGACGATGGCGCGGCGCTCGCCTGGATCCATGAGAATGGCGAGATTCTCGACGAACGCACCGATCCCGATACCGGGCTGACCCATGCCGTGGTGCGTTTGGGCCAGGCCGACGCCGGACGCTTCCGCACGCGCTATCCAGGGCTCGGCCAGGCCGTGAAGGCGCTGGCCGACAGCTAGGGATTTTCAGCCTTCGCGTTCGGTGCGCTTGGCGGCGTCCCAGCAGCGCTCCATTTCATCCAGGCTGACATCCGCACACGTCTTGCCCTCACGTGCAAGAGATTCTTCTATCTGCCTGAACCGGCGCTCGAATTTGATATTGGCCCCGCGTAGCGCGGCTTCAGGATCGGCGCCCAGCTTGCGCGCGAGATTGGCGATCACAAACAACAGATCGCCCAGCTCCTCGGCCACATGGTCCTGATCGCCTGTCGCGATCGCGCCGCGTATCTCGCCAAGCTCTTCATCCAGCTTGTCAAAGACGCGCTCGGCCGACGGCCAGTCAAAGCCGACGCGCGCGGCGCGCTTTGTCAGCTTTTCAGCTCGCACCAGGGCGGGCAGGGCGAGGGGGATGTTGGCCAGCAGGGAGGCGTCTGTGTCCGTCTTGCCTGCGCGTTCCTCGGCCTTTTGCGCCTCCCAGGCGCGGGTCTGGTCTTCAGCGTTGCGCACCTGCGCGCCCGCGAAGACGTGGGGATGACGCCGGATCATCTTGTCCACAACACCTGCGGCGACGTCTTCAAAGCGGAAATGGCCTGCTTCTTCAGCCATCTGGCTGTGAAACACGACCTGCAGCAGGAGATCACCCAACTCCTCGCGCAGATCAGCCATGTCGCCGCGCGCAATGGCGTCACAGACCTCATAGGCTTCTTCAAGCGTGTAGGGGGCGATGGAGGCGAAATCCTGCTCCAGATCCCAGGCGCAACCGCCGTCAGGATCGCGCAGCCGCGCCATGATCGCCAGAAGCCTGTCGATGGATCGCCCCTCCGTGATGGCAGGGCGCGAGGGCGCGCGAGCGGGTTCGGTCATGACATGTCCTGACGGCTGAACTCGCCATCCTTCATGGGCCGATCCGGATGAAAAATAAATGCGCGATTTGCGGTTCGAACGGCGCAATTCGATCAGCTGCGTCTGATCAGCGCAGCGAAACAGCCGGGCCGGGCGTAATGCGCATGGAGGTAGCCGACTTCCGGATTATCCAGCATTCGTGCGATCACCTGGGGCGCGTCCACGCCTTCGGATACATCGGCATCGACCATCATATGGCCGGCGCTGAACGCCCGCAGCGACAGCAGGCGCGTGCGCAGAGAAGGAGGCATTTCACCCTCATATCTGGCGGCTTGTTGCGCGCCCTCGCGAACGAAGATGGCATGACACGCCCGGTAAGGAGTCTCTGAGGGCAGGTGGATGTGATTGAGCAGCAAGGCGTACTCACCTTGCTGCAAATCCCTCAGCTCGACCCTGTCAGGAAATCCCGATCCGTTCCCGGCGCGTATCCGTTGAATGCCTCGTTTGGCCAGATCCGCGTCCGGGAGACCGAAATGCTTGGAAAAGGGCTCGGGGTCGAGGCCGATGACGATGAAATTCATGACGATGCTCCCTGATGTGGCCTGAACCATCGCCCGCCGAGATCCGGTGCGCAGCCCGATTCTTGCGGTTTGGCGGCAAGGCAGAGCATGGGAAGAAATGGTCGCGATGGGGCAGTGGCGCCTCACCGCCCCATATCAAATATGCGCATAAGATATATTATGAGAAAGTCGAGATGCGTTGATATCGCCTCTATGGCGTGATTCCATGGCCGGGTCGGGGCTCAAGGCGGGCTGGACTGGCGCAACACCCCGTTCTCGAAAACGATCTCGAAGCCGTCATAGGCCGGGCGCACGCCCTGCGGCAGACGGGCCAGCAGCGTGCGGTAATCGAGATCGACATGCAGATTGGTCAGCACGCCCAGTGACGGCTTCACCGTCTCCAGCCAGTTCAGCGTGCGCGCCAGGTGCGCATGGGTCGGATGCGGCTTGTCGCGCAGCGCGTCGACAATCCAGACATCCGCGCCTTCAAGCGCTCTGAACGCATCCGCATCCAGACCGCTCACATCAGGCGTATAGGCCAGCGGCCCTGCCCGCACGCCGCTGCACGGCGCGCCGCCATGCTCCACATCAAACAGCGACAGGCTCACGGCGCCGCCTGCGCCGGTGATCTCGAACGGATCGCCCGCCTTGTGCTCATGCGCCGTCATGAGCGGCGGATAAACCGAGCCCTGAGGCGTCTCGAAGATGTAATCGAAGCGCTGGGTGAGCTCGGCGCGGGTCTGCGGGCTCATATGGGCGGGCAGCCGCGCGCCGCGCCGGTAGACGATGGCGCGCACGTCATCAATGCCGTGAGCCTGGTCAGCATGGGCGTGGGTATAGACCACGCCATCCAGCGCATGGGCGCGCGCGCTCAGCAATTGCGCGCGAAGGTCCGGCGCGGTGTCGATCAGCACACGCGTCACCTGACCTGACACCAGATGCTCAATTGTTTCGGCAGCTTCCAGCAACAAGCTGCAGCGAAGCCTGTGGTTTTTCGGCTCGGCCGGATCGCATGCGCCCCAGTCGCCATCCACGCGCGGCACGCCGCCGGACGAACCGCAGCCGAGAATGCGGGCGCGCAGGACCGCGCTCATGGGCTCACGCGGATGCGGTCGAACAGCGCCAGCGCGTTGCGCGTGGTGCGCCGGGCGGTTTCCTGCGGGGTCCAGCCCTTGAGCGCGCCCAGCGCCTCGGCCACATGCGGCAGGAAGGCCGGCTCATTACGCCGACCCCGGTGGGGCGCCGGGGCGAGATAGGGACAATCGGTCTCCACAATCACCCGGTCCTCGGGGATCACATCGCGGAACACCGCGCGCACGTCTTCCGCCTTCTTGAAGGTGATGATGCCCGAAGCGGAGAAATACGCCCCCAGCGCCGCCGCGCGCCGGGCCAGTTCAGGCCCGCCGGTATAGCAGTGCAACAGAGCGCGAAAGGCCCCCTTCCCCATTTCCTCCTCCAGCAGACCGGCCATCGCTTCGTCCGCGTCGCGGCAGTGGAGAATGATCGGCAGGCCGGTCAGGCGCGCCGCCCCGATATGGGCGCGCAGGCTCGCATGCTGATCCTCGGCCGGGGAATAATTGTAATGAAAATCCAGCCCCGTCTCGCCGATCGCCACGACTTTGGGATGGCGCGCAATCTGCGCCAGCTCTTCTGCGGTGATGTCCGGACGGTCCTTGGCGTGATGGGGATGGGCGCCGATGGTGCACCAGACATCCTCATGGGCTTCGGCGATGGCTGACACCGCCTCGAAATCGCTGAGGCGGCAGCAGATGGCGATCATCGGCGAGACGCCCGCAGCGCGCGCGCGCTCCAGCACGGCGTCGAGATCCTCTGCGTAATCGCTTCCGTGAAGATTGACGTGGGTGTCGATGAGCATGGCGGACGGATCAGCTGGCGGCGGCGCTGCGGATCAGGCCCAGCGCGTAATGAATGGACTGGCGCGGGTCGAGATAGAGCGTTTCGGTATCGCCCGCCAGCCGCGCCAGCTGATCGGCGGCGTCGAGCCAGGGATCGGCGCCGCCCGGTCCGGCCAGCGCCGCAGCGCGCGCCCGGTCGCGGGCATAACCGATCAGGAACGCCATCAGCGTGGGCCGCAGCGCCTCGCCATCCTTGCGTCCGATAGCATCGGCCAGCTTGCGCGCCGCGCCGGGATCGATGTCCGGCAGGCCCTTGAGCGCAGCATCAATCACATCCTTCAGCCCCGGCGCATCGCTGCGCGCCAGGGCCAGCGCGCGGCCCGGCGCGCCATCGGCCAGCGCCGCCGCGCGTTCGGCCGCGCCCGTATCCACGCCATGCGCCTCGTTCAGCCAGCGCGCCGTCTCGTCTGGCGCAGGCGGGCGCAGCGCCAGCTGGCGGCAGCGCGACCGGATGGTGGGCAGCACCCGGCCGGGCGTGTTGACGATCAGGAGGATGAGCCCGCGCCGGGGCGGCTCCTCGAGCGTTTTGAGAAGGGCGTTGGCCGAGTTGGTGTTGAGCTCGTCGGCGCTGTCCACGATGCACATGCGCCAGCCCCCTTCCCCGGCGCTCTTGGAAAAGAACTCCGGCGCGCGGCGGGTCTCATCGACGGGAATTTCGCCTCTGAGCTTGCCCGTCTTTTCATTGTAGGGCCGCCGGATCAGCAACAGGTCCGAGCCCGATAACGCCTCTATGCGCCGGCAGGCGGGATGGGCCGGATCGGCCGAGAGCGGTTCAGGGCCCGCGGCCGGGGCGCCCATCACCCGGCGCGCGAGGCGCCAGGCCAGCGTGGCCTTGCCCACGCCCTTGGGCCCGGTGATCATCCAGGCGTGATGCATGCGCCCGCGCGCAAACGCGTCCTCCATGGCCGCAGCGGCGCGCGCATGGCCGAACAGGTCATAGACCGTGCGCGGATGGGCGAGTTCGCCCTCGCGGTCAGCTTCGGGCGTATCGCTCATGGCAGGCCCAGCCGGTCTTCAATCACCGACAGCGCCGCGCGCGCCAACGCGTCCGGCTCAAGGCGCGCATCGAGCACGGCGCAGCGCTCCGGTTCGGTTTTGGCGATGTCCAGAAAGGCCTGGCGCAGCCGCTCATGAAACTCGGACGGATGGGCCTCAAAACGCGTCACCGCCTCGCCGCGGGACGCGGCCCGGGCCAGGCCGTCCTGCGCGCCCAGATCGGCGATCAGGGTGAGATCGGGCGCCATGCCGCCCAGCGCCGCCGCCTCGATGGCTTCGATGCGCTCCATCGCCAGACCGCCCGCCGCGCCCTGGTAGGCGCGGGTGGAATCGGAAAACCGGTCGCATACCACCCAGGCCCCGCGCGCCAGCGCCGGTTCGATCAGGCGGCGCACATGGTCCTCGCGCGCAGCATACAAAAGCAGGGTCTCGGCGATCGGCGACCAGCGCCCCGCATCGCCCTCCAGAAGCAAGGCGCGCAGGGCTTCGGCATTGGGCGTGCCGCCCGGCTCGCGGGTCAGCACGACCTCGGCGCCGCGGGCGCGTAGGGCCTCGCCCAGGGCGCGCGCGAGCGTGGTCTTGCCCGCGCCCTCCCCGCCTTCGAGCGTGATGAACCGGCCGCGCGACACCTCGCTCAGCCGCCCCGGATCAGACTGGCCAGCGCCGCTCCGGCCCGTCCGAACACGCCCTGGCGCGCCACGTCCTCGGCCGCCTCAAGCGGCACGGAGAAGACCCGCCCGTCCGGCGTGGTCACCTCCAGGCGGCCCACGGCATCACCCACGCGCACGGGCGCGCGCAGCGGACCGTCATAGACGATCTCGGCGCGCACCTGGCTGCGGTCGCGCCGGTGCACCCCGAAGCTGAGCGGCCCGGTCGCGCGCAGCGCTGCGGACGGGGACCGGCCAAGAAACACCTCGACGCTCCCGGCGGGCTGGCCGGCCTCGACCAGGCGCACCAGTTCAAACTCGGTGAAGGCGGCGCGCATCAGGCGCTCGGCTTCGTCGGCGCGCGCGCGCTCGGTCTCCATGCCGTTGAACACCACAATGCGCCGCTCACCGTCGCGCACGGCCGAGGCGGTCAGCCCGAACCCGGCCTCGCTGGTGCGGCCGGTCTTCAGCCCGTCGGCTCCCTGCATGGAGCCGATCAGCGGATTGCGGTTGAACTGGCGGATGCCGTTATAGGTGAATACCGGCTGGGCGTAGAAGCCGTAATACTGGGGATAGTCGCGGATAATGATCTGCGCCAGGCGCGCCAGATCAGCCGCGGAGATGCGGTGCTCCGGGTGCGGCCAGCCGGTGGAATTGGCGAAGTTCGCGCTCTCAAGGCCCAGCTCTCGCGCGCGCTCGGTCATCATCAGGGAGAAATTCTCTTCCGTTCCGCCCAGCGCCTCGGCGATGACGATGCATGCGTCATTGCCCGACTGGACGATGATGCCCTGAAGGAGATCGCGCACGCTGGCGCGAGAGTTGACCTCCAGGAACATGGTGGACGAGCCCGAGGCCGCCCCGCCCCGGCGCCAGGCTGTCTCGCTGACAGGCAGTTCGTCATCCAGGCTCAACCGGCCGTCTTCCAGCGCCTCGAACGCCATCAGGGCGGTCATCAGCTTGGACATGGAGGCCGGCGGCATGGGCTCCTCGCCATTCTTGGAAAACAGGATGGCGCCGGTGTCGTAATCCATGATCACGGCATGGCTGGCGCGGGTGTCGAACGCGCTCTGGCGCGCCTCGGCGCCCGGCCCAAGTGCGGCGCAGGCCAGGATGAAAGCGATCAGGAAGGCGGTCGGCTTGAGGGCGAATGCGGGCATGGCGCGGCATGTCTCCAGCGGCGGCGTCAGGGGGTGACAGAGTAACCGCCCCTGCCCGCGCCTGAAAGGCTGCCTGCCAGCAGTTCTAGCGCTGAGCCGCCGTGCGCGCGCCCGGCCCGCGCACAATGCGCGAGACGGCGGCGCGGTCGTGCGCGTCGGCAGGCCCCAGCGCCTCGATTCGCACCTCGGCCAGACCCTCATCAACAAAGTCCAGCGCCTCGGCGGCCGCGCGGCTGAGATCGATAACGCGGCCCTCTATATAGGGCCCGCGATCATTGACCCGCACGATCACGCTGGCGCCGGTGTCCAGGCGGGTCACGCGCGCCAGGCTCGGCAAGTCCATGGTGAGATGGGCGGCGGTCAGCGCATGCTTGTCGAAAATCTCGCCATTGGCGGTGAGCCGGCCGTGGAACCGCGCCCCGTACCAGGAGGCGGTCCCCTCCTCCGTCGCCTGGACCGGCAGGCGGGCGCCGTTAACCTCGACAAGGGCGGGTGGCGGCGAGGGCGTCCACACGTGTTGCGATGCTGGTGATTCAGCAGATCCGATGGCTGCGCCGCCGCCATCAGCCGCCTGCGGCGACGCACAGGCTTGAAGGCAGGCAAGAGCGGCCAGAAGCGCCTGTGCGGCTGTGTATCTCGATTGCAAATACAATGGCCAATAAACTCCCGCTGGCGTGAGCGCGCGACAGCCTAGCGGGCGCGCGCACCGGCGCAAGTCCATCCATCTTGCACACCCCCCGCCCCGCCGCTAAACCGGACCCGCCGGAGGAGTGGCAGAGCGGTTGAATGCGGCGGTCTTGAAAACCGTTGAAGGTTAACGCCTTCCGGGGGTTCGAATCCCTCCTCCTCCGCCATTTATTGCTTGTTCAAGCTGCCGCGGCCTTTAAAATCCAAACGAGTTTTTTGGGGGGGGCACGATGATGTTTCGACGACTGGCCGTATGCTTGGTGTTTCTGCTCGCTCCAATGACGGCGCAGCCACAGGATTCTCCAATTACGGCGCGGCCACAGGATGGAGCAGCACGTGCTGAATGGTTGAGCCAAGCCTGCGAGCGAGGCGATGCGCGCGGCTGCTTCTTTCTGGGCCTGAACTATGCAGAAGGCCAGGGCGTTCAGGTGGATTATGCCCGCGCCGCCCAGGCATTTCGCCAAGCCTGCGAGCGAGGCGATGCGCGCGGCTGCGCCTTTCTGGGTAGTATTTATGTGGAGGAGGAGGACTTCACCCGCGCTGCCCAAGTTTTCCATCAAGCTTGCGAGGGCGGGGAAACAGACGGGTGCATAGTGCTGGGCATGATGCACTCTGCCGGCGCAGGCGTCGGTCAGGACCATGCCCGCGCGGCGCAGCTTATCGGCCAGGCCTGCGAGCGCGGAAATGAGGACGGCTGCCAGGAACTTGGCGACATGTATCGTCATGGACAGGGCGTGACGCAGGACCATGTCCGCGCGTCGCAGCTTTACCGCCAGGCCTGCGAGGGCGGCCATGAAATCAGCTGCGACCGCCTAGGTGACATGCACCATCACGGTATTGGCGTGACGCAAGACTATATCCGCGCGGCGCAGCTTTACCGCCAAGCCTGCGATAGCGGGCATGCGAGAGGCTGCTTCAAGTTCGCTATGGCATACGAGTACGGCACAGGCGTCCAGCAGAACCTTACCCGCGCAGTGCAGCTTTACCGCCAAGCCTGCGAGGGCGGCAACATGAGCGCCTGCCGCACAATCGGCCTCATGTATCGTCATGGACAGAGCGTGACGCAGGACCATGCCCGCGCGGTGCAGTATCTCCGTCAAGCCTGCGAGGGCCGCGAGTGGATCAGCTGCAGCCATCTCGGTCAGATTTACCAGCGTGACCGGGGCGCGATTCAGGTCCTGGCGGCCGAGGCTTTCGGCCAAGCCTGCGACGGCCTGAGAGACGCCTGCACCGCTCTCGGCGTCATGTATCGGGACGGCCAGGGTGTCAGGCAGGATAACATCCGCGCTTATGCCCTGTTCAGCGCCGCCGCATCGCGAGGCGACGATACCGCCCGCTCAAACCTTGACAGTCTGGCCCGCAACATGTCGCCCCAGCAAATCGCAGAGGCGCAAGCCTTGGGGCGCCGGTGTGCTGAAACGAGCACAGTGGACTGCCTTCGGTAGAGACTAGCTTAACTGGCCCCCTGTTTGCCATCAGGGGCGGCAAGCGTAAGCGACAATGCCCAGCCCTGTTTCAGACAGGGCCGTTCCTGTCTCAGCCGGGCATCATCCTCTTTTCGCCCGAAGTGTGAGGGTTCAGGGGACAGGGTGTTCAGCCGTACCCCGGTTTCGCCATCGGCAGAGGCGAAATGGAGCGCGCTTTGCGTCCAGCCGCGCGCATGGCCACCCGCGCCGCGCCGTACGGCGGCATGGCCATCGGTTTCAGGGCTCTGCTCAAAAACGCCTATGAGGACCGAACTCCTTTTTCGCCCCATCGTGCTTCGTAATGCCTATGGGGGTGGGCGTAATTTGGAAAGGGTCTTGGAATCCGCTGACGAGTCTTTCAGCTTCAAGGCGCCATCAGAAATGACGGCGCCGACACAGGGCGAAGCCCGGGCGCCAAGCCCTTTCGGGCTAAAGCCGTGCTTGAAGGGTTGAATGCGGCGGTCTTGAAAACCGTTGAAGGATAACGCCTTCCGGGGGTTCGAATCCCTCCTCCTCCGCCACCTGCCGTCGATTGCCCTCTTTAGTCCGATGTTGCCGCCAATCGCCGCATCATCACCAGGCGGTATAGTGAACTGCCGATCTTACGCTATACCCCGATGTGCACCGGCTCGCCCGTCAGTCCGCCGTCGTTTCATAGTCGACAAAGCGTAACAGCACTTCGATGCACAGTGTGTCAGCATCCGCGGCCTTTTTGGCGCGCTCCATAAGGTAGTAGTCGAACGCCATCATCGATGTGGTTGTCGCGCCTCGCGCAGCTATCATTTCGGCGGCTTGCACGATGCGGAGCAACTCCGAAATATCGAGCAGATGGGCGAACCCGCCGGTCGCGCCCATGAAATCGCGCATGAACTCGATGCCATAGGCGGCGCGGTCTTCGACAAGTTCCAAATCAGGAATGAGAACGATAGCGTGGGCAGGCTTTTCCCGTTCGACTGACAGCGTATCGCCCTTCGGATTTGTCACCGGGACGCCCGACTTCAGCGCCCGTATGGCACCGCGCAACTGGGCGAAGGCTTTGCCAATGTGGGCTGAAACATCGCGCTTTAGCTTCGCCCTGTCGGGCAATCGTTCGCGTGTCAAAACCGCAAGCGCCTTGGATTCAATCAACACCGCGCCGAACTCGTGGTTTAACAGTATATCGGTCAATTCCCGCGTTCCGTTGCCCTTCGGAATCTGTGGGCTGTGATGGCACCCGGACGGATGAAGGTTGTCGGTCAACCAAACGCCAAGTTGCTCTTGCTGGTTGCCTTCGTCATCGTCGAATAGGTGAATGAGGCTGGATGAAGCGCTCGCCGTAATGAAATGGCTGTGGACGGCGTTCCAATCGGACTTTCCGCCAACCTCCAAGACCAACCATTCGTCGTTGCTCACACCGAATTGGTGAAGGCGGTCTATCATCGGCTCAACGGTCGCCTTCATTGCCGCATGGTCAACCCGGCCAAGCGCCGCACTATCGGCCCACGTTGGTAAGCGATCCAAACCGTCCGATGCAGGTAGATTGTTCCAAGCGACGTTCACCGCAAGTTCGTTGAATAGAAATGCCACAAGTGGTTCGCCGCGCGCCAAGCCGCGAATGCCGTTCAATTCTTCTTCGCGCTCTGCAACCGACCAAAGAATGCCGCCATCGTCGCCGTCGTCACAAACCTTCAAAGCATAAAGCAAGCGCCCGTCACACATGGCGAACGCAAGCTGCATCCGCGTGCCCAGCGCGATGTATTTCAATAGGACTGTGCTCCCCTTGATAAGAAGGGTTGGTTCAAAACCGTCGCGGCCATGGGCGTAGTCGAAGCGGATTAGCTGCGGAACTGCCAGAAACTCGGAACGGTTGTGCGACGATAGCATATGCATCTGCCTATCATGCCCGATCGTAGCGAAAAGCGAATGGCACAGTTATTTGCTTCTGTTAAACATTGCCGCATCTGGCCTATTTGGGAGGGTCATGGAGGGCTATGGAGTAGACGTAGTTCTCCGTTTCGTCGTTCTCGGCCCGCCA
Source organism: Oceanicaulis sp. (assembly GCA_020832735.1). Classification (GTDB taxonomy): domain Bacteria; phylum Pseudomonadota; class Alphaproteobacteria; order Caulobacterales; family Maricaulaceae; genus Oceanicaulis. The sequence goes on from JAFIEB010000143.1 coordinate 30,751, forward strand.
AACGGCGGCGGGAACCGCCAATTACACGCAATAACCCGATTTATCTTGAAGACCGGGCGCGGCGGCAAGCAACCCCATTGCGGTCATGCATGCATCGCTTCCGGGATCCGCTTCGGGCCCTGTACTGTCTTCAGGGTTCAGGGAACAATGGCGAATTGATACCTGACGGCGGCGCAGACCTGACAGTTGAGACCCCATGAGCTCCAACAGCAACTGGATAGCGCTCCTTCGCGGCGTGAATGTGGGCGGCGGCAACAAAACGCCGATGGCCGAACTGCGCAAACTGTGCGCCGGATTGGGTTGGCGCGATGTGAAGAGCTACATCGCCAGTGGCAATCTGGTCTTCAGCGCCAATAACACGGCGAATGATCTGTCGAGCAGCCTGCGCGCGGCGATGGCCGAGCAGATGGGGGTCGATGTCCCCGTTCTCGTTCTGCCCGCCACAGCCGTTTCAAAGGTTCTCAAGGACTGTCCGTTCAACCCTGAAAAGGGAAACCTGTGTCACGTTTTTTTCCTTTGGAACGAACCCGTTGTGGATTGGGACGCCTACGCCGCTCACCGCATGCCCGGTGAAGAACTCAAAGTGGATGGCCGGCGCGCATGGCTGCACACGCCCGAAGGTTTCGGGCAATCCAAGCTGGCTGAGAAACTGCCCAAGGTCATAACCGGAACAGAGATGACAGGGCGTAACCTCAACACCATCCGCAAACTGGTCGAGATGAGCGCCTGACCATACTCTGCTCACGCAGCGAACGTCCGGAAGGCGCGCTCAGCCGGCATTTCGTGGCGATCCATGGAACAACAGCCCCCGCTATTGCAGCCATTCGCGCCCGGATTCAGACGCGCCGGATCAAGCCGATCACCAGGAGCAGGATCACTGCGCCGATGGTGGCGTGAATAATGGCGCCCACTATGCCGGCGCCAATGGCGAACCCCAGCTGGGGAAACAGGAAGCCTGCGATGAAGGCGCCGACGATGCCGATTACGATATTGCCCAGAATGCCAAAGCCATAGCCCTTGACGATCAGGCCGGCGAGCCAGCCGGCGGCGGCGCCGACCAGAAGTATGATGAGGAGGCTTTCAAGAGTCATATTGGTTCCTTCCAAGTGCTGTGACGCCACACAATGACTTGCAGCGGCTTGACCCGAATGGGCCGAAGGCAAGCAACGCAGTCCCGTTCGGGCTGGCGGCGAATGATTAGATTGCGGGGGGTGCAATCCAGACCTTGGAACACCCTCGCCCCTCCGATCGGATCGATGAATTTTATACCATTTTGCAACAGCTATTGATAGCGCCAAAATTAATGGGCGCGCTTCGCCATTGGATAATCACCTGAGCGCTTCCTCAAGACGACAGCTCACCCGGGCGGACCCGCAGCCAAGGCAAACCCCCGTTTCAGGACGCGCCGGAAGTAGCGGCGCGATCGTAAGCGCCTCAACGTCTTGCCGGCGCCTCGGTGCTGACGGCTGACAAGACCCAGATCTGGCGGCGGCTGGCGGGGTCGCTGCGCAGGCGCAGCTGCCAGCGGGCCGGACCGCCGGGATGGCGGACGCCGGCGCGCTGCGAGTTGTCGGCGTTGCGCACCTCGTAATAGCCCGCTTCCAGATCACGGAACATGATCATGCCGCGCTGATCTGTAACGGTCCGACCGACGGCGTGGCCGGGCGGAATTTTCTCCACCACCACGTCAACACCCGGGATGGGATCTTCCGCAAAGGCCTGAAGGCCTGAAGCGGCCCCGGTGACGACTATGCCGGCAAGGCCGGCCGCGAGCGTGAGTTTGATGGCCTCGCGCCTGGATTTCATCATGGAATGCTCCCCTGCTTGTTTGATTGTTGCGCCTAGAGCGGGTCTGACTGATCAGCCAGGGTCCAGATCGGACGGCGCGAATCCCGGCGCTGGCGCAACTGCCATCTGGCCGGGCCGCCGCGGTGGCGGATGCCTGCGCGTACAGTGTTGTCCGGATCGCGCACCTCGTAATAGCCAGCGTCCAGATGGCGGAAATACAGCATGCCGCGCGCATCGGTGGGGCCGCTAAAAAACGCGTTACCGGGCGGAACTTTCTCAACGACCACGTCGATATGCGGGATCGGATCCTCAGCCGCCGCTTGCAGAGCGAAGGCCGCGTTGCCGGCTGCAAGAATGCCTGCAAAAGCAAGGCCCGCAGCGACGGCGGAGCTGATAAATACTCGTCTTGAAGTGTTCATTCTGTCCTCCCCTGACCAAGAGGATAGCACAGTGCGCCTCAAGACATGACGCGAATATGAACGGCCTCGTTTTTGTGGGCCTTGAGCAGGCGGATGACGCGCTTCAGGCAACGGCCCGCAAGGCGCCCATCAAGATGGGTATGGCGCTGTCCTGACAAGGCTGGTTGCACTGATCACCGTCCCTGCTGACCTACCCCTCGTGCCGCGCCTTCAGCACTTTTCCTGCGTCGTTCAGGCTCAGCCCGCGCGCTTTGAGAAGCACCATGAGATGGAAAATCAGATCGGCGGCTTCGCCCAGCAAAGCGACCGCCCCGCAAGCTTGACGCTCACCACACGCTTACTCGATATCGATGACATGAAAGCCCGCTACGCCTCCGTTGGCAGGGCGGACGGAACGGACAGTTTAAGGTTTCCGACTAACGAGAAGGTTGAATAAGATCGCGTATTGCGATCCCGGCATTTTCTGAACGCGAGGTTGATGAGTTTATGAAGCACCGGCGTGCACATGCAGCATTTCTTACAGGCCCATCGGACCTTCTGGTGCTGATGTCCGCCCTGGGGGCGGATGATCCTGGAATGAGCAGCTGGTCGCTGGTGCTGATGAGCAGCAAAGGCAATATTTCTCCAGCAATGCTCGACGTTTGTGCTGTGATGGCCCCGGCAGCGGAGGTGCTCCAGGTCGATATCGACGATGCGGATGCATGCGAAGCCCTGCTCGACCGGACGGGACGGCGCTTCACGTATGTCGCCATCTCCCACCTTCTTGGCGTCGGTGAGGAAGCATTGCTGTCCCAATTACGATGGGATCAGCTGATTCTGAGTGAGAATGGGATTGCCACCCATGTCCTGCCTGATGGGCGTGCACGGCGCCTTGGCGCTGACGGCAGACCCGGCCATCGGCCCGACGCCGCGATCCTGCCGCTCGCCGGTTTGGCGGCGCTTGGCCTGCCCGCCTATCTGAACAGCGAGTCCCCGCCCCGGCTCATCGCCGTTGATGCACGCGCCTACCGGAGACTGCACGCACGCCTTCAGGCAGCTTTCGATCTTGCCGATTAAGCCCGGCAAATCAAGAACAGCCACAGCTGCGCCTTCGTTGCGGGAACCTCCCTGAGCCGGACAGGCGTTGTCAGTGCAGAGGACGAAGCACAGGCGTATTGGAAGTGCCTGGACACACTGCTTCAACGTCCCTCGCCGCCGCTAATCATCTGGAAGCCGCATCCGCGACTGAGGCTCGACATGGCGCTGCCCTCTGGACCTCTTGCGGTCGAGCCGCGCCCCTTGCCGATCGAACTCTTGCTGCCATTCGATCACCCCGCTTGCGAGATGTATTCCACAGCGTCCTCCAGCCTGCTGCTGGGCCATTTGTGGCATGGCGCCACGCCGCGTCTGATTGATCTGGAGATGGACACAAGGCGTCTTCCTCATGTCGAGGCAGTCCGGAATCTGGTCTCCCAGCTGGTTTAGAGTGACTACCATCAACCGCTACGGGCGCTTATATCCCAGCAATTCGAAATCCTGATCGAAGTACGCCACCGCCCGATCCAGGGTTTTTCCATTGAGATGAGCCTTCCAGCCGCCATGGTCCGTTTTGCGCAGATGCGGGACCGAGACTTGCGGCATGCCGACCCTGTCCAGGATCATGCGCAGATCATCCAGATAGGTTTCATACCTGCCCACATAGTCGGCATGCGATAGGCAGTTGAACGGGTGTGTTTGCGCAATGGTGTGATGGCGAATACGCTCGGCGAGCGTTTTACGGCGCTCGTCATAGATCACCGTTTCATCAACGACGATATCAAGAAAACTGTCTATCGAATTTCTGAAGTTGCGCATTTGGCTAAAATCGGCCCAGGCGGAGACAAGCCGGTCGAGCGGGTGACGGACGAAAGCAAATTTGAAATAACCTCGCCAATCATCGGGCATCTCGCCGAAAACCGGCCCTTCATATCGCGAAGCCCAGAGCCCGTGGCGAATTGAGGAACCGCCGGTTTTGGGAATGTGAATCAAGACGCAGTCGGGATCGCGGAGCAAGAAATTCGACATAGTGTGAGATTCCGCGCTTGCCCGTGACGGGCCAACCACTGAGGCTGCCGCACATCATGATGTCCGGGTCCCCCGGCGCATCATGGCAGACCGTGATAGGGACATCATTGGCATATAGGCTGGAGTTTGCCACCCCCTACCCCTCGTGCCGCGCCTTCAGGACCTTGGCGGCGTCGTTCAGGCTCAGCCCGCGCGCTTTGAGAAGCACCATGAGGTGGAAGATCAGATCGGCGGCTTCTCCCAGCAGCGCCGCGTCGCTTTCGCCCACGGCGGCGAGCGCTGTCTCCACGCCCTCCTCGCCGACTTTCTGGGCGATCTTGGCGATGCCGGAGCTCAGGAGCTTGGCGGTGTAGCTGGCCTCGCCGCCCTCATGCGCGCGCTGATCAATGATCCGGCCGAGCCGGCCCAGAAAAGCGAGACCCGGACCGGGATCATCGCCCCAGCACGTGATGGTCCCCAGATGGCAGGTCGGCCCGGCGGGCCGGGCCTGGATCAGGATGGCGTCACGGTCGCAGTCGGCGGCCAGCGAGACAAGATGGAGCACATCGCCGCTGGTTTCGCCCTTGGTCCAGAGGCGGTTTTTTGAGCGCGACCAGAAGGTTACGAGGCACTTCTCTTGTGTGGCAGACAGCGCCTCGGCGTTCATATAGCCCAGCATCAGCACCGCGCCGGTATCGGCGTCCTGCACGATGGCCGGGGCGAGACCGCCGCCCTTCTCCCAGTCCACATCAAGGTTCATGGCCGTATCTCCACGCCCTGGCCCGACAGCCAGGTTTTCAGGTCCGGAATGGCGATCACGCCCTTGTGGAACACGCTGGCGGCCAGCGCGCCATCCACCCGGGCGTGGGCGAACACATCGGCGAAATGTTCGCGCGCCCCTGCCCCGCCAGACGCAATCAGCGGCACGGGACAGACCACGCGGGCCTCAGCGAGCTGGGCGATGTCATAGCCCTCGCGCACCCCGTCCTGATCCATGCAATTGAGCACGATCTCGCCGGCGCCGCGCTCAACTGCTTCCTTGATCCAGTCGAGCGTGGCGCGCGCCTCGCTCACTGTCTTGTCCGGATCGCCGGTATTGCGATGGACCCGCCAGGTCCCGTCGATCTCGCGGCTATCGATCCCGACCACCACGCACTGGCTGCCAAACTCGCGCGCCAGCTGGTCGATCAGGCCGGGGTTTTCCAGAGCGGGCGAATTGACCGAAATCTTGTCGGCGCCCGCGAACAGGCGCGCGCGCGCATCATCGACACTGCGAATGCCGCCCGCCACGCAAAACGGAATATCAATCTCGCGCGCCACCCGGCTCACCCATTCAGGCTCCACCGTGCGCGCCTGCGGGCTGGCGGCGATGTCGTAGAAAACAAGCTCATCGGCGCCTTCCGCCGCGTAGCGCGCCGCGAGCCCTGTGATGTCGCCCACATCCTCGTGATCACGGAAGCGCACGCCCTTGACCACGCGGCCATCCTTGACGTCGAGGCAGGGGATGATGCGCCGCGCTAGCATGCCAGCGCCTCCTCCAGCTTGAAGCAGCCCTCAAAGAGCGCCCGCCCGATAATGGCGCCGGACAGGCCAGCGGTTTTGAGGGCGCGCACATCATCCAGCGAGGACACGCCGCCCGACGCCTGCCAGGCGATATCGGCGCGCGCAGCGACCAGGTCTGTGTAGAGCGCGGTGTTGGGGCCTGACAGCATGCCGTCGCGCGCCACATCGGTCGCCAGCGCGTGGGCGAGCCCGGCGCGGCGATAGTCAGCGAGCAGTTCTGGCAAGGTGCGCTCGGCGCGCTCGGTCCAGCCTTTCAGGGTCGGATACACCGCCCCGCCTTCCATCCTCACGTCGAAAGCGGCGGCGATGCGCTCAGGCCCAAAGCGGGCGATCCAGCCGATCACGGTCCGGGGCTCGCTGACGGCGAGGCTGCCCACCACCACGCGCGACGCTCCGGCGTCCAGCAGCGCTTCCACATCGTCCGCCGTGCGCACGCCGCCGCCGGTTTGTATCTTCAGCCCCGCCGACGCCACGGCGGCCACGAGGCCGGTCTGGCGCCGGGCGCCGTCGCGGGCGCCCGACAGATCGACCAGATGCAGCCAATCCGCCCCGGCCGCGCGCCAGGCTTGCGCCACCGCCAGCGGGTCGCCGCCATAATCGGTGACGGCGTTGAAATCGCCCTTGGCCAGACGCACCACGCGGCCGTCCAGAACATCGATCGCCGGGTAGAGGATCATGGGCGCGTCTCCAGAAAATTGCGCAGGATTTGCGCGCCGACACTGCCGGAGCGTTCAGGATGGAACTGGCAGCCCGCGATATGGCCGCGCCGGGCGATGGCCGTGACCGGCCCGCCATAGCGTGTGCGCACTGTGGTGTGCGGGCCTTCCGGGACATGGAATCCGTGCACGAAATAGGCGTGGGCGCCCTCGGCCACGCCGGCCATCAGCGGCTCCTCGCGCAATGTCTCCAGCGTGTTCCAGCCCATGTGGGGCCAGGGGCCGTCTGCGCCGGGGTCCAGACGCACCACCCGACCCGGGATCAGGCCGAGCCCGGCACAATCGCTTTCGTCGGAATGCTCGAACAATAGCTGCATGCCCAGACACAAGCCCAGCAAAGGCCGCGTCTCGCGCCGCAAGGCGTCCGCCCACGCTGACGATTCAAGCCGCGCCATGGCGGGGCCGGCCGCGCCCACGCCGGGCAGGATCAGACGCGCCGCGCCCGCCGCGTCCGCCGGTGTGGGGGCGAGAACATGGTCAGCGCCAAGCCGCTCCAGCGCAAAGCGCACAGAGGCGATATTCGCCGTGGAGGTGTCGATGATGGCGAGCGTCATCTAGAGCACGCCCTTGGTGGACGGCAGGGCGTCGCCTTCAATGCGCGCGGCCATGCGCAGCGCCCGGCCAAACGCCTTGAAACAGGATTCTATCATGTGGTGGGCATTGTCGCCGTCCACCGAGACATGGATCGCCGCTTTCATGGATTCGGCCAGCGAGCGGAAAGCGTGCGGGCACATCTCCACTGGGAAATCGCCGACGCGCTCGCCGGGTATCGTCCCGTCAAACCGGGCGAAGGGCCGGCCAGACAGGTCAATCCACACGCCGGCGCGCGTCTCGTCCATCGGCGTTTCAAAGCCGAAGCGGGCGATGCCGCGCTTGTCGCCCAGCGCCTCGCGCAAAGCGTCGCCCAGCGTCAGGCACACATCCTCGATGGTGTGGTGGGCGTCCACCTCCACATCGCCCCGACAGGTCACATCAAGGCCGATACCGCCATGGCGGGCTATCTGCTCGAGCATGTGACCGAAGAATTTGACGCCGGTATCCACGCGCGCGCCCTCGCCATCGAGGTCGACGCTGAGCGCGATATCGGTCTCCTTGGTGGTGCGGCGCACGCTGGCGCGCCGCCCGGAAGCCTTCGCCCCCAGATGCCGGGCCAGCGCGCGGGCCGCGGCGGCGTTAGGGACATACAGCACGCCGTCTGCTGCGCAGGTCAGCGCCAGCGATGCGGCTTTCGCGGGATCAATGCGCAAACCTCCCGGCGCAATCTCGCCGCCGGTGAGTTCGGCCAGGTCCGCCAATATCCGCCGCGTCTCGGCGCCCTCGGCGCGCGCCGCCGTGCGCGCCGCCGGGCGCAGGGCGTCAAACCCGGCCTCGATCAGGGCCAGAGGCGGCGGGGCGAGAGCCTGAGACAGCGCCGCCACCGTTTCTTCCTTGAGGACGACAGCCGTCAACGGCGCCCGGCCCGGACCCAGCTGGATTAGCGCTGGCGCGGTCACCGCATCCTCAATCTGCGAGGCGTCGAGGCGCGGGGCTTGCGCAAGCGCCGGATAAGCGCGCAGGGCGTCCTGCGGCGACGCCGCAAGCACGATCCGGTCCGCTGGAACCGACAGAATGCCCGCCAGCTGCGCCTTCAGCGCTGCCTCAGCTTTTGCCACTTTATCATTGATAGATTGTGACAAATCGAGCCAGCCAGTCATGATGCGCGCTCCCTGCGGATGGCCATGGCGAGGCGGTGGGCGTCCAGCCCTTCCAGCGCCGCCAACCGCTCCACCGTCGGCGCGATCGCTTGCGCGCCAGTGCGGTCGAGCTCGAGGATGGTGGTGGTCTTCTGGAACATCTCCACCGACACGCCGCCATAGGCGCGCGCCGCGCCGGAGGTTGGCAGGGCGTGATTGGGTCCGCCGGCATAGTCACCCGCCGCTTCCGGCGTCCAGGGTCCGATGAAGATGGATCCGGCATGGCGCACCTTTTCGGCGAGCGCGCGCGGCGCCCGCGTCTGCACGATCAGGTGCTCGCTGGCATAGGCGTTGGCGACGTCCACCGCCTCGGCCTCGACTGAAACAATGATCGCACGGGACGCGGCCAGCGCGGCGCGGGCGGTGTCAGCGCGCGGCAAGCGCTCCAGCCAGCGCGCGATGGACGCCTCGACCCGATCCACAAAACCGCCGGACCAGGCCACCAGCATCACCTGCGCGAGGCTGTCGTGTTCGGCCTGGCTCAACAGATCGATGGCGACGAAATCGGGATCGGCGTCATCATCGGCGACCACCATCACCTCGCTGGGGCCAGCGGGCAGATCGGTCGCGGCGCCGCCGGCCGTCTGGGCCAAAAGCGCTTTGGCGGCCGCCACATACGCATTACCGGGTCCGAAAATCCGGTCAGCTTTCGGCAGTCCCGCAAGCCCGTAGCCGAGCGCCGCCACGCCGTGCGCGCCGCCGATGGCGTAGACTTCATCGAGGCCCAAAAGCTGCGCGGCGGCCAGAATGGCGGGATCGACCCCCTGCCCCTTGCGCGGCGGCGCGATGACGGCGATGCGGGGCACGCCTGCGATCCTCGCAGGAACCGCCAGCATGATCAGGGTGGAGACGAGCGGCGCCGTGCCGGCGGGCACATAGAGCCCGGCCACATCAATGGGCGTGGCGCGGCGCTCAGCGCGGGCGCCAGGCCAGGTTTCAACGCTGATGGGACGATAGCCCTGCTCCTCATGGAACACGCGCACGGCGCGCGCGGCGGCCAGAATGGCGTCCGCGTCCTCTTGGGGCAGCGCTTTGGCGGCGGCTGCAAGCTCGCCCGCGGGCACGCGGAAGCCGCTCTCCGGCGCCCATTGATCAAAGCGCCCGGCGTAATCACGCACCGCCGCCTCGCCGCGCGTGCGCACGTCGTCGAGGATGGCCCGCGCCGTCTCCAGGGCGTCGGAGCCCGCGGCGGGGCGCTGCATCAGCGCCTCGCGCCCGGCGGGGTCAAGCTGGCTCCAGATCGATCTCAGCAACATGTCAGGCCATCATCTTTTCAATCGGCATTACCAGGATGGAGCGCGCGCCGGCGGCTTTGAGCCGCTCCAGCGTCGACCAGAAGACTTCCTCGGTGCACACCGCGTGGACCGCGACCACGTCGTCGCGCCCGACCACAGCGGCCACCGTGGGCGCATCGGCGCCGGGCAGCACGGCGCGCACCTCATCCAGCCGGTCGCGCGGCGCGTTGAGGAGGATGTATTTGGTCTGGCGCGAGGCGATAACGCCCTTGAAGCGCTCGATCAGCAGGCTGGCGAGATCACCGATGGCGGGACTGCGCGGGGCCGGAGCGCGCACCAGCACCGCCTCGCTCTCCAGCACGGTTTCAAAGGCGGTGAGGCCATTGGCCTGCAGCGTGGCGCCCGACGAGACCAGATCGCAGATCGCATCGGCCACGCCCATGCGCGGCGCAACTTCCACGCTGCCGCCCATCTCCACAATGTCAGCCGTGACGCCCCTTTGCGCCAGGAATTGCGCGGTGAGGCCCGGGTAGCTGGTCGCCACCGCCCGGCCCTGCAGATCGCCGACCTGACGGATCGGCCCGTCCTTGGGCGCGGCCAGTTTCAGCGAGCAGCGCGCAAAACCGAGCTTGAGCGCGACTTCCAGCCCTTTCAGGCGGGCGTGGCGCGCCTGCGCCTCGTACAGCACATTCTCGCCCACAATCCCGTAATCGCACGCGCCCGAGGCGACAAAGCTCGGGATGTCATCATCGCGGATCAGCATGAGATCGAGCGGGACGTTTTCGGCCCGGCGCAGCAATTCATCGCGCCCATAGGCGAGTTTCACCCCCGCCTTGGACAACAGTTCGAACCCGCCTTCGGCGAGCCGGCCCTTTTTCTGCACCGCCAGCGTCAAACGTTCGCTCATGACCGGCTCTCCCGCGTGCGGTCCAGCACCAGCCGGTACCCCTGATGATCTTCCTGGCTGAGAAACCGGGCGACGCGCGTGACCGTTGTGGTGCTCACCCCGGCCTCGGCGCTGATGTCGCGATAGGACTTGCCGCCCTCGTCGAGCATGCGCGCCACGCGCCAGCGCTCGGCCAGCGCCTGCAGCTCGCCCGGCGTGGTCAGATCGCGCAGGAAACGGCGCATCTCCTCGCGGTTTTTCAGGGTCAGCAACGCGTCGCAGAGCGCGTCGACATCGCCCGCTCCGCCCGCTCGTGTCTGGTTCTGCGCTGGCGTCATGGCCGCCTCCGTGTTCAACGGAGGGCGTTATAGCGTGTTATCGTGTTAAAACAATGGCCGGACTGCAGTTCAGTTCTGCCCGCCCAGATTTCCCTCGCCTGACGGCGATTCCGGCGCCTCGTCGCGGCCGTCCCAGGGCGCCTCCTCGGCCGGGTCCATGGGCAGGTCGGTGAAGCCTGTCAGATCGGACAGCTCCTGGCTGTCGCGGCCGATCTCCACGCGGCTGAGCGCATAGGAGCGGATCAGTCGGGCCACCGAATGCAGGCCGTGCATGTGGATGCGCTCATAGCCGTGAGAGGCGTCGACCCCGAACGTTACCAGCGCTGTTCGCACATCCGCGCCCGATTCGATCGCGCTGGCGCTGTCGGAACGGTAATAGCGGAAGATATCGCGCTGATGTTCGATCCCCTCCTCCTGGCACACGCGCAGGAGCTTCTGCGTCAGGTGATAATCGAACGGGCCGGTCTGATCGGCCATGGCGATGGTGACGCCGAATTCGCGGCTGTTCTGACCCGGCGCCGTGGTGCCATTATCGATGGTGACCATCGAGGCGATGTCCTGGGACAGGATGGAGCTGGCGCCGTGGCCGACCTCTTCGGTGATGGTGAACAGGAAATAGGTGTCCACCGCCAGCGTTTCGTCGCCCTCCACCAGGGCCTTGAGTGCGGCGAACATCGAGGCCACGCCCGCCTTGTCGTCGAGATGTCGCGACACGATGAAGCCGTTGTCGAGAAATTCCGGCTGGGGATCGATGGCGATGAAATCGCCGATATTGAAGCCCAGCGTCTCCAGATCGGCCTGGCAGACGGCGACCACGTCCGGGCGCAGCTCCACCTGGCGCCATGACACAGGCTGGGTGTCGACCTCTTCATTGAAGGTATGGCCCGAGGCCTTGAGCGGCAGGATCGAGCCGCGAAACGAGCCGTGACTGGCCGTAAACACGGTGCAGCGCGCCCCTTCGGCGAAGCGCGAGGACCAGTGGCCGATGGGCACGACCTCCATGCGGCCATTGTCCTTGAGCGCCTTGATCTGCGCGCCCAGCGTGTCGATGTGCCCGACAATGGCGCGCGCCGGCTTGCGCCGGCCGCCCTGGATGCGCGCGCGGATCGCCCCGCGGCGGGTGATTTCGTAAGGCACGCCCAGCCGGCTCAGCTCCTCGCAGCACAGCCGCGTGACCCCATCGGTATAGCCTGCAGGGCTCGGCGTCTCGAGGAGGCGGGCGAGGATGTCCTTGATGTAGGCGTCATCGATGACAGACACGGGGGTGCTCCTAAAGGGTCAGCGTGGTGCGGACAGGGGAAACAGGAGATCGATGAAACGCTCGGCCGTCGGCTGGGGTTCATGATTGGCCAGGCCCGGGCGCTCATTGGCCTCGATAAAGACGTGCTCGGGCTGATCGGGAGCCGTCACGATGAAGTCGACGCCCACCACCGGGATCTCGATGGCGCGCGCCGCCGCGATGGCGCTCTGGGCGATCGCGGGGTGCAGTATGTCGGTGACGTCATGCAGGGCGCCGCCGGTATGCAGATTGGCGGCGCGCCGCACCCGAATGATCTCGCCAGCCTCGGGCACGTCGTCCCAGCCATAGCCTGCGCGCGCAATCGTCCGGCCGGTCTCCTCATCCATGGGCACGACCGATTCTCCACCCGTGGCGGCCGAGCGGCGGCGCGACAGCGCCTCGACCAGCTGGCGCACGGTCTTCGCGCCGTCGCCGCGAATCTCGGGCGGTTTCCTCAAGGCTGCGGCAACCACCTCGTCATTGATCACAACCACGCGCAGATCATCGCCGGCCACGCACTGCTCGACCAGCACGCGCCCGTCTCCCTGGGCGCGCGCCGACCTAATCGCAGCGGTGAGCTCTTCTGACGTCTCGACCCCGACCGACACGCCCCGGCCCTGCTCGCCGCGCGCCGGCTTGACCACGACCGAGCCGTGTTCGGCCAGAAACGCCTCCATGGCGCCAGAATCCCCCTCATCCGGCGCCAAAACGGCCTGTTCCGGCACCGGAACGGCGGATTTCAGCATCAGACGGCGGGTCACAGCCTTGTCGTCACAGCGGCTCATCGCCACCGCATGGGTCAGCTCGCTGAGCGATTCCCGGCACACCACGGAGCGGCCGCCATGGGTCAGCCGGAAAAATCCGCCCTCCCCATCAAGCACTTCCACGCCGATGCCGCGCCGGCGTGCCTCGTCGGTGATGATGCGCGCATACGGATTGAGCCCCTCCTCCGGAGCCGGCGCGATGAAGAGCTTCTCGTTGATGGTGTTCTTGCGCTTCAAGGTGAAATACGGAACGCGCGTGAAACCCAGCTTTTCATACAAGGCGATAGCCGACTCATTGTCGTGCAGGACTGACAGGTCCATGAACGCGCAGCCGCGCGCCTGGAACAACTCGCTCAGCCGGCGCACGAGCGCTTCGCCTATGCCCGGATGCGCGGCGCGCGCGTCCACCGCCAGGCACCAGAGCGAACTGCCTCTTTCAGGATCGCCGAAGGCGCGCGCGTGATCCACGCCCGTCACGGCGCCGAGGATATCTCCGCTTTCAGAATCCTCCGCGACAAGAAAGGTCAGCGTGCGGCTGTCGCGCTGGCGCCAGAAGAAATCCGGCGCCACCGGCACCATGCCCCGCCCGGCATAGATGGCGTTGACGGCCTTGGCGTCCGATTCCGAGCACAGGCGGCGCACGAAAAACCCCTTGGGCTGGCGCCGCGAGGCGCGATATGTCGCCAGATCGAGGCGATAGGTATGGGAAGGGTCGAGGAAGACTTCCTGGGGCGCCGCCGCCATCACCACATGGGGATCGCGGATATAGACGCCGATGTCCCGCTTGCCGCGCTGCTCGCCGCGCAAGGCCGAGACCAGACGCTCGGCGCTGTCAAAGGTCTGGGCGAAGATCAGCCGTCCCCAGCCGACATCAAGCACCGCCTCTGTGTCCGACTGCGGCCCGTCCTGTCCTGAAATGGGCTGCTTAAGGCCATGCTCACGCAAGCGTTTCAGCCGGTGACTGAGCGCGCGGCGCGGCGGTTCTGTATTGCGAGCGGACATGCGCACTCCCCTGGCCGGCTATCCGACGCCATGCGTCTCCAGCCACATCGCCAGCAAGCCGATCTGATAGAGCTTTGAGCCGCGCAGCGGCGTTATATGCGCTTCAGGATCGGCCAGCAGCGTATCGACATAACCCCGCCTGACGATGCCCGCCTCCTCGAAACGCTTGGAGGTCACCGCATCGCGCACGCGCTCCAGATAGGGGCCGCGCAGATATTTCAGAGCCGGGACGGGAAAATAGCCCTTGGGCCTGTCGATGACCTCGTGGGGGATCACATCGCGGCCGACATCTTTCAGGATTCCCTTGCCGCCCTCGGCGATTTTCAGTTCGGCGGGTACGCGCGCGGCCGCCTCCACCACCTCATAGTCAAGGAAGGGCGTGCGCGCCTCAAGCCCCCAGGCCATGGTCATGTTGTCGACCCGCTTGACCGGATCATCAGTCAGCATGATCTGGGTGTCGATGCGCAGCGCCTTGTCGATGGGACGCTCCGCGCCCTGACGGGCGAAGTGCTCGGCGACGAAATCGCGCGGTTTGTCGCCATTGAGCCAGCGGTCCTGCAGCAGGTCGCCCATTTCCTGACGGTCGCGATCGAAGAAGGCCCTGGCGTACGCCTCCAGCGGATCATTGGCGTCCAGCATGGGCGGATACCAGTGATAGCCGGCGAAAATCTCATCGGCCCCCTGCCCGGACTGCACCACTTTGACATGGCGCGAAACCTCCTGGCTGAGCAGGTAGAACCCGACACAGTCGTGGCTGGTCATGGGCTCGCTCATGGCCTCGATGGCCTCCTCCAGCGCCGGGAGAGCGCGGGCGGTGTCGATGCGGATCTGGTGGTGATTGGTCTCGAAGCGCCGGGCGATGATGTCGGAGTACTGGAACTCGTCGCCCTTCTCCTCGCCCACGCTGTCAAAGCCGATGGAGAAGGTGGACAGACCCGTCTGGCCGGCTTCGGCGAGCAGGCCGACGATCAGCGAGCTATCAAGACCGCCTGACAAGAGCACGCCCACGGGCACGTCAGCGACCAGCCGGCGGCGCACGGCCGTGCGCAGGGTGTCGGCGACCAGCGCCTTCCAGTCCGCCGGCGTATATCCGCGCTCGTCATCGCGCGGCCCGAACGTGACGTCCCAGAACTGGCGCGTGGTGCGGCGCCCGTCCGGCTCGATACGCATCAGCGTGGCCGGGGGCAGCTTGCGCACGCCGCGCGCCATGGTCCAGGGAGCCGGCACGACAGCATGGAAGCTGAAATAGAAACTCAACGCATCCGGATCGAGGGATGTATCCACATCGCCGAACGCCAGCAGCGCCTGCAGGGTGGAGGCGAAGCGGAACCCCCCGGGCGTTTCAGCATAGTAGAGCGGCTTGATGCCAAGCCGGTCCCGCCCGATCAGGACGCGGCCTGAGTCACGTTCGGCGATGGCGAACGCGAACATGCCATTCATGCGGTGGACGAAGTCCTCGCCCCAGGCATGGTAGGCCTTGGCGATCACCTCGGTGTCGCCGGTGGAGAAGAAGCGGTAGCCCTTCGCCTCCAGGTCGGCGCGCAATTCCTTGTGGTTATAGATGCACCCGTTAAAGACCACGCTCAGGCCCAGCTCAGCGTCCACCAGGGGCTGCTGGGCGGCGTCGCTCAGATCGATGATCTTCAGACGCCGGTGGGCGAAGGCGATGCGGCCCTGGGAGTGGAGCCCGGACGCATCCGGGCCTCGCCGGTTCATAGTGTGCGCCGCCCTGTCCAGGGCCGCCAGATCTGGCGCCCGGTCATCAAAGCGAATTTCACCGGCGATACCGCACATGTAGTCAGTCCTTTCTCGGATCAGTCAGCACCACGCCATATAAATGACGCAAAATGGCGTTGACGTGTATGGGGTGGCTGGGGCTGCTTATGTCGTGAGTTTGCGATAAAAATCAAGTTTTGCGGGCGCTCCCGCGCTGCTCACATGCTTTTTATCCTGCCATTTCACTCCACGATGTTGACCTTTGCGTTCTGACTCTTACCTTTCATGCGTCGCCCGTTTGTTGAAAATTAGTGGAGCGCCGGAATCGGCGCCAGGAGGAATTGTGGCATTTACGAAACCGCACACCCGTCCGAAACGTATCGATCTGGCCCAGATTGGCGAGGCCGGCGATATCGCCGTGCTGGTCGCTGACGGCTTCGCCGCGTCGGATCTGACCGAGGTGGCGTCTGCAGCCGAACAAAACGGCTATCGCACCGTCATCGTCAGCCCCAACAAGTCGCTGGTGAGCGGACGTTCTGCGAGCAATGAAGAAATGAATTTCGTCGTGGACGCCCACCCCGGCGACAGGTCTGCGGACAGCTTCTCAGGTCTGCTGATTCCCGGCGGCGCCCACGGCTTGTCACGGCTGGCCGATGATCAGGACGCCCGGCTGTTGATCCAGGACTTTATCAAGACGGGCAAGCCGGTTCTGGCGATGAGCGAAGCGGCGCCGGTGCTATCGGAAGCGGCGGGCAAGGAGCCCGGCGAGTCCGGTCAGGCGGCCCTTGCGCTGCGCGGCGACATCTTCGCCGCTGGCGGCGAGGATGCGCGCGAGGACGCCATCTCCACCTTCATCAAGACGCTGGACCTGGTGCAGGAAGCCGCCTGATCACCCTGGCCGGCATGAAGAAAGAGGGCCGCAGCTTCGTGCTGCGGCCCTTTTCATATGCGCAAAGGCCTGCGGCTGTGGCCTACTTCTCCCAGTCCCGCTCGATCGTGCGTGAGGCCAGCAGGAACAGAACGCCCGCCACGGCGTAGAGCGACGCGCCGATGGCGATGGAGTAACGCAGCGACTGCTCCCCGAAGGCCGGCGTGAGCAAGGTCGAGAGCTCGCCCAGGACGTAAACCCCGACACCGATCCCCAGAAGATTGTTGATCAGAAGGAAGATCGCCGACGCCATCGAGCGCATGTTGGACGGGGCCAGATGCTGGAAGGCGGACAGGACCGGACCCAGCCAGCTCAGGCCCAAAGCCGTGGGGATGAGGAACAGTAGCACCGCGATGATCGGCGTGGGCGCAAACGTGCCCAGCACGTAAAGCGGGAAGGCCACCAGGAAGGCCAGCGCAGGCACGACCGCATAGGCGGTCTTCTTCGCCTTGCCCAGCCGGTCGGCGAGGATGCCGCCGAGCAGTATGCCCAGACTGCCGCCAATAAACAGGACGCTGCCGAACACCCAGCCGGTGTCGATAATGCCCAGCCCGTAGGTGCGCGAGATGAAGCTCGGCATCCAGAAGAACACCCCGTAGCCCATCATGGACGAACACGAGGCGCCCATCGTCAGGAACCAGAATGAGGGCTTGGTGGCCAGGATGCGCAAGACATCCATGATGCCCGGCTTGCTGGCCGCCTCCTCGATCGCCTTGCCAGCCAGGCCTTCGCCCTGCTGGGGCGGGTGCTTGGCCACGGCGGCGGCCTTCTGGCGCTCGCTGAGCGGATCCAGTCCGCCGCGCTTGGGCTCGCGCATGGTGAGCTTGAAGATCGGGGCGATGACCACGCCGGCCAGGCCCACGATGATGAAGGCGGCGCGCCAGTCGAGGTCCTCCCCGATGGCGCCGCCGGCGATCTGGGCGCCGGCGACCACGCCGAACGCGCTGCCGATGGGAATGCCCAGCGAATAGATCGCCAATGCCCGCGCCCGGGCGTCAGGCGGGAAATAGTCGGCGATAAGCGAATAGGACGGCGCCACGCCGCCCGCCTCGCCCACGCCCACGCCCACGCGCGCGGCGAACAGTTGCCAGAAATTCTGGGCGAGACCGCAAACGGCTGTGAAGCCGCTCCAGACGGTCAGGGAGACGGTGATGATCCAGGTCCGGTTCGACCGGTCCGCCAGCCAGGCGATGGGCACGCCGAGCGTCGAATACAGCGCCGCGAACGCGATGCCGCCAAGCAGGCCGAGCTGACGGTCATCCAGGCCCAGTTCATCACGGATCGGAATGGCCAGGATCGAGATGATCTGCCGGTCCAGGAAGTTGAAGGCGTAGACGATGAACAGCATGAACAGCACCCAGACGCGATAGCGCGCGCTGGGCGGTGCGGGCTCGGCGGCCCCCGGAGTCTGACTGGCGGCGGTCATGATTTTCCCCGTGGCGTCTGGCGGGTTGGCGCGGCCGGACGGCGCGCTGCGTCCATGATGGAACTGAACTGACGGTCACTGCAAAGAAAAAGCGCCGCCGGCCCGGTCGCGGGCGCAGCGGCGCTTCTTCACTCAGCCGCCCCCTAGTAGCGGAAGGCGATCGTCGCGGTGTAGGTGCGCGGATCGCCGTAGAAGGCGGTCAGCGTCCCCTCAAGGCCCAGGTTGGGCGTGCCGTCCGGGTTCATGAAGTTATAGCCCGAGACCTTGTAACGCTCGTCAGTCAGGTTGCGGCCATGCACGCCCGCCTGCCAGCGTCCGTCATTGGAATTCCACACCACGGAAGCATTCCACAGCGTGTAACCGTCCTGATCGAGGGTCGGGTTGGGCAGCTCGAACTGGCTGTAGCTGCCGCGATAGGCCAGCGTGTTGATGATCGACAATGCGCCGTTCGACAGCGGAACCGTGTAGTTCAGCGTGCCCGAGGCCATCCATTCGGGCGTGTTCTGGATCACCGCCGTGTCGGAGATGTCCACGCCGAAGGCGTTGATGAACTCGTCATACTGGCCGTTGAGATAACCCACCGCCCAGTTCAGATCGAGCGAATCGCCCGTGGTGAAGGCGTCCTCGGCCAGGCCCAGGAAGCCCTCGTATTCGATGCCCCAGATAGTTGCGGCGCCCGCATTCGTCGTCACGCCGGAGAAGGTGTCAAAAACGCCATCGCCGGTGGTGTCGACGCCGATGGAGCCGGGCACCTGAACGTCGGTGTAGTCATTGTAGAAGAAGGCCAGCGAGTGGCGGTACGCGCCATCGGCGAACTTCCAGCCGGCTTCGTAAGCGTTCACGGTTTCCGGCTGGAAGCGCATGAATTCGAAGACGTCGATCCCGGCCCCGACCGCGACCGAAGTCTGGCCGCGCGGATCGAAGCTGCCGCCTTTGAAGCCCTGGGAGAAGCTGGCGTAGAAATTGTTCGCCGCGTCAGGGCGGTACGACACGGAGATGCGCGGGCTGAAATCGGTCCAGCTTTCCGACCCGCTGAAGTCGGAGGTGGTGGCGATCAGTGTCGGATTGCCGCCGAAGAATTCGGAGAACCCGCCGATATAGGTCCGGCGCAGAACGAGCGAGGAGCGCTCGTCATGGGTGTAGCGGGCGCCCAGCGACACCGACCATTCCGGAGTCAGATCGTAGGAGAAGTCGGCGAAGATCGACCAGGTCTCGGTGTTGACGTTGCCGAAGGTCTGGGCGTTCAGGCCGGGCAGGCCGATCAGCGCGCCGGTATTGGCCAGCAGCACGTCGAACACGGTGGACGCCTCGGCATCAAGGTAATAGGCGCCGATGATCCCGTTCAGACGCTCGCCGGTATAAACCAGCTGGAATTCCTGGCTGAACTGCTCGTTTTCATAGATCGCAGGCACGTCAAGGTCGGCGGCCGGCAAGGAGTCAAAGTCGATCGGGGTGACCGACGTATCTTCCCGCCACGCTGTGATGGAGCGGAAGGTCCACTGATCGTTCAGCTGGAAGTCGCCCGAGAGCGAGACACCCTGGCCTTCAACTTTCTGATCGACCACATCCAGTCCGGCGCGCGTGTCGAACACATTGTCGAGCACGGGCGCTCCGGTCAGAAGGGAGGGGATCAGACGGTGGCCGCCGCGCGGATTGGACCTGTCCTCGGTGCGGTCATAGACAGCACGGATAAAGATGCGGTCGTCCGGTTCGAATTCAGCCGAGACCCGCCCGGCCCAGACATCCTTGTCGTAGTTGTCGCGGCCGGTGGTCAGGTTCGTGCCGTAGCCGCCGCGCGTGAGGCGCGCCAGGGCGGCCCCCATGCGGAAATTCTCGGACATCGGCGCCGATCCCGACACGATCACGTCGCGCTGCTCGTAACTGCCGAGATTCAGGCGCGCCGAGAAGGTCGGCTCGGTGTCCAGGCGCCGGGTGACGTACTTGACGGCGCCGCCGACTGTGTTGCGGCCATAGAGCGTGCCCTGGGGCCCGCGCAGCACCTCGATGCGCTCGACATCAAAAATATCGAGCACCGCGGCCTGGGGGCGGTTGAGATAGACGTCGTCGATATAGATGCCCACGCCGGCTTCAAAACCAGCGACAGGATCCTGCTGGCCGATCCCGCGGATGAAGGCCGTCAGGGTGGAGTTGGTGCCGCGCGAGACTTCCAGCGTCACGTTCGGGGTCGTCTGGGCGATGCGGGTGATGTCCTGGGCGCCGATGGCTTCCAGCTGGGCGCCGGAATAGGCAGTCACCGAAACCGGAACATCCTGAAGGGATTCTTCCCGGCGGCGGGCCGTCACCGTGACCACGTCACGGGTCTCTGTCGCGCCCGTTTCCTGGGCGACAGCGCCTGCAGTGAGCGGCAACCAGGATGCGCTGGCAAGCAGCACGGCGGAACTGATGAGTTTGCGGCGGATGGTCATAGAACTCCCCTCCCTGGAAATGGGCATGCGCCCGACTGGCGGGGCGCTTGTGTCGGCGATAATTTCAACGTTGAATGAAAAGTCAATGGGAATTAGACTTTCTGCAGGTGCTGAAATATTTCTGTGCGGCGCATGCGCCACACTCAACCGTTCCGGAGCGGCGGCGCCCGCTCCCAACTCTAGCGAGGCCGCATGGCAGTCGCCCGCAAACTCGGACGGGGTGAGATAACCCGGGAAAAACTGCTCGATTCGGCGGAAAAGTTGTTCGCTCTCAAGGGTTTTCATGGCGTGACCGTGCGCGCCATCGCCCGCGAGGCCGACAGTGATCCGGCTCTGGTCGCCTATTATTTTGGCGGCAAGCGCGAATTGTTTGATGAAGTTCTGTTGCGCAGGGCCGATCAGCTCAACCAGATACGCCTTCAGGAACTCGAGGCCTGCGAGCGCGCCGCCGGGCCGGAGGGGCCGACGGTCGAGGAGATCATCGCCGCCTTCACCCATCCGCTTCTGGACCGCTCCATCCATGGTGATCCGGGCTGGAAAAGCTATTTCGCCCTGATAGGCCAGATCACCAACGCACCCGACTGGGGCGGAGCGGTGATGTCGAAATATTTCGACCCGATCGTGCGCCGCTTCCTGCAATCCCTGCGCAGGGCCCTGCCCGACTGCCGCGATGAAGAGCTGTTCTGGAGCTATCACTTTTTGTCGGGCGCGCTCGTCCTCACCTTCGCAGAGACAGGCCGTATCGATTCGCTGTCGGGCGGATTGTGCAAATCCTCAGACATCGAGGCGGTCGCTGACCGCCTGCCAGACTTCATCGCCGCCGGCTTCCGCCGCTTGTGCGCCAGGGACGCAGAGGCGCGCGCCTTACGCGCAAGTCAAACTTCAGGAACAGCTTCATGACCGAGTACGCCGCCCGGACCTTCACCGCCCCTGATGGCGTAAAGACCTGGTACCGCCTGTACGATGCCGGAAGTGATCGCCTGCCTGTCTTGTGCATGCACGGTCTGACGCGCAACAGCCGGGACTTCGAGGCGGTCATTCCCTCCATCACCGCGGCCGGACGCTCCGTGATCGCTGTTGACGTGCGCGGCCGCGGGAACTCGGACTACGACCCCAACCCCGAGAACTATAATCCCGGCGTCTACGCCCAGGACATGTTCGGAGTGCTCCGGCAGGAAGGATGGGACCGCGTGCTTGCGCTTGGCACCTCCATGGGCGGGCTCATGACCAAGATCATGGCCGCCGCCCGGCCTGATCTCATCGCCGGGGCGGTCATCAATGACATCGGCCCGGAGATCGATCCCGCAGGCCTGAAGCGAATTCAGGGTTATGTGGGCGGCGCAGGCGGCCCGTTCGAGGACTGGACCGCCGCCGCCGAGGCGGTGCGCGCGATCAACGCCACCGCCTTTCCCAAGGAAACTGGCGGCGCCTTCTGGCTGGCGTTCGCCCGGCGCACCTGCCGCGAGATCGAGGGCGGCCGCGTGGTGTTCGATTACGACACCGCCATCTCGCAAGTGGCGCGCACGGGCAATGTGGCGCCGCCCGATCTGTGGCCCTATTTCGATGCGCTCGCGCCCTCGCCGATCCTGCTGGTTCGCGGCGCCCTCACCGATCTGCTTGCAATGTCCTGCGTGGAGGAGATGCGCCGGCGCGCGCCGCGCATGGCCTATGCCGAAGTGCCTGATGTCGGCCATGCGCCGCTCCTAACCGAGCCCGAAGCCGCCAGCGCGATTGAAGCCTTCCTCGCCGGCCTCGACTGAGCCCCCTGACCTGAGGACACCGCCATGCTGCTGCGCATTCTTGGAGCCCTGATCCTGATTGCGATCCTGGTGATCGCCATTGTGATGGTCCTCTCCCGCACCCCGTCCGGGGATGTGGGCGAGGTTGATCTGCCGGCCGGGTCCGACCGGATCGTAGAAGCCGCTGACCAGTCATGGCGGGTGCGCGAGGAAGGGCCTGCTGATGCGCCAGCCCTGATTTTGATCCACGGCTTCAGCCATTCACTGGAAACCTGGGACGCCTGGGCCGGGGACCTGTCGGCGGACTACCGCGTGATCCGCTTCGATCTGCCCGGCCATGGTCTGACCGGACCGCGCGATGACGCCGCCTACGCCGTCGAGGACACGGTCGCCCAGGTAGGGGCGCTCCTCAATGAGATCGCGCCGGAGCGTTTCATTCTAGGGGGATCGTCACTGGGCGGGCTTGTGGCCTGGCGCTATGCCGCGCTCCAGCCTGACCGGGTGGAGGCGCTGGTCCTGGTCAGCCCGGGCGGGTATCCCAATCACGGGGTCGGCGATGAGCCAGCCCCCCTGCCCCTGCCGGTGCGCCTCTATCTCACCACGGCGCCCGAGGTTAGCGTGCGGGCCGCCACCCGGGCGCTCTACGCCGACCCCTCGCGCGTCACCGATGAGCAAGTGGAGCGCATCCGCTCCATGATGCGCACACCCGGCGTGCCTGAAGCGCTGATCCGGCGCATTGAACAGTTCACCCTGCCCGATCCGGAACCGGATCTGGCGCAAGTGCGCGCGCCTGCGCTGCTGCTCTGGGGCGCTGCCGATGCGATGATCCCGCCCGAACATGGCCGGCGCTTTGAAGCCGCCATGCCGGACGCCCGCCTTGTGGTGCTGGAGAACGCCGGCCACATGCCCATGGAAGAGGCGCCCGAAGACACCGTTATGGTGGTGCGCAATTTCCTCGCCAGCCTCGCTGGCGGCCAGCTGGATTAAGCCTGCGCGTCCTCGGGCTCAGGCTTCGCCTCGGGCATCGCCTTGACGTGCACATCCATCTGCGGGAACGGGATTTCGATCCCTTCCTCGTGCAGCGCCTCCCAAATGGCGAAATAGACCTCGCTGCGCACATTGGAGAGCCCGGCTTCGGGGTCCGCGATCCAGAAGCGCAGATCGAAATTGACCGAGCTGTCGCCAAACTCCATCAGATTGCAGGTGGGTTCGTTGTCGGCGACCACGCGGGGCACCGACAGCGCGGCTTTCTGAGCCAGCTCCTGCACCTTGCGCAGATCGCGGGTCCTGTAGGAGACGCCAAAGGGCGCATGCAGGCGCACCACTCGGTCGGAGTGCGACCAGTTGATCACGCCGTTGACGATGAAGTGCTCGTTCGGGATCAGCATCTCGGTGCCGTCCCTTGTGCGGATCGACACATAGCGCGACTGCATCGCGCTGACCCAGCCGAACGTGCCGTCCACCTCGATGGCGTCGCCCGGCTTGATGGATTTGTCGGCCAGCAGCGTGAAACCGGCGGCGAAGTTCGCCACGGTTTTCTGCAGCCCCAGACCCACGCCAATGCCCACCGCGCCGGAGAAGATGGCCAGTGTGGCCAGGTTGAACCCGGTCATCTGAAGCGCGATCAGCAGCGCTGTCACCGGCAGGACGACGCCCAGCACCTTGGAGATCAGCGCCTTGAAGGCAGGCGACAGCTCCTCGGTCCGCTCCAGTTGGGCGTTGATGGTGCGTCCGGCCATGGACGCCAGCCAGAACAGGGCGCCGAAATACACCAGCGTGCGCACGATATCGAACAGCGACAGCTGGATCGCCGTGCCGTCATCGGCCACGCCCAGCGGAATCGCCAGCGCCTGCATCTGCTGGATCACCGGCATGAGCAGGCCGAACACGTCGAGCACCGCGATCGGCCAGACGATGTAGAAAGCGACGTTGGACCAGAATTTCGACTGGATGATCAGCGACACCGCCCGGATCACGATCCAGGCGGTGATCAGGCTGGTGGCGGCGTTGACGATGGCGTAGGGCCGCTCCAGCGCCGCGAGGACGACCTGGATGAGCGTCAGCACCAGCAGCAGCGCCAGCGGCGTCATCAACCTGGACGCGGCGTTGATCAGGCGGCGCGCCAGCCCGGTCTTCAGAAAGCCCGACGTGGCCTGCACGACCAGACGGCGCAGCCGGGGCCCGAACACCATGGCCGGGATCAGTGCGGCGGTGATCAGGGCGAGCTGAACCCCGTTATCGAGATTGAGAACCGTCTGCTCGAACCAGTCGAACGCGGCGAGCAGACGCGTCTGGATCTCGTCAAACGGCACAAAATCATCAAGGGCTGAATCAGGCGCAGCCTGCGGCGTGGTCATGGGTTCCAAGTCCGGGTCCGATGCTTGAGGCAGAGCGTTACGCGATCAGGCCGATTTGTCGAGCCATGCGCCCGCTCAAGCGGCTGCGGACGGTTTGCGCCACGCCAGAACCGCGCTCGCGGCCAATGTCGCGATCAGCAGATGGGCTGAGTCCATGATCCACATCCCGAGCGGATAATTCACGCCATAGACATAGCCGTACATCATCACCGGAACCATGAAGAACAGCCAGGCCGCCGCGCCCGCTTTCAAATGGCCAGTCAGCCCGCTCCGGCCCGCAGCCTGGAACAGAAACGCCAGGCCCAGCACAATCGCCAGCGGCATGACCGGGCTCAGAATCATCTTCCACTCATAGCCAGCCAGGTCCTCTGGCGCATATCCGGCCAGATTCATCCAGAGCTCGCTGAACAGCAGGGCGTAAATCACGAATCCAGTTGCGTAGAACGCGATGCCTGCGGCGATGAACGCCAGCAGGTCGTGACCGAAAATTCGCGGCATGGCTGCCTCCCCTGTCCTTGCGGGCGGCGCTGCGCCGCTCCATGGCGGCCACTCTAAGCCACACCCGCTGGCTCGGCATCCGGAATCTCAAAACATCGCCGCGGCGCCCGCCCCGGTTCCCCTCGCCGCGCGGCGAGGCTATGTGTGCGCACTCATTTTTCAGACTGCGAGAAACGCCCCATGGCCCGCATCCTCGTCACCAGCGCCCTGCCCTATATCAACGGGGTCAAACATCTGGGCAATCTGGCCGGCTCCATGCTGCCCGCCGACGTGTATGCGCGCTTCCAGCGCCTGCGCGGCCATGAGGTGCTGGCGATCTGCGCCACCGACGAGCACGGCACGCCCGCCGAGCTGGCCGCGGCCGAGGCCGGTCAGGATGTGGCGCAGTATTGCGACGAGCAGCACGAGATCCAGAAAGCGCTGGGCGAGCGGTTTCACCTGTCCTGGGACCATTTCGGCCGCACCAGCTCTGACCATAACAAGCGCCTGACCCAGCATTTCGCGCAAGTGCTGGAAGCCAACGGGCTAATCGCCGAGGTGGTGGAAAAGCAGGTCTATTCCATCGACGACGACCGGTTTCTGCCCGACCGCTATGTGGAGGGCGCCTGCCCCAATTGCGGGTATGAGAAGGCGCGCGGCGACCAGTGCGACAATTGCGGCAAGCTTTTGGACCCGGTCGATCTGATCAATCCGTATTCGGCGGTGTCCGGCTCGCGCAATCTGGAGGTTCGCGACACGCGCCATCTCCAGCTGCGCCAGACCGTGATGGAGCCGCGCATCCGCGCATGGGTCGATGCGGCGCAGGGCTGGCCGGCGCTAGCCAAGTCCATCGCCTATAAATGGCTCGACGAGGGCTTGCGCGACCGCACCATCACGCGCGATCTCAAATGGGGCGTGCCGGTCACCAGGGACGGCGCGCCGCGCGAGGGCTTTGAGAACAAGGTCTTCTATGTCTGGTTCGACGCACCCATCGGCTATATCGCCGCGACGGCCGAATGGGCCGACAAGACCGGCAATGACTGGGAGCGCTGGTGGCGCACCGACAAGGGCGCGGGCGATGTCAGCTATGTCCAGTTCATGGGTAAGGACAATGTCGCCTTCCACACGGTGAGCTTCCCGGCCACCATCCTGGGCTCGGACGAGCCGTGGAAGACGGTGGACACGCTCAAGGCCTTCAACTGGCTCAACTGGTATGGCGGCAAATTCTCCACCTCCAGCAAGCGCGGCGTGTTCATGGACCAGGCGCTTGAATTGCTGCCGGCGGACTACTGGCGCTGGTATCTCACCGCCTACGCGCCTGAAGGCGCGGACGCCCAGTTCACCTGGGAGCATTTCCAGGGGGCGATCAATACAGACCTCGCCAATGTGCTGGGCAATTTCGTGAACCGGATCACCAAGTTCGGGGCGTCGCGCTTTGACGGCAAAATCCCCGATGGCGGCGAGCCGGGCGAGCATGAGGCCTGGCTGGAGGCCGAGCTGGATGTGCGGCTGAAAGCCATCGCCGCCCATTACGAGGCGATGGAGTTCAGAAAGGCCGGGGTGGAGACGCGCGCCCTGTGGGCGGCGGGCAATGAGTATCTCACCCGCGCCGAGCCGTGGGTGAAGTTCAAGACCGATCCGGAGGCGGCGGCTCTCGGCGTGCGCACCGGGATCAATCTGGCCGCCATCGCCGCGATCATCGCCCAGCCCGTCATCCCGCAAGCCGCGGCGGCGATCCTGGACGCCATTGGCGTGCCGCAGGCCAACCGCGCCTGGCCGTCGGGGACGGCCCGCGAGCTGCTGGACGCCCTGCCGCGCGGCCTGCCATTCTCCGCGCCGCCGATTCTGTTTGCAAAGATCGAGGATGATGCGGTGGCGGAATGGACAGAGCGCTTCGGCGGACCGGTCAGCTAGCGGCCGGACCAGGCCTGATCGCTAGACCGGCATCAGGGCCGCATAGACCCGGCGCGACTCGGTGGCCAGCAGGTTATAGGCCCGGCAGGCCGAGCCCGTATCCATCACCTCAAGCCCGATCCCGGCCTCCCGAAAGGCCCGCCTGACGCCAGCCGGAGGATGGATGAGCCGTGCGCCCACGCCCAGCACGACCATGTCCGGGCGCGCGCGGGCGTTCATCAGGTCAGAGAAATGCTCCGGCGACAGGACGCCCGGCGTTCCCGGCGCGCCTGTCCAGGCGCGCGCGGCGCCGTCCAGGATCAGCGTCGCGCCCTCCTTGCGGACACCGCCAATCCTGAAACCGCCGTCGCCATAGGCGTCAATGGCCGGAACGCGCGTTTCAGCCGGCATGGACGCGCGCGCCGTCATCCTCGCCGCTGTCGCGCTTCACGCCGGTCAGCGTCAGCAGCGGCGCGGCCACGAAGATGGAGTAATACGTGCCGATGGCCACGCCCCAGATCAGCGCCAGGGCGAAGCCCTCAAGCGCCGGGCCGCCGATGACCGCCATGGACACGATCGCCACCAGGGTCGTGCCGGAGGTCAGGATCGTGCGCGACAGAGTCGCATTGATAGCGATGTCCAGCACCTCGGGCGTAGGCTTGGTTTTGTATTTGCGGAACATCTCGCGGATCCGGTCATAGACCACCACCGTGTCGTTCATGGAGTAGCCCACGATGGTCAGGATCGCGGCGATAGTGGGCAGGTTGAATTCCAGCTGGGTCACGGCGAAGAAGCCGATGGTCAGCACCACGTCGTGAATCAGCGCCAGCACCGCGCCGACCGAGAACTGCCATTCGAAGCGGAACCAGATATAGAGCAGCATCAGGAAGAGCGCGACGATGACCGCGGTCGTGCCCGCCACGACCAGCTCTCCGGACACCTGGGGCCCGACGACTTCCACGCTGAGATACTCGACATTGGCCAGCGCCTCGTTGAGCACGGCCTGGACGGCGCGCCTTGCGGCTTGCTGCGCGGCTTCGAAATCCTCCACCGGCTGGCCGGTGACCCGTTCCGCCGTCGCCACGTCAACCATGGCCACGCGCACCAGCACGTCGGACGGACCGCCGAATTCCTGGACCTGCACGTCACCCAGATTGAGATCAGACAGGGCGGTGCGAATCTCGCCCAGATCAGCCGGCTCGGGCGCCGTGCTGAGCGCGATCACCGTCCCGCCCCTGAAATCAATGCCCAGATTGAGCCCGAACGCGAAGAAGGCGCCGACAGATCCCAGGATCATGACCAGCGACAGGATGAAGGCGCCCACCCGCATGCGGATGAACTGAAAGCTCGTATCGACCGGAAGCAGGCGGACAAGGGGGAATGCGTTCATGACCTTGGCTCCTACATCGGCAGCGATTTGGGCCGCATGACGCGCAGCCATGTGGCGATGATCAGCCGCGAGAACACGAAGGCGGTGAACACGGATGTCACGATGCCGATGCCCAGCGTGACGGCGAAGCCGCGCACAGGGCCCGCGCCCATCATGTAGAGCACAGCGGCGGCCACGAATGTGGTGATGTTGGCGTCCAGAATGGCCGAGAGGGCATGATTATAGCCGTTCTCGATGGCGCTCGCGAGCGTTCGCCCGTTTCGCCATTCCTCGCGTATGCGCTCATAGATCAGCACGTTGGCGTCCACCGCCATGCCGATGGTCAGCACGATGCCGGCGATGCCCGGCAGGGTCAGCGTCGCCTGGAGGCCCGACAGGGCGCCCAGCAGCATGAACACGTTGGTGATCAGGGCGGCCGTGGAGACGATGCCGAAATAACCGTAGGCCAGCCACATGAACACGATCACCAGGCCAAACCCGATCAGAATGGCGATCTGGCCGCGCTCGATGGAGTCCTGACCCTGACTGGCGCCGACGGTGCGCTCCTCAATCGGGGTCAGGCGCGCCGGCAGCGCGCCGGCGCCGATCATGGTCGCCAGATCGGTGGCCGACCGGACCGTGAAGTTGCCCTGGATGATGCCCGACCCGCCCAGGATCGCAGACCGGATCACCGGTGCGGTGATGATCACATCGTCCAGCACCACGGCGAAGCGCCGCCCCACATTGCGCGAGGTCGCTTCCCCGAACGCGCGCGCACCGGACTGGTTGAAGGTGAAGGCCACGACCGGCTGACCGTTCTCGTCAAAGCTCTGCCCGGCCGTATTGAGCTGTTCGCCCGTCACAAGCGCCCGGCGCTGAACCGCCAGGCAGGGCTCATTGGGGTCGTCAGAAGGATAGATCACGATGCCCGGCGGCGTGCGGGCGCGGCAATCAGAGCCGACGTCGACGCCTGATTCCACCATGTGGAAGGTCATGCGCGCCGTCGTGCCGACCAGTTCGATGATGCGCTGGGGATCACTTTCGCCCGGCACCTGGACCAGCACCCGGTCATCCCCCTGACGCGCAATGACCGGCTCGGTCGTGCCCATGCCGTCAATACGCCGGCGGATAACGGAAATGGACTGGCGCACCGTGCGCTGGCGGATCGAGTCGAGCTCGGCGTCGGTGATCTGGATGGTGATGGTGCGCCCGTCCGGGTCGCCCTGGATGCGCAGCGTGCGCGCCGTGCCCGCCTGCCCCCCGGTTCCGGTCACCCGCTCATTGATCTCGTCCAGCCGCTGGAGCGCCCGGCTCATATCTTCAGGATCGGTCAGGCGCACCACAACGCGGTCTTCGATCACGGCGGGCGGCGCTGACAGGATGGGCGGGGTCCGGCGGAACAGCGAGCGCACGTCATCCTGAAGATTGCTCAGCCGGTCCTGGCGCACTTCATCGAGATCGACCTGGAACACCAGATGCGACCCGCCCTGGAGATCGAGACCCAGATTGACCGTCTGGTTCGGCAACACCGACCAGGCGCCCTGGGCGCGGCCGCTCTCATCGTAGCGAACCGATTCCGGGACGAAATTGGGCAGTGTGAACAGGAATCCGATCAGGATGACGGCAAGGATCAGGACCGTCTTCCAGGGAGGAAAATAGAGCATATGCGTTCCGGTATGACTGGCGCGTCTGCCTTATGGAGGGCGGGCAGTGCGCGGCGCGGTTACTCGCCAGGTTTGTCCCCGGCCGGTTTGGCCGGCGCCTTGCGGGCGCGCGGTTTGCGCGCCGCCGGCTTGGCGGCGGTTTTGTTTGTCGTGGACCGGGCGGCCGGCCTGGAGGCGGCCTTCGGGGCCGGCTTGGCTTCGGCCTCGTCATCGCCGCCGGAATCATTGGCCGGTTCAGTGCGGGTGCGCACCTGGGTAATTGTGGAGCGCACCACCTTGACCCGGACGCCGTCGGCCAGTTCGACCGTTGCCTCGTCGTCGGTCAGGCGCGTGACTTTCCCGATCATGCCGCCGCCGGTGACCACTTCATCGCCACGGCGCAGATTGGAGATCATCTCGCGATGACGTTTCACCTGCTGTTGTTGCGGGCGCATGATCAGGAAATAGAAGATGGCGATGAACGCCACGATCATCAGCAAGGTGCTGAAGAAGGGCGTGCCTCCGCCTGCAGCGGTGGCAATCAGGATGGTGTCGGTCGCGGCGGTCATGGTCGCTCCGTGGTCAAGGGGGTGCTGTCAGGGCCGCGACTATATCGGGGCGCGCCCGCGTTGCAACAAGGGGTGACGGCTGACGCCCGCGATTATCGGCGCGGCAGGCGCTCGATCGGATCGACCGGCGTCACGCCGCGACGGATTTCAAAATGCAGGACGGGCGTGTCTCCCGGCCCGGCCCCGCCCGCATCAGCGATGTGATCGCCTGCGTTCACACGCTGGCCCTGCTGCACGCGCAGAACCGAATTGAGGCCATAGGCGGTGACCCAGCGGTCCTCATGACGGATCAGCACCAGCTCGCCATAGCCTTGAAGTTCATTACCGGCGTAGACCACTTCACCCGCAGCGGCGGCGCGCACAGGCTCTCCCACCCGCGCCGCGATCCGGATGCCGTCAAGCCGCCGGCCAGAAGCGTTGCCGAAACGGCCCACCACATCGCCGCGCAACGGCCAGATGAATTCCGGCGCAGGCTCGGTGACAGAGGGCGCCGGAGCGGACGATGGCGCTGATGAGGGAGGCGCCGCACCGCCGCGGCTTGCAGGCGGCTGCGCGGGACGTTCGGACGCGTCTGCGGTCTGGCGCGGCGCGCCGGCGACGCGCAGCTCCTGACCAGGATAGATGACAGATGTCTCACTGATGGAGTTGAGGCGGGCCAGTTCGCGCGTGGTCATGCCGTGATTGAGCGCGATGCGGTAGAGATTGTCCCCGCGGCGGACCACATAAACCGAAGGCCCCGGCATCCGCAGCACCTGCCCCTCGCGCAGGGGATAGGGCCGGGCAAGTCCGTTTTCCGCCGCGATAGCTTCCACGGTTGAGCCGCAGCGCACGGCAATGGCGCTGAGCGTGTCGCCCCTGCGCACCGTGTAGGTCCGCTCGCAAGCCGCAGCCTGAGGCGGAGCGCCGCGCCCGCCATGTTCTATAGGCGCCGGCGCGCGCGGAGATGTTCCGCACGCGCCAAGCGCCAGAAGCACGCAACCAAGCAGCCAGAGCCGGACGCTCGCGCGCATGGACTTGATATCCTCGCCGGTGAACCCTCTTCAGGGGGCGATCATGCCGCGTGAGCGTTAACCGGGCGTTGACTATGCGCCAGCGTCGTCAGCGTTGTCCGTTGCGCGCTCCAGGAGCTGGTATTCGCCCAGACCGCAGGCGCCGCGGTTCATGCGCGATGACTGATCGATCACCCGCACGATCTCGCCGCGGCACAGCTGGCCGCCCGGCACCCGGTACTCCAGATAGGAAAACGCGCTTGCAGCGCCAAAACAGCCCCGGCTGACTTCATTGAGCCAGATGTCGCCGCCGCGCGTCTCCACCAGCCAGCGGCTGTCATCGAGCGGCGTGATGTTGCGGATGCGCGTGGTCGACAGGCAGCTGCGGGTCTCGCCCGTGGGAGCGAACTCCGCCAGGCGCGCTTCGGCGCGCTCCTGGGAAGATTGACCAATCGCTGCGGCGCTGACGCCCGCAGCCAGCAGCGCAGCGCACAAGGCATGTTTCATCATGACGGTCTCCTTCGAACAACCACCGGCATATCGCCAGCTTTGTATTCGATAATAATAGCATAACCGTCGCAGATTTCCCCGGGCGCACGCCTGTCTGCTGCATTAAATCGCGCTCATGGTACGTTCATCGACCGCTCAGTGAGGCGTGATAATTGCAAAGCGGCGCGGGCAACAGGCATGCAGATCAGGAGGCGTGCGTCATGATGAGACATATCGCAGGCGCTTGCGCAGCGATGGCGTTCGCCTTCACGAGCGCTGCAGCTCAAAATCCGGGACAAATTGCGCGGGCACAGACCGGTGCAGACTGCCCGGGATGCAATCTGTTCCAGGCCGATTTGTCTTACAGATCCCTGGACCGCGCCGACTTCTCCCGGGCGCGTCTGCGTCAGGCCGATCTGAGCATCTCCACATTCAACGGCGCACGCTTTGACGGAGCGGACCTGTTTTCAGCAAACCTGTTCGCCGCCCGTTTCACCGGGGCCCGCTTTGACGGCGCGGACTTGCGCCAGGCGGTGCTGGTGGGCGCCCATTTCGGCGGAGCCAGTTTCACCGGCGCGAGACTGGACAACGCCAATCTGTCCGGCGCGGAGCTATCAGACGCGCGCGGGCTGACCCAGTCCCAGCTGTCGGCTGCGTGCGGGGATGCATACACAACCCTGCCCGCCGGTCTGAGAACGCCCCCCTGCCGCTGAACATCCCGGCCTTACTGACAATTAAGTCGCAAGCGGAGCATCTGCACGCTAGCGTAAGATCATGACCTTGCGCGTGTGTCTGTCCGCCGCTTGCGCCCTGATCGTCGCCGCAGCCAGTGCGGCGGCCCAGGAGCCGTATCGGCGTCTGGTGATCAGCGGGGACTGCGTGCAATGCGATTTCGCCGGCAAGAATCTGGCCGGCGTGCACATGCTGGGCGGAGACTTTTCGGGTGTGCGCCTGGCCGGTTCCGAGCTGCTTGGCGCGCGCATCCTGGACGTCCGCATGGAAGGCGCAGACCTCTCGGGCGCCTCGCTGATTGAAGCGCATCTGGCTGATACCGTACTGACCCGCGCAAGGCTCACCGGCGCGCGCCTGGACCGGGCGCGCCTGCACCGTGTTGATCTTCAACGCGCCCGGATGATGAGCGCAGGGCTGGACGGCGCCGTGTTCCTGCTGTCCGACCTGACGCGCGCAAACATGCGCCAGATCAGCGCTTCCGGCGCTGTCATGCGCCAGACCAGCCTGGAAAACGCCGATCTGCGCAATGCGCGCCTGACAGGCGCTCATATCGTGTCCGGCCGGATGGCCGGCGCCGATCTGCGCCAGGCGATCCTGACGCGGGCCATCATCGAGAATACAGATCTCACCGGCGCCGACCTGCGCGGCGCCAACCTGGAGGGCGCGCGCTTCATCGCGGTCAATCTGTCCGGCGCCGATTTCAGGCATGTGACGGGGCTTGACGTTGAAACCTTCCGGCTTGCCTGCGGCGATGACTCCACCCGCCTGCCGGACGACCTCGCCATGTCAGCCTGCGGCGAACCGGTGCAAATGGCCGATTTCACCAATATGGCGCGCACCAGCCGCCGCATGGCCGATCCGCACGCTCATACGGATGATGTGCGCGCTGCGCTGGAGCAGGCGCTCGCCCAGTCCGAACGCGCCTTCATGATGCGCCACCACGCCCCGTCAGAAGCCATGGAAGCGGCGCGCGACAGCTTGCGGGCGGCGGCGGAAGCGATGGCGGCCGCCGACCGTCATCCAGAGTACGCCAGCTGGCGGTTTGAGATGCGGCGCTCTGAAATCGGCGAGCCGCTGCGCGTGATCATCGAGCAGTCCGGCGCCGCCCCGCGTCCGCCGCGGCGCGCAGCGCTGGCGCCTGAACCTGTGCGGCCCGCCCAGGCGCCCGAGCTGCGCCGGGAACCGGTCCGGCCCGTGCAGGCGCCTGAGCAGCGGCGCGAACCGGTCCGGCCCGCGCCTGAGCGCCGGGAGCGGCCGAACCGCTAGGGCGCGGCCCTTTGAGATCAGGCTTTCTTCGGCTCCGGCGCGACAGTGCGCAGGTGCAGTTCGCGCAGCTGGCGCGGCTCCGCCTCGGCGGGCGCATTCATCATCAGATCGCGCGCCTGCTGGTCCTTCGGGAACATCACCACTTCGCGCAGATTCTCCTCGCCCGCCAACAGCATGACGATGCGGTCCACGCCCGGCGCGATGCCGCCATGGGGCGGCGCGCCGCAACGGAAGGCGTTGAGCATGCCGCCAAACGCCGTCTCCACGGTTTCGGGGCCGTAGCCCGCAAATTCAAAGGCTTTGAGCATCACGTCCGGGCGGTGGTTCCGGATCGCGCCTGAGGACAGCTCCACCCCGTTGCACACGATGTCGTACTGCCAGGCGTTCAGGCCCAGCAGCGTCTCGTGATCGTCCGGGCTCAGCGCCATGAATGCGTCGGCGTCCATTTGGGGCATGGAGAACGGGTTGTGGGAGAACTCCACCTTTTTGTTCTCCTCGTCCCACTCATACATCGGGAAATCGATGATCCAGCAGAATTTGAAGATGTTCTCTTCAAACAGGCCCAGCTCGCGCCCGACAATATCGCGCGCCTTGCCCGCAAAGCTGTAGAAGGCTTTGGGATCGCCCGCAGCGAAGAACACCGCGTCGCCCGCTTCCAGGCCCAGCTGGGTGCGGATGGCGTCTGTGCGCTCCGGGCCGATATTCTTGGCGATGGGGCCGGCGCCTTCGAGCGCGCCGCCCTCCTCACGCCAGAAGATATAGCCCAGCCCCGGCTGGCCTTCCTTCTGGGCCCAGGCGTTCATCCGGTCGCAGAATGCCCGGCTGCCGCCCGATTTGGCCGGGATCGCCCACACTTCCACCTTCGGGTTCTTCTCGATCATGCCGGCGAACACCTTGAAGCCGGACCCGGCGAAGTGCTCGGTCACCGCCTGCATTTTGATCGGGTTGCGCAAATCCGGCTTGTCCGAACCATAGCTGCGGATGGCCTCGGCGTAGGGAATGCGCGCGAACGCCTCGTCTGGGACGTGGCGCTCGCCGGCGAATTCCTGGAACACGCCTTGGAGCACAGGCTCGATGGCGTTGAACACGTCTTCCTGGGTGACGAAGCTCATTTCCATGTCGAGCTGGTAGAACTCGCCCGGCGCCCGGTCGGCGCGCGCGTCCTCGTCGCGGAAGCACGGTGCGATCTGGAAATAGCGGTCAAAGCCCGACACCATGATCAGCTGTTTGAACTGCTGGGGCGCCTGGGGCAGCGCGTAGAACTTGCCCGGATGCAGGCGCGACGGCACCAGGAAGTCGCGCGCGCCCTCGGGCGAGGACGCGGTGAGGATCGGGGTCTGGTACTCGGTGAAGCCCTGATCGGTCATGCGCCGGCGCAGGGAGTCGATGATCTGGCTGCGCAGCACGATGCGCTTGTGCAGGCTCTCGCGGCGCAGATCGACATAGCGGTGCTTCAGGCGCACTTCCTCTGACCAGTCGGGCTCGCCAAACACCGGCAGGGGCAGTTCTTCAGCCGCCGACAGCACCTGCACGTCGGAGACCCGCAACTCCACTGCGCCAGTGGGCAGGTTGGCGTTCACCGTGTCGTCGCTGCGCGCAATCACCTCGCCGGTGACGCACACAACGCTTTCCACCCGCAGGCGCTCCAGCGTGGCGAAATGCGCATTGTCCGGCTCCAGCACGCACTGGGTCAGGCCGTAATGATCGCGCAGGTCGACGAACAGCAATCCGCCATGGTCGCGCTTGCGATGGATCCAGCCGGACAGGCGCGCGGTCTGGCCGACATCGGCCTTGCGCAGGGCGCCGCAGGTATGGGTGCGATAGGCGTGCATGGCGTGATGATCCGATCCGGAGTGGCGGGAGCGTCGTGGAGGCAGGCGAGCGCGGGTTTTGGCGGCGCCTGCGCGCGCTTGTCAAGGAAGGCGCAGCCGTCTTGTGAAGCGGCGAGAACGCCGCCAGCATGCGCGGCCATGCGCGCACACATCTTCAATCTCGGATTCTGGGCCATTTCCGGCCTCATGGCGATCGCCCTCTCCCCGGTGCTGCTGCTGCCCGGGCGGGGCGGCGTGGCGTTCGCCATTCACTGGCATGCGCGCGCCTTTCGCGCCTGGCTCGGCATATGCGGCGTGCGGGTGGCGTATCGCGGCCTGCACCATGTGCGCGCCATTCCAGCCGCCGTGCTGGCGTCCAAGCACCAGAGCTGGGGCGACGGATTGCTTCAGGTCGCGCGCGACCGCGACCTCGCCTATGTCATCGGCGACCACATGCTCGCCTTCCCGCTGGCCGGGCTGTATCTGCAGAAAGCGGGCGCGGTGGTGGTCGACGCCACCAGCGGCGGACGGCGCACGCCCGGCGCGTTCGAGGCGGGGGTTGAGCGGCTGACGCGCGAGGGACGCGCGGCGCTGATCTTTCCCGAAGGCGGGATCGCCGGTCCCGGTTCAAGCCTGCGCTACCGCAAGGGGGCGCACAAGCTCGCCTGCGCGCTGGGGCGCGACGTGATCCCGGTGGCCACCAATCTGGGCTGTTTCTGGCCCCGAAAGGACTGGACTCTGAAGCCCGGCGTCGCGGTGGTCGAGTTTCTCGCGCCCATGACGCCCGGCCCGGACGCGCGCGCCTTCATGGCCGAGCTGGAAGGGCGGATCGAAACCCGCACCCGCGCGCTGGAAGCCGAAGCCCTGCGTGCGCGCTAGCGAATGCGCCAGAGCGTATGGTCGCCCTCCAGCGCAATGCGCTGGAAATAGCCGGCCGCCTCTCCGCGCCCGCACTCGGTGCGCGCGCCCTCATAGCTGAAATTCTCGCCAGGACTGACGCATATCGGCGCATGCCCGCCCCCGGCCTCGGGCGCAGGCGTGGCCCAGCCCTGGAACCGGCCGCCTGCCATCACGGCGCCGCTGGCCGCGAACAGATAGGCTTCCGGCCCCTGCACCACGCCCAAGGATACACATACCCCGGGCGCCACATGCAGCCAGCCTTCGGTGAAGCGCTGCCCGTCGATAACGCCCGACACGGCCACGCGATGGGCCTCGGCGCGTTCATTGCAGACCTCGATTTCTGAATAGGCCGCCGAGCTTAACGCCGCGGCCAGCAATGCTGGAATCATCATGGGTCTTGTCTCCTCTCAACGGGATTCTGAAAGGCAGGATCATAGCCATGAGCGCCCACCTTGATTGTGATCAGCCGGTCAACCGGCCCTCCTCCCTGAAGGGGCCCACCTCATTGATCTGATGCCCATTGTAACAGATGGCCCCTGCTATCCGAAGGAGGTCCGCGTCCGCGATAAATCAAACAATATTACAAGCGGATAGCATTTCAGCCAGCGTCTCATTCGATAATGAATATTGGGCTCCGGATTTGAAGTGAGCGCTCACTCATTTTATTGTTGACGACCATGGGGCCGAACCAGTATGTAAGTGAGCGCTCACTCACAGCGATGCGCTCAACGAGGAAACGGTCTCATGCCCCCAACTGACGCCACGCCCCTGCACTCAGACATGATGGCTGCTGCCGATGCC
Source organism: Oceanicaulis sp. (assembly GCA_020832735.1). Taxonomy (GTDB): domain Bacteria; phylum Pseudomonadota; class Alphaproteobacteria; order Caulobacterales; family Maricaulaceae; genus Oceanicaulis. The sequence continues at coordinate 68,027 of JAFIEB010000143.1, forward strand.
CGCGGTGTCACGGCCCCGGACGGCACAGCGATGGCGCGCATTGAGCGCGCAGCGCTCACCCTGTTCGCCACGAGGGGCATTGATGGCGTGACCACGCGCGAAATCGCGGCGCGTGCAGGCGTGGCGGAAGGCTCGATCTACCGTCACTATCCGGGCAAGGAAGCGCTGGCGCGCGCCCTGTTCGACGCCATTCACGGCAGATTGTTCGAGCTGATCGAAGACGCCCTGACCGCTTCAATTGATGATTTCGAGGCGGCGGTGACGAATGTGGTCGCGGTCTATTGTCAGGCGGCGGATGCAGATCGCGTTCTGTTTGAATACCATATCACGCAGATGTTCCGCTTTGCGCGCGCCGACGCCGCCGGCCGGCCCGACCCGACGGGCCTGATCGCAAAGCGCATCGCGCGGGCCATGGCTGAGGGCGATTGTCCTTCGGGCAATGCTGAACTCAAAGCCGCTGCAGCGCTTGGAGTCGTGCTCCAGCCTGCCGCGCACCGGATTGCGGGCCGATTGAATATCGCCCTCACCGACCACTCCCGGACCCTGGCGCGCGCCGCGCTGGCAGCCATTCGCGAGGCCTGAGCGCAACCGTGCGCCAGCCTGATGATCGCAATCAACGGAGCCTTCCATGATCCGCAGCGTCCTTCACGCAGCCGCTTACTGGCTGATCACGATCATTGCAGCGATTGTCTGCACGCTGCTGGCGCTCTGGCCGGGGCGCCGCCCGCTGGCTGCAGGACTGCGGTACTACGCCAAGGCCCAGGTGCTGGCGCTGCGCTGGATCGCAGGCGTTCACATCGAGGTGCGCGGCCGCGAGCGGCTGCCCGATGAACCCACCGTCATCGCCGCCAAACACCAGAGCTGGGGCGACGGTTTCGTCATGCTGGACGAACTCGCGGACCTCTCTTTCGTGGCCGGCGACCATTTGCTGAAATTTCCTCTGGTAGGCTGGATCCTGCACCGGATCGGCGCGATTGTTCTGTCCAATCATGGCGGCGAGGCCGAGCGCGAACGCATGGACAGGGGCTTGAAGAACCTGAAGCGTACGCGCCGCCCGGTCCTGATTTATCCCGAAGGCCATCTGGCCGCGCCCGGCGAGTCGCACCGCTACCGCAAGGGCGTGTTCCACATCTATGACGCCCTGAAACGCCCCTGCGTCCCGGTGGCCACCAGTCTGGGCCTGGCCTGGGACCGCAAGCGCTTCCTCAAGCGCCCGGGACGCGTCACAGTGGAATTTCTCGACCCTATCGGCCCGGGCCTGTCCAAGGAAGATTTCATGGCCAAGCTGGAGACCGTCATCGAAGCGCGCACACGCGCCCTGCTGCACGAGGCGCGCGCATGAGCCCGCTTTCCGCCTTCGCGCTTCTGGGCCAGCGGCGCTACTGGCCCATCTGGGCGGGCCAGACCCTGGGCGCTTTCAACGACAATCTGTTCCGGTATGCGCTGGTCACCATGGCCGCCTATCAGGGACTGACCGTGCTGGGCTTCCCCCCCGAGGAAATGGCGCCCATAGCCGCAACGGCCTTCACCCTGCCCCTGTTCCTGTTTTCCGCGGTGGCGGGCCAGGTCGCCGACAAGTTCGACCGCATGAAAATCATGCGCGTCGCCAAGTTTTGCGAAATTTTCCTGATGATGCTGGCCGGCGCCGGCTTTCTGCTTGGAGAGGCCTGGATTCTTCTGGCTGTCCTGTTTCTCATGGGCGTGCAAACGGCGTTTTTCGTGCCGGCGCGATCCGCCGCCATGCCCAATGTGCTCGACCGCAGCGAGCTGGTGGGCGGCAATGCGCTTCTGTCCGGCGCGATCAACATCATGATCCTGGCCGGCGCCATGGGCGGGACGCTGCTGGTCGGTCAAGTCTGGGGCCCCGGCGCGCTGGGCGCGATCCTGATCGCCTGCGCCATTCTGGGCTGGCTGGCCATGCGCCAGGGCGTGCCGGCGCCGGCCAAGAACCCGGCGATGCGCGTCAGCTGGAATATCCTTGGCCAAACCATGCGCATGCTCCATTTCGGACTCAGCGACCGGCAGGTGGTCGGGCCGTTGCTGGGCGTGGCGTGGTTCTGGCTGCTGGCGGCCGCCGTCATCACCGTGCTGCCGGTCCTCACGGCGAATGTGCTGGGCGGCGCGCCCTCCGTGGTGGCGCTGTTCCAGTTGCTGTTCACGCTCGGCGCCGGTCTGGGCGCGGTGCTGTGCGCGGTCCTGTCGCGTGGCGGCGAAGCGCGCTGGCTGTCGATCGCCGGGGCGGCGGGTCTGGTCATTTTCCCGCTCGATCTCGCCCTGCAGGCCCTGGGGCGCACGCCCGGGCCGGAGCTCATGGAAGCGGCCGCCTTCATCGATGACCCGGACAATCTTCGCTTTCTCGCCGGATTGGTTCTGGCCGCCGTATCGGGCGGTCTGTTCCTGGTGCCGCGCCAGGCGATGATCCAGGGACGCGCCCTGCCCGACCGGCGCGGACGCATCCTGGCCGCCAGCGGCATTCTCAACGGCGCCGCCGCCACGCTGGGTCAGCTGGTCTTGCTGGGCCTGGCCCGGCTGGGGGCGCCCCTGCCCAGCATATTCATCCTGATCGCGCTGGGTTCGGCGGTGATCGTTCTGACCGATATTCTACGGCCCTCCCGGGCGTCTCCGGGCGGCGAGCCATGAGCGCTTCATGATCTGCCCTCTCGCCAAACGGCGCGCTCAAGGCTAAGTCCGCTCTTCATGGAATGGATATCCGACACCAAACGCCTGAAGGCCGTATGCGCCGACTTGCACAAGGCCGATTTCGTCGCCGTGGACACCGAGTTCATGCGCGAGACGACGTTCTGGCCCCAGCTGTGCCTGATCCAGGCGGCGGGCGGCGAACACGAAGTGCTGATTGATCCGCTGGCTGAAGGGATTGATCTGGAACCCTTCTTCGCCCTGCTGGCTGATACGTCAGTGCTCAAGGTCTTCCATGCCTGCCGGCAGGATCTGGAAATCTTCTTTCACATGGCGAACGGGCTGATCCCGTCGCCTTTGTTCGACACCCAGATTGCGGCCATGGCCGTCGGGCTGGGCGATTCGATTTCCTACGACAATCTGGTGCGCGCCTGTCTGGGCCAGAGCGTGGACAAGGGCTCGCGCTTCACCGACTGGTCGCGCCGCCCCTTGTCTGACAGCCAGAAGACCTACGCGCTGGCGGATGTGACCTTGCTGCGCGACCTGTTTCCAGGGCTTCAGGAGCGCCTGCAACAGGCCGGCCGGGAAGCCTGGCTGGCCGAAGAGATGAAAATCCTCACCCGTCCGGCCACTTACGAGATGAAGCCCGAAGAGGCCTGGCGCCGGCTCAAGCTGCGCAAGATGACGCCCAAATGGCTCGCCGCGCTCAAAGCCGCCGCCGAATGGCGCGAGCGCGAAGCCCAGACCCGCGATATTCCGCGCAGCCGGATCATGAAGGATGACGGGCTCTATGAGCTGGCTCAGGCCGCGCCCCAGAGCGTCGAGGATCTCGGCGCATTGCGCGCGGTGCCGCGCGGATTTGAACGCTCCCGCCCCGCTGAGCGCCTGATCGAGCTGATGCAGACCGCCATGGCCGACCCCAAGGCCTACGCCCCGCGCCCCGACAAGCCCGAGCATGTCCCGTCCAATCTGGGACCGGTGGTCGAATTGCTCAAAGTGCTGCTCAAGGCGGTGGCTGAAGACGCCGATGTCGCACCGCGCCTGATCGCCACAGCGCCTGACCTGGAGCTGATCGCCGCCCATGACGAGGCGGATGTCCCGGCCATGTCGGGCTGGCGGCGCAAGGTGTTTGGCGACAAGGCCCTGCGCCTGAAGCGGGGCGAGCTGGCGCTGGTGCTCGAAAACGGCAAGGTCGAGGTGGTCGAGCTGGAATAGCGCGCCTTCAGGCTTTCTGCCAAACTGCGCTGATGAGCGATGCGATACTGTCTCCGGCGCCGCGCGGGCGCCCTGCCGGCGGCGCGCTCGCCCGGGCGCTGCTCGCGCTGGGCGTAGCATTTTTTCCATTGGGCGTGACGCTGCCGGTCATGGAGACCACCCGGTTCTGGTTCTTCAAGGACAGCTATTCCCTCTTGGGCGCCGTGGCCAAGCTTCTGGAAGCCGGCGAGTGGCGCCTGGGCGCGATCATCGCCCTGTTCTCCATCGGGGCCCCGGTGGCGAAGATGGCGATGGTGGCGGCGCTGCACGCACGTCCTGCTGGCGGGCATGGCGGCTGGCTCGCCCGCTGGGTGGAGCGGCTCGGCAAATGGTCTCTCACCGATGTTCTGGTGGTCGCCATGCTGATCGTGATCTGGTCTGGCGGCGGCATGGTCAGCGTGGTCAGCCAGCCGGGCCTGTGGTTCTTCGCCCTGAGCGCGGTGTGCCTGATGCTGGCCTCGGGCCTGACTGTAAGGGATCTGGCGCCGGCCCGCAGATAGCTGATGCTTGTCAGGAAATGGTCGGAGCGGCCGGATTCGAACCGGCGACCCCTGGTCCCCCAGACCAGTGCGCTAACCGGGCTGCGCCACGCTCCGCCACGAATGTGCTGGCTTGAAGCCAGCGTCCGGCCCTCGGCGCCGGGAGCGGTCTTATAGGCGCGCCGGCGCGCCCCGGCAACCGGCTGCGGCGCCCGTTATGGCAGGGCTCAGCTTGAGCCGGACAACGCCTGGGACAGACGCGCGCGCGCAGCGGTGACGCGCTCCAGCGCATGCTCCGCCTGAGACCTTTGCGGCCGGGACAAACCTGCCGGAACACCGGCAGGCGGCGTATTAGATTCATCGCGCGCCCCCGGCACAGGCTGGGGCGCCTTGAACAAAAGGCCGGCCACTTCGTCATTCTGATCAGCCTGCGCAGGCGTGCCGGGGCGGTCAGCGGCCCGCGCCGGTTCAGGGGCAACATGCGCAGGCGCGCCGTCAGCAAGCGCGCTGACAGCCGCGACCCCATGTTCGCGCAGATATTTCTGCGCGCCCTTTATCGTATAACCCTCTTCATAAAGAAGATGCTTCAGGCCCTTGATAAGGCTGATGTCCTGGGGGCGATAGGATCGCCTTCCCCCGGCTCTTTTCACGGGGCGCAGCTGAGAGAACTTGCTCTCCCAGAACCGCAGCACATGGCTGGGCAGCCCGGCTTCCTCGCCAGCTTCGGAGATCGTGCGGTAGGCGTCTGGCGACTTCCCGCTCATGCGTGCTTCCTAACGCGACAGGGCTGTGTCGACCCGGTCCTTGAGCACCTGCGAGGGTTTGAACACCAGCACGCGCCTCGGATCGATGGGCACTTCCTCGCCGGTTTTCGGATTGCGCCCCACCCGGCCGTTCTTGTCGCGCAAGACGAAAGACCCGAATGATGACAGCTTGACCGACTCGCCCGCCACCAGCGTGTCGCTGATAAGGTCCAGCACGGCCTCGACCAGTTGTGCGCTTTCCTGGCGGGAGAGGCCCACCTCGCGATGGACGGCGTCAGCCAGATCAGCGCGCGTCAATGTTTTTGACCCCATGTGTCACCCCAAACCTGTCCTGTGATGCAAGAGGTTACGGCCAGTCACGCGGCAAGGTCAATGTTAACCATATCCTCGCCCTTAATATCTCGCTAATGCCGCGCCCCAGGTGAAGCCCCCGCCCAGCGCTTCCATCAGGATCAGATCACCGCGCTTGATGCGCCCGTCCCGCACAGCCTGGTCGAACGCCAGCGGTATCGAGGCTGCCGAGGTATTGCCGTGCATGGCCACGGTGGAGATGACCCGCTCCTCGGGAATGCCCAGACGGTTGGACACCCCCAGGAGAATGCGCTGATTGGCCTGATGCGGCACGAACCAGTCGATATCGGCGATCGCCACGCCGGCCATATCGGCCAGCTCAGTCATGGAGCCGGCGATCTTGGTGACGGCGTGGCGGAAGACCTGATTGCCCTGCATGCGCAAGTGACCCACGGTCTTGGTGCGCGACGGGCCGCCATCGACATAGAGCAGGTCGCAGAAACCGCCATCCGAGCGAAGATGGGTCTTGATCAAACCCTTGCCGTCTTCCGGCGCGCCGGTTTCGGCCGTCATCACCACCGCGCCGGCGCCGTCGCCCAAGAGGACGCAGGTGGTGCGGTCGGTCCAGTCGAGAATGCGCGAGAACGTCTCCGCGCCGATCACCAGGGCCGTGCGGGCCTGGCCGCAGCGGATGAAATTGTCAGCGACAGCCATGGCGTACAAAAAGCCGGAGCACACGGCATGAACATCGAAGGCGCAGCCCCCGGTGATGCCCAGCTTGTGCTGAATAATGGTCGCCGTGGCCGGGAAAGTCAGATCGGGTGTCGCGGTCGCCACGATGATCAGATCGACCTCGGAGGCGTTCAATCCGGCATGATCTAGAGCGCGGCGCGACGCCTCCACCCCGAGATCGGAGGTATACTGGCCTTCCGCCGCGATGTGGCGCTGGGCGATGCCGGTGCGCTCGCGGATCCAGGCGTCGGATGTCTCCACGATGGCTTCCATCCCGGCATTGGTCAGCACCTTCTCAGGGAGATAGGCGCCGATGCCGGCGATGCGGCTGTAGCGATCCTTCACACCGTTTCCCTTTGCGGTTCTCCGGCGTCCTCCGCCGGCGGCTCCTGAATAGCAGCCAGTCGCGAAAGATTGGTTTCAATCTCACTCAAGAAGGCGCTGTCGGCCATTTCAAGGGCGATTCTCAGGGATGTGGCGAAGCCTTGCGCATCCGTTCCGCCGTGGCTTTTGACCACGACGCCGTTCAGTCCCAGAAACACGCCGCCATTGACGTTGCGCGGATCCATGCGCGCCCGCAAATTGTTAAGCGCCCCAAGCGACAACAGGATAGCGCCAGCCTTGGCCAGGAGGTTGCTGGTCATCGCCTCCTTCATCCAGCCACCCACGAGACGCGCTGTGCCTTCAGCGGTTTTCAGCGCGACATTGCCGGTGAACCCGTCTGTAACCACCACATTGGTCGTGCCCGCCGAGATGTCATCGCCCTCGATGAAGCCGCGATAGTCCATATCCAGACCCGCCGCCCGCACCAGCGCGTCCGCATCGCGGATCACCTGGCTGCCCTTGAGCTCTTCCTGGCCGACATTGAGCAGGCCGACGGTCGGGCGCGCGACGCCCTGCACGGCGCGGTGGAAGGCCTCTCCCAGCACAGCGAACTCGACCAGCTGGGCCGGCGTGCAATCGACATTGGCGCCCACGTCAAGCACGGTGGAGAAGCCCTTGGGCGCAGGCCAGCTGGCGGCGATGGCCGGCCGGTGCACGCCCGGTTTCATGCGCAAGATCACCTTGGAGATCGCCATCAGCGCGCCGGTATTGCCCGCCGACACCGCCACCTGGGCTTCGCCGTCCTTGATGGCGTGGACCGCGTTCCACATCGACGAGCCGCGCGACCGGCGCACGGCGTCCGACGGTTTGGCGGACATGTCGACCTGGCTGTCGGTATGGCGAATCTCGCTGACGTCACCGAGCCCGGCATGGCGCGCGATCAGCGGCGCCAGCTCGGATTCGTCGCCGTGGAACAGCAGGCGCACGCTGCGCCGCCGGCCTTTGAGAAACTGCGCCGCACCGTCCACCACGCTTTGCGGCGCATGATCGCCCCCCATGGCGTCAAGCGAAAGAACCAGTCCTGTCGTCATTTCAAATCCGGACAAAATGAACCCCTGCACGGGACGACCCGTGCGGCGCGCGCACCTTACCGTGTGACTTTCCGGATGGAAACCGCGCCCGCTCAGCCCTGCATCGAGGCGGCGAAACGGGGCGTCTCGCCGGTCATCAGCGCCTCAGGCGACTGGGCGGCGAGCAGGCGGGCCGACTCCAGTGCATATCCGGCCAGCGCCGCGGCCTGAGGGGCGCCATCGGGCTCTGCATCGAACATGTTGCGGGCGATGGCTGCGGCCATGGCGGCGGCGTCCGCGTCGGCCAGAGGCTTTTCGTAAGCGCTGGCGCGGCCATAGAAGGCCTCCCCCATCGCGCGGATGCGCTTGCCGACCGAGAGATCGCCCGTGCCCATCTCACGCAACGCGGCGCCCAGATCGTCAAACATGACATCGAAAACCAGCTGCGCAGCATGTTTGCCGGGCTCGCCGCCCTCGCGCAGGCGCCGGAACAGAAGAATGGCGTGCAGGACAATCAGGTCAAAACGCCCGTCCACCGTGTCAGGCGCGCCCTGCGGGCCATACAGGAAAGGCCGGCGCGCAGCCTCAAGAACATCGCGATGGAGGTCGCGGGCGCGCGTCTTGAGCGGGTCTTTTCGGAACAGGCGGGTGAACATGCGCAACCATCTCCCAATCCGGACGGCTTGAAGCTAAGCTCAAGGCCATGTAGGTCAACACATGCAAGCCGCCCTCAGGGTGCGGCCTTATGACAGCGCTCGCAGGAGAATTCCATGGCCTTTCGCCGCGCCCTCATCGCCTCGGCCATTATCGTGGCCGCCGGCATTGTGTCGGCCTGCAACCCGACCCTGCGCAGCCACGGCTTCCGGTTTCCCGATGGCGAAGTGCCCGCCCTGAGCGTTGGCGAGGACACCCAGGCCAGCGTTCTGGCGACCCTGGGCAGCCCGTCCACGCGCGGCATGTTCGACGACAGCACCTGGTACTACATCGCCGATACGCGCGAATATCTGGCCTATCTGCGCCCCGAGACCCGCGAGCGCCGCGTGATCGCCGTTCGCTTCAGCGAGGACGGGGTGGTCACCGCAGTGGACGAGTACGGGCTGGAGGACGGACGGATCGTCGCCTTTGTCGGACGCGAGACCCCCACGCGCGGGCGCGAGCTGTCGGTGCTAGAGCAATTGCTGGGCAATGTGGGCCGCCCGTCCATCGACCAGTTTGACGGCCAGCAGAACCTGCCTGGCGGCGCAGGCGGTCCGCGCCGGCGCTAGGACTTTCACGATGACCGGCGCTCTGGCGTTCGAGCCGCCTGCTCCCGTACTGGCGCCGGTTGATGACGGACGCGCCTTCCCGGTGCGCCGCATCTACTGCGTGGGACGCAATTACGCGGATCATGCCCGCGAGATGGGCGCCGATCCGTCACGCGAAGCCCCGTTCTTCTTCTCCAAACCGCGCGACGCCCTCGTCACTGGCGAGACCGTGCCCTACCCCCCCGCCACACGCGATCTGCACCACGAAGTCGAGCTGGTGTTGGCGATCGGCCGGGGCGGAGCGCGCCTGACCGCTGAGCAGGCAGAAGCCTGCATATGGGGCGCCGCCGTGGGCATAGATCTGACACGGCGCGATCTGCAGGCCGAATCCAAGAAGGCCGGCCGCCCCTGGGATACGGCCAAGGGCTTTGATGCGTCGGCGCCCATGGGCGCCATCCGGCCCGGACCGGCGCCGCAATCGGGCGCGATCACCCTCGCCGTCAACGGGCGGCAGCGTCAGAGCGGGGATCTGGCTGACATGATCTGGTCAGGCCCTGAAATCATCGCCCATCTGTCGCGCCTGTTCACCCTGGCGCCGGGCGATCTGGTGTTCACCGGCACCCCGGCAGGCGTGGCGGCGGTGTCGCCCGGCGATGTTCTGGAGGCCCGCGCCGCGGATCTGCCTGCGCTGCGCTGCGCCGTGACGCCCGCCGCCTGACGGCGCCGCACGGTTTTACATCATGTGCGCCGCCAGACGGCGCCGCACGGGCGAAAGCGGTTCCCCCGCCGCCTCAAAACACGCTAGACCAGCGCCGCACCCCAAGGAATGAGGCCGCCATGAGCGAGCGCTTTCGCACTTCCGTCGATCTTGAAGGCGAGGACATCCACTGGGATCCCCGCGACGGGCTGTCCTACGGCCGCTATCTGCAGATGGATACGCTGCTGTCGGCCCAGACGCCCCTGACCGGCGAGCATGACGAGATGATGTTCATCATCATCCATCAGGCCAGCGAATTATGGATCAAGCTGTGCCTGCACGAGCTGGAGGGCGCCATCGCCCATGTGCGCCGGGACGAGGTGCGCCCGGCCCTGAAAATGCTCGCGCGCATCGCCCGCATCCAGGAGCAGCTGTCCCAGTCCTGGGCCGTGCTGGCGACCATGACGCCGTCTGACTATCTCAAATTCCGCGACCAGCTCGGTCATTCGTCCGGTTTTCAGAGCTGGCAGTACCGGTGCATGGAATACCGGCTGGGCAACAAGAACCCGGCCATGGCCCGGGTGTTCGCCCAGGAGCCCGAGGCGCTGGCGCGCGTGACAACCGCCCTGGAGGCGCCCAGCCTCTATGACGAGACCCTGCGCCTGGCGGCGCGTCAGGGGCTGCCAGTCCCGGCAAGCGTGCTGGAGCGGGACGTCTCCAAAGCCTATGAGCCCGGCCCGGAAGTCGAAGCGGTCTGGCGCACCGTCTATCTGGACACGCAGCGCTGGTGGGAGCTTTACGAGTTCGCCGAGAAGCTGGTGGATCTGGAACAGAAATTCGCGCAATGGCGCTTCAATCACATGAAGACGGTGGAGCGCATCATCGGATTCCGCCGGGGCACCGGAGGCAGTTCAGGCGTATCCTATCTGGTCAAGGCGCTGGACTTGCGCCTGTTTCCCGAACTGTGGACCGTTCGCACCGCGCTGTGACGGCCCGGCAAGGATATTGAGATGCATTTTGGCGTTTTCGACCTGTTCAAGATCGGCGTGGGGCCATCCAGCTCCCATACGGTCGGCCCCATGAAAGCGGCGCGCGCCTTTCTTGAAAGGGTCGAGGCCGAGCATGGGCTGGACGCCGTGGCGCGCATCAGGGCGGAAGCCTATGGGTCGCTGGCCCTGACCGGCTCGGGGCATGCGACGGACAAGGCGATCCTGTGGGGGCTGGAGGGCATCCGCCCCGAAGAGGCCGACGCGGACGCCCTGCCCGGCGTGATCGCCCGCATCCATGAGGAGAAGCGGCTGAAATTGCTGGGCGCGCACGAGATCGGTTTCGATGTCCAGCGCGACCTGGCCCTGGACGGCGACACCCGGCTGCCCTTCCACTCAAACGCCATGAAATTCAAGGCAATGAATGGGGATGGCGATGTTCTGCGCGAAGAAATCTGGTACTCCATCGGCGGCGGTTTTGTCATCGACGAGGCCGAGGCCGGACGCAATTCGGCTGCCGAGGCCCATACCGGCGAGCCCTACCCGTTCGATAACTGCGATGAGTTGCTGGCGATCTGTGACCGCGAGGGCCTGAGCATTCCTGATGTGATGATGGCCAATGAAACCGCCTTCCGGCCTGAGGCGGAGGTGCGCGATCATATCGCCTCCATCGCCCAGGCCATGGAGGCGTGTATCGAGCGCGGAACGCGCATTGACGGCGAATTGCCCGGCGGGCTGAAGGTCCAGCGCCGCGCGCCCGGCTTGCGGCGCAAGCTGATGGCCGCAGCGGCGCGCGCCGAGACCGATCCGCTGGCCTCCATGGAGTGGGTCAATCTGTGGGCCATGGCGGTCAATGAGGAGAATGCGGCCGGCGGCAAGGTGGTGACGGCGCCCACCAATGGCGCGGCCGGGATCATCCCGGCGGTGGCCCGCTATTATGACCGCCATCACCGGCGCAGCGGCGATCAGGACGCCATGGTGCGCTTCTTCCTCACCGCCGCCGCCATCGGCGCTCTGTACAAGAAGAACGCCTCCATTTCCGGCGCGGAAGCGGGCTGTCAGGGCGAGGTGGGCGTGGCCTGCTCCATGGCGGCGGGCGCGCTGGCCGCGGCGCTGGGCGGCTCCAACCGCCAGATCGAGAACGCGGCGGAGATCGCGATGGAGCACAATCTGGGCCTGACCTGCGACCCGGTCGGCGGCCTCGTCCAGATCCCCTGCATCGAGCGCAACGCCATCGGCGCGATCAAGGCGATCAACGCCGCGCGCCTGGCCCTGATGGGCGACGGCGCCTACAAGGTGAGCCTGGATCAGGTGATCGAAACCATGCGCCAGACCGCGCTCGACATGTCCGACAAGTACAAGGAAACCTCCACCGGCGGCCTGGCGGTCAACGTGCCGGTGTGCTGAGGCTCACGCCTGCGCCGGAGCGGGCGCCGCCGGCTTGACGGCAGGGCCCAGGTGAAGCGTGACAAGGGCCGACTCCATGAACACGCCGCGGGTCACATGGTGGCTGATGGCTTGAAGCAGAAACCAGACAGCAGCGAGCGGCCACGTATCAGGGAAACCAGGCCCCCTGTTGCCGCCCATGAAATCAATCGACACCTGCGCCCCGCGGGCTGCATCAAACGTCGCTGATATTGCAGTGACCAGAACAAATAATAGCGTGATGGCGCCGGTGAATGACCAGAGATGACGCGCCACACCGGTAAACCCGTCAAACACCGACATGCTCCCGCGCGCCATGGTCAGGCTGACGCCGCAATATAAGCGATGAATGACCACGAACAGAACAAAGGCCAGGGGCAACACAAGTATCGCCATCCATATTGGGGACGCGCCGATAGCATGCTTCAGAACAAGATAAATCGGCATCGCAACGGCGCCGAACATGATCATGAGCACGAAGCTAATCAAGCAGACAAGCACCCAAGCGCCCAGTTGGCGCGCCTCATCGTGACCCAGCCGCCAGGGTATGCCGGACGGCAGGGGCTTGCCGGCCAGAAATCTCTGCCACGCGGTGTCCCACGCCAGAATCGAGATCAGAAACCCGGCAAACGCCCCGGACAGCACCAGACCCTGCACCCAGGCTTCCGGCTCGCCGTCGAGAAAATACGGCCAGGCCCAGAACCCGGCGAGGAGCATGGCGGCGATGAATACGCCATCCGTGGCGATCAGGCGCGCTGCGTCTGTTCGGCGGGCAGCTATCACCCGGAATGTCCGCGTCAGCCCGCCCGCAAGGGTGAAGCGCTCAACCGTATTGATGTCCGGCATGAATCGCCCTCCCCTTTAGGGAAATATGCCGGGGCCGCGGTCATCGATCAAGCACCTGATTAGTTTATTCTTCCAACCAAGGTCGCACAGCTTCTGGCTGAGAGGTTGAATGCAACGGACTGTGCCGAAGCAGCCGCCGCCCGCAAGGATCGGATTGCATCCGCCCGGCGTCAGTCTGACCCTGCCAGAGCCGACCGGGATCGCGCCCGCGCCGCAAAGACGAGCAAAATCAGCGCCGCGGCCGCCATCACAATCAACTGTGCGGCCATTTGGGGCGCGATTCCGGACGCCTCGCCCGCCATGCCCGTCGCGGCGCTGAACACGCTCTCCAGCACCTCATCGCCTGATTGGTCAGGGCTCGCCGTATAGAGCGCCAGCGCTGGCGCGGTCACGGCGATGGCGTTGAAGACGCCATGGGCGCCCGCCGCCTCCAGGATGGAGCCGCGCGTCAGGCTGATGAGGGCGAACACCATCCCCATGGCCCCGATGGTCGCCAGCGCCATGGCGCCGAACACCAGCCCGGACACGAAGACGTGGGCGTGAAAGATCATGAATACGAGGCTGGAAACGAGCACCCCGGTGCTGACGCCCCAGCGGGCTGTGAGCGCGCTCATCAGCCAGCCGCGGAACACCCATTCCTCCACCGCGCCCTGGATCAGAAATACAAGGGCGACAAAGGCCAGCAGCAACACAAAGTCCGCCGGGATCGCGCGCATGTCCACGCTTTCACCCTCAGCGCCCGCCAGCCCGTCGCCTGGCGCGGCGCCTATGAAAGCGGTGATCGCCAGCGCCGCCATGCCTGTCAGCACGATGAGCCCGGCGCCGATTCCGGCGCCGGTGAGCAGGCGCAAGGCTGCGCCCCTGCCCTGCACGCCCAGGCTGGGCAGGCCGCGGCGTTCGATCAGGCTGGTCCAAAGCGCCGTAAGCACGCCCCACAGGACGAACTGCGCCAGCAGCAGGGCGAACATCACCCGCGGCGGCAGGCCGGCCGATCCGCTCTGTATTGCGTACACGGCCGCCCCGATGATGACCGGCAGGCTGGACAGGGCGTAAAACCCGGCCGCCACGGCGATGGACGCGGCGCCGGGATAGCTGCGCGCGCGCTCCGGCCAGGGGGCGTAGAGCGCCGTGCGGATCACGCAGCGGCGCCTTGCGCTTTCGCCTCGTCCGGTTCCGGCGCGCGCCAGGCCAGCGTGACGCCGATCCCGCGCATCAGCGCCGCGCCGCCAACAATGACGACCGACATCAAAACGCTTTCAACAGCGACCAGAAACGCCGCACCCGGCCCGTCAAACAGGCCTGCGAACGCGGTGTAGGGATAATAAACCGCAGTTTCCATCGTGACGGCGCCGAAGACCGGCATCACCATCATCTCGCCATAGGCGCGCAGCATGCCCGGCCAGAGCTGCCCGGCAAAGCCGAGCCCAAAGAGCGCGCCCAGGTAAACTCCAAAAGCGATGACCCAGGCGGCGGCCGTGCGCCATAGCGCGCCCTTTGTGGCGCGCCATGCGCCAGACATATCCACCCGGCGGCGCATCACGGCGAGCGCCGGCAAGGCGGAGAATTTGGCCAGGAAGATCAGCACCGGAATCATAAGAACGGATGTGGACGCGAACACCGCCATCGCGGCGCCAAACGCGATATCATCGGCCATGGCGCCGCCCGCCATTCCGGCTATCGCGACCAAAACCACGATCATGCCAAGGATCATCCAGACAATCACGCCAACCATGTAAATGCCGAACAGGATGAGATTGGCCACGATCAGACAGCCAAACTCGGCCCAGCGCATCCGCCAGGGATGCTTTTCGTTGTTGAACAGGCGTATCCAGACCGTTTCGAGCCATAACCAGATCGGGAAGGACAAGAGCGTATATGCCGTCGCCATCAGACCGGCGCGCTGCAAGTCCATCCTGGCGGCCAGATTCCCTTCGGCGGAATCGAGAAACGCCTGTCCCATCACGCTATAAGAATGAGCGATCAGGCAGGTCAGGGCCGCGTAGTAGATCACCGTCACCAGAGCCACGCTCATGAAGGCGCCCGGCCGGCGCGTCAGCACGGTCAGCCACAGCCCGAGCGCTGCTCGGACGGAAAAAGGCGCCGCCGCCGCCATGCCGCTCATTGCGCTGTCTCAGGCTCCGCAGGCGCGGGCGCCGGGGCGGCGTCTGCAGCAACCGCCTCGCCATGGCGCCGGGCCACATAGGCGCCGACACCGTGCCACAGCCCTTCGAATGTGATCTGAAAGATGAACTGCGTGACAACGATCACGGCGATGATGGCGATGCCAGCTGGCGAAGTCAGCGTTTCACCCAGCAGCGCGAGAATTTGCGCCGGATCGGACCCTGCCGCCGGGTCGAACGCCATCATCGCCCCGATAAATTCCGCAGCCCCGAACAACAGGGCGATCTGCTGGACCATGGAGACCACGACCGCCCCGGCGATCCACACGGCGATCAGGGTCAGATAGGACAGGAACATCATGCCCCATACGCCCTTGGACGCGCTGACCGCCTGGAACAGGCGGAAGCGGCGCTTATGCACGCTCAGGGCCGGAGCGGCCGCAAAGCGCAGGCAGATGATGATCAGGAACACAACCACCGCCAACACGATCAACGTGCCGACCAGGGCGATAATCGCTGTACCGCCGAAATCCTGAGCGCCGCCGCCGGTTGCAACGATGGCGGCCACAAGGATGATCGACACGATGTAGACCGCCATCCAGAACATGATGAAAAGCACGTTCACGCCCAGAAGCCGGAACTCGTCCGCGCCCAGGCGGAAGGGAATCACGGGGCGGATCTCGTCACGCGTCAGCAGTCTGAGCCATGCGCCCTGAGCCATCAGGTAAATCAGAACCCCCGCCAGCCCGAGGAGCATCATCCAGCCCATCATCTGCAGGAAGACGGCGATCATCTCGGCTTCGATATCGGCTTCAGCCGCATGGGCCATAAGCTCGAAGACAGGCCAGAACACGGCCAGCGCCCCGGCGCTGACGGCGCACAGCAACAGCATCTGCCAGAAGCCGATCCACAGCGCGCCCATGGGACGGCGCCCGACAGCGATGAAAAACTGGAAAGTGGCGGCAACGAAATCATAGCGCGGCCGGGTCATGGCGCTCCCCCCTCATGGACCAATCATGAAGGCAGAATAACGCGCCGCTGTCGGGCCGTCTTGGGAAATTACGTCCCGGGAGGCGAATCTGAACGATATTTCACGTACAGCACGCCCAGCGCCGCACAGGCCGGCGCGGCGGCCAGCGCAATCTTGAACAGCCCGTGCAATCCGCCAAGGGCCGCAACGACCAACAACGGCGCGGGCGCCTCCATGGCGTCTGTGTAGGCCGCGCCTGGCCAGACGCCGGTCACGGCGGCGGCCGCCACGTTCAAGGCCATGAGGATTGCAAGGCCCGGCGCCGCTGCGGCCAGCAGGGTCAGGGCGATCTCGATCCAGCGTCCTGACGAGACCGGCCAGATCGACAGGACGCGCACCCGCGCTGAATCGAGCGTCGAAGGCAGGCTCAAGGCCAGGCGCGCGGCGAACCAGAGCGAGAACCCGGCGAAGGCCGCGATCAGCACGCTGGCCACGATCCACTCGCCCGTGCCGAACAGCGCGTATATGTCCACCGGACCGGACGGCGGTTCGGCGGTCACATCCACATTGATCACCGCCAGAGCCGTGATCATGAACATCAGGGCCAGGCCCGCCGTGCCCAGCACGGTGAACAGCAGCACCCAGATCAACGCCATCACGCCCAGCAGCCGGCGTTCGTCATCGCCCGCCGCGAGGCGCGCGGGCTGGCCCAGCCCGATGCGCACGAAGGCGGCGATTGCGGGAACCACTGCGGCGAACCCGACCAGCATGGCGGCGAGCCAGTGCCAGAGCGGCCCCGCCCCCGAGGCCAGGCGCGCAGCGGTCACCGCCTCCAGCGAATAGGCGAGCGCGTAAATGAGCCCGGCCAGCAGGGCCAGCCTGGCATGGCGCAGGGTCAGGGAAAGGCCCGCACGGGCGGCGTTCATATCGATGAGCGTCATGGCGCGGGAGTTAAACCGAAACCTCAGCCGCGCCAAGACGGGTGCGCGCTCAGGGCGCAGATGCGGTTTCGAGGCAGATGTCCCGGGACCGCCCCTCCCCGTCATGCACCGTCAGGCAGGGATCGAACACGAAGGTGTAAAGGCTACGGCGGTTCGAAGTCTGGTGAAGGTTGTAAGTTCCGGTGATTTCCGGGGCCAGCGCCCGGATTCTGTCAGGATAGGCGTAAAAAGACTCCAGTCTTGAATACGCCCCGTCAGGATTGCGGGTCCAGGCGATCAAAATAGCGGCTTCAGCCGCGGAAGGATCGGCGTCCAGCGCCGGCAGGATGTCAGGGCAGTCCCGCGCCCGGCGCGGATTCGGGATGGTGAGGAAAGGTGATCTGGCATAACGCGCGTCCAGACGCGGCAATCGCCCAAGCTCGACGCCATACTCGCGCGCAAGCCTGCGCTCGGTCCCGGTGAGGCCGCCTGCAGCCCGGTCCAGCCGCCCTGCGGCCCAGAAGAAATATGATTGCGGCTCCTCGCTTTGGCCGGCGAGTCCCGCCAGCGCCGCCATGAAAGCCAGACGCGTTCCGTCCCGCGTGGCCAGGCATCCTTCTTGCGCCAGGGCGTCATAGGCCTCTGCTGCGTGGGCCCCTGCCTCGCCCAGCGCCCCCCGGTTCCAGGCTTGCGCCGCCGCTTCGGCCAGCATCCGCGCATCCGCCCGTTCTTCGCCAATTGGCGAAGCAGCAAGAGCGAGCAAAAGTGCTGCAATCATGGGAGTTCATCCTGCATACGGAAGTCAAACGTGGTTCGCACGCCCTCGTGCGCCGTTGGCACGCCGTCAACCAGCTTGGGCTCATAGCGCCAACGGCGCATTGCACGCAGCGCTGCTTCGCCAAAGACGGGATGAGGCGCGGAGAACACCACATCGGCATCCGCCACACGCCCTTCAGCCGTCACGGTGAAAGTGATCAGGGTGATGCCTTCCACGCCTGCACCCGCCGCCGCCGAAGGATAGGTGGGAGATGTCCGCCTTATCGGGCGCGCCGACCGGTTGAGCGGGTCGGGTACGGCGGTCTCTACCTGCTCTTCTTCATCGGCCTCAGCTTCAGCGGCCTCACGTTCGGGCTCAGTCAGAAAGCCTGCCTCGGCCAGGCGGACAATCAGATCCCGGCGCTGCGCTGAATTTAAGCGTGAGCGCGCATAGCGCGACCAGACATCGGTGATTGTTATCAGACGGTTACCCTGCTCCTGCAGTCCGAACAGATGACCGGCAACAGCAAACCACCAGGCCGAATCATGATGACGGCGGCGCAAGGCGCCATCAACGCCCTGATAGAACGCCATCAGCGGCGCCGAGGCGTGAGACTCCAGACCATAGGGTTCGATGACGTCCAGCGCCTCGCGTGCAGCGCCGCCGGCGCGCGTGATAGATCCAAGAGCCCAGTGGGCCCGAGCACGCAACGCCAGCGCAGCAGCGACATCGCTGTCGCGCTCGGGGTCTGCGCCTGTCGCGCCCGCGGATGCCAGCACAGCGTCAACCTGGTGCAAGACGTCGCGATGTTGTTCCTCCAGAAAAAACGCCTCAGCGATCAGCCTCTGAACCCTCACAAGATTATTCTTCTGGCTCTCCCCCAATTCGCCAAACAGGTCCGCCGCCAGGCCCAGCATGGCGCGGGCGTCTGAAAACGCACTGCGAACATAGGCGAACTGACCTGCCGTATCGGCGAGAATCGCGCGCGTGAGAGGATCAACGCCTTCGGCCTCGGCGGCGCGGTGGGCCTCCAGGACCGCGTCACCCGCGGCTTCGGAATCGCCTGATTGTGATGCGGCCAGATAGCGCTCCCACGCTGTCGCCACGGATTCGGGTAAGGCCGCTTCATCCCGAGCGTGCGCCGGGGAAAACGTGATCATGCACGCCACAACCACACTCGCCAGCCAACAAACCGTGCTACGATCCATTTGAATTTCCCCTTCCCATTTCTCGCCTCTCAAGGGAACCCCGGATTGGCGTTCAGCGTCAACTTGAAAGCGCTTCCAACCGGGCTTTCGCATGGGGGTCCTGACGCTTATATCTGCCGCCCATGACAAACCCGATACACATTATTGGCGGCGGCATGGCCGGCTGCGAGGCGGCCTGGCAGGCGGCCGGGGCCGGCGCGCGCGTCGTGCTGCACGAGATGCGCCCGGTGCGCGGCACCGAAGCCCATCAGACCGACGGGCTGGCCGAGCTCGTGTGCTCCAACTCCTTCCGCTCCGATGATCACGAGACCAACGCGGTGGGCCTTCTGCACGAAGAGATGCGCCGCGCGGGCTCGCTGATCATGGCCAAGGCCGACATGGCGCGCGTTCCCGCCGGCGGGGCGCTGGCGGTGGACCGCGATGTGTTCAGCCAGGCGGTGACGCAGGCTATCGAGGCTCACCCCAATATCGAGATCGTGCGCGAGGAAATCGCCGGCCTGCCGCCCGAGGACTGGGACAGCGTCATCATCGCCTCCGGCCCCCTCACCTCGCCCGCGCTGGCCGAAGCGGTGCATGGCCTCACCGGCGAAGGCGAGCTGGCCTTCTTTGACGCCATCGCCCCGATCATCCACGCCGGGTCCATCGATATGGGCGTCGCGTGGAAGCAGTCGCGCTATGACAAGGGCGAGACCGAGGAAGACAAAGCCGCCTATATCAACTGCCCGATGGACCGCGATCAGTACGAGGCCTTCATCGACGCGCTGATCGCGGCGCCCAAGACCGAGTTCAAGGATTGGGAGAAGGACACCCCCTATTTCGACGGCTGCCTGCCGGTCGAGGTGATGGCCGAGCGCGGGCGCGAGACGCTGCGCCACGGACCGATGAAGCCGCGCGGCCTGACTAACGCCCACAAGCCCGACGACAAACCCTACGCCGTCGTGCAGCTGCGCCAGGACAATGCGCTGGGCACGCTGTTCAACATGGTCGGCTTCCAGACCAAGATGAAGTATGGCGCGCAAGCCGATGTATTCAGGATGATTCCAGGGCTGGAGAATGCCAGCTTTGCGCGCCTTGGCGGCATTCACCGCAACACCTTCCTGAACTCGCCGCGCCTGCTGGACGGCGTGATGCGCCTGAAGGCGCGCCCGTCCTTGCGCTTCGCCGGTCAGATCACCGGGGTGGAGGGCTATGTGGAGAGTGCGGCCATGGGGCTTCTGGCGGGCCGCTTCGCCGCCGCCGAGCGCCTGGGCCAAGCGCTCACGCCCCCGCCGCCAACCACGGCGCTGGGCGCGCTGCTGACCCACATCACCACAGGCCATGTGCCGGGCCGCAAGGGCGCGTTCCAGCCCATGAACGTGAATTTCGGCCTGTTCCCGGAGATGGAGGGCCCCAGCCGCGGCCCCAATGGCGAACGCCTGCGCGGCGCCGCCAAGGCCCAGGCGAAAAAGCGCCTGATGACCGCGCGGGCGCTGGCCGATCATGACGCCTGGCTGAAGGGCGCGATGTCTCAGGCGGCGGAGTAGCGCCGCCGCCTTACCCGGCCAGATGCGACGCCTGCTCCGGCTCGCCCGCAGCGGCGAGGGTTTCGGCCACCGCGCATTGTGCTCTCGTTGTCTTGCCACAGGTGCGAAGCGAAGCTTCCAGCTGCGCTTCGATCTGGCGCAGATCGGCGATCTTGGCCCGCACCGTCTCCAGATGGCTTGAGGCCAGCTCATCGATCGCGCCGCATTCGGCCTGCCTGTCTTCGAGAAGATCGAGCAGATTCGACACGGCGGCCAGAGAAAAACCGAGACTGCGTCCGCGGCAGATGAAGCGCAGCCGCTCCTCCTGAGCGCGGGTGTAGGTGCGGTGTCCGCCCTCAGTGCGCACGGGCGCAGGCAGCAAGCCCAGCCGTTCGTAATAGCGGATCGTCACCACCTTGCAGCCGGTGCGCCGGGACAGCTCTCCGATGGTCAGGGTCTCGTGCATGACAGGCTTGAACCTATAGCGACTATAGAAATTACGCTGCGCAGCGACTCGGTCGGCTGATGGCCGCACTGCCGCCTGAGATGGGGATTATTCGCATGACGCCGCGCCTTTGCCTACCGGCCCGCCCGCGCCGGACGCTCGCCCTCGCCGCAGGCGCCGCCAGCGTTGCGCTGTGCCCCCTCGCCGCCCCGCCCGCCTTCGCCGCCGCCAGCCCGCACGGCGGGCATGGCCACCACGCCCAAGACGACACCATCACGGTGAGCGCCACGCGCTCACGCCGGCGGGTCCAGGACGACCCGATCCGCGTGGAGATCATCGACCGCGAGGAGATCGAGGAAAAGATGATCATGGCGCCGGGCAATATCTCGGTGCTGCTGGCCGAAACCGGCGGGCTGTGGGTGCAGGCGAGCTCGGCCGCGCTAGGGTCTGCCGGCATCCGCGTCCAGGGGATGAGCGAGCGCTACACCCTCTTGCTGGCCGACGGGCTGCCGCTCTATGGCGGTCAGGCGGGCTCCATCGGCCTGTTGCAGATCCCGCCCACCGATCTGGCGCGGGTGGAAATCATCAAGGGCTCCGCCTCGGCGCTCTATGGCGGGTCGGCCATGGGCGGGGTGATCAATCTGATCTCCCGGCGCCCATCAGACGCGCGCGAAGGCGAGATCCTCTTCAACGCCACCAGCCAGCGCGGCGCGGACGTGACGGCCTATACGGCGGCGCCGCTCAGCGATGGCTGGAGCTATTCGGTCACCGGCGGCGGCCACTGGCAGGACGCGCGTGATCTCGACGGATCGGGCTGGGCGGATATCCCGTCCTATGAGCGCTACACCATCCGCCCGCGCCTGTTCCGGGACCTGGCCTCCGGCGGCGGGGCGCTGCTCACGCTGGGCTATACGCAAGAGACCCGCAGCGGCGGGACGCTGCCCGGGCGCACCGTGCCGGACGGCAGCCCGTTCGTTCAGGGCCTCGACACACAGCGCCTCGACGCCGGTTTCAATCTCGATCTGCCGATCAGCGAGGATCTCGAGTTCGGCGTGCGCGCCTCGGCCATGGCGACAGACCATCGCCATCAGTTTGGCCCCCGCAGCGAGCGCGACCGGCGGCGCACCCTGTTCGGCGAAGCCACGCTCGCCTGGTCTCATGACGGCCATTCCCTGGTGGGCGGGCTGGCGGTGCAGGCCGATACGCTGGACACGGATGATTTCCCGGCCATCGATTACAGCTTCACCGTGCCGGGCGTGTTCATCCAATATGATCGCGACCTGACTGAAGACCTCACCGTATCCGGCGGCCTGCGCGCCGATTCCCATAGCGCGTACGGCGAGTTCCTCAGCCCGCGCGTGTCATTGCTGTGGCGCCCCGGCCCCTGGACGCTGCGCGCCTCGGCGGCGCGGGGCTTCTTCGCACCCGGCCCGTTTATTGGCGCGGTGGAGGAGGCCGGCCTGTCGCGCCTCGATCCGCTGACCGGGCTGGTCGCGGAGCGGGCCGAGAGCCTGTCGTTTGATGTCGGCCGCCGGTTCGGCCCGTTCGAGGCCAATGTCATCGCCTTCCGCACCCGCGTGACCGACGAGGCGGTGCTGATCCCCACCGGCGCAACCCTGCCCGACGGCACGGACCGGCTGCGCATCGTCAATGCGCCCGGCGAGACCGTCACGCGCGGCGGCGAGGCGCTTCTGCGCTACCGCTATGATCATTACGTGGTGACGGCGAGCTATATGTATACAAGGTCCGACGCGCGCGACCCGGTCACTGGCCAGCGCGTGGAGACGCCCCTCACCCCGCGCCATTCAGCCGGGATGGTCGCCATGTGGGAGGATCATGATCGCGGCCGGATCGGGTTTGAAGCCTATTACACCGGCGGCCAAACGCTGGACGATAATCCCTACCGCACCCGCTCGCGCCCCTTCGTGAATATGGGGATATTGGCCGAATGGCGCGTGGGCCGGTTCAGCGTGTTCGGCAATGCGGAGAATATCCTGAACATCCGCCAGAGCCGCTATGATCCGCTGGTGCGCCCGGCTCTGGGCTCGGACGGACGCTGGACCGTCGACGCCTGGGCGCCCACAGACGGCTTTGTGTTCAATGGCGGCGTCAGGGTGCGCTTCGGCGCTCAGGAGCACTGAGGCGGGGCAATCCCAAAAATTTAGCCTATTAGGCTTCTAAACACTTCTTCGATCGACGTTCGCCCAGGATTTAGTTTTGACAAAGAGAAATATCACTCACCTTCAAATCGCTTCCAGTGCTTTAGGGCCCTTTTCCAATATGGAATTACCATATCTGCTGGCGGATTCCTTCCAAGGGCCTTGCATACTTCAATATACATCAGATCATCGAGCACGTTAAATATCGGGTACTCATTTTGCTCAATTTCCGAACGCCTTCTTTCAAAATAGGATTCGGACAAGTTTTCTTTGCGTTCAATTTTTTCTATCAATTCGGATTTCAAATCTTTGAACTGTCGACATAGAATTCGGTGATCTTGTGCGCGCTTATTAATATCAAACGACAGCGCCAATGCGTTGACTAACGCAATAAAGGGAGCAGCAATTATAAAAGCAATCGCTGAATCTTCTACGAGCGCACTAAAGGGGAATGTCGCCCCAAAGCAAATATTTACAAGCAAGATCCATCTAGTCCAGCTATCATAAAAGTTTGACCTCGCTCGATGATACCGAGCTACGCGTTCAAAATTAAATTTCGCTTGGTCTACCCAAGCGGGTTCTGACCCCACATTCATTTTCTTGTGGGCGGAGGAGGTGGAGGAGGTGGCGGACGACGATCAGGACCACGAGTGCCAGGACTCTCGCGAACTGGCCTTGGCCCAGAGGGCGGCGGTGGAGGTGGTTGGGGCGGTCTATTTGGTGATCTAGCCATCGAACGAATCACTCCTCGTTCGAATAAAATACCAAACGTTTCCGCAATTAAAACTTTTGAACGAGTCGGTCTCCGGCATAGCCACCCCTAGGGTCCAGACTCATTCATAGCCAGAAGGCGACGAGGACGGCGAGGGCGACGGCTGATAGGAAGTTTCTGGCGAGCTTGTCGTAGCGTGTGGCGACGCGCCTGAAGTCCTTGATGCGGCAGAAGGCGTTTTCGACGA
>JAFIEB010000144.1 GCA_020832735.1 Oceanicaulis sp.
GCGATGGCCGCGCCCAGCCGGGCCGCCGGATCGCGCGCCAGGGCGGCGCGCCCGGCCGGCGTCAGGCTGATCAGGCGGCGGCGGCCGTCGGCTTGCGCTGCGCGCACCTCCAGAAGGCCGCGCCGGGTCAGACCGGTCAGAATCTGCGAGGCGGCGCCTTTGGTCACCCCGTGAAAGCGCGCGAAGGCCCCCGGCGTGGCCGACAGCCGGTTGGCGCTGGCGGCGAAACGCAACGCGGCCCATTGCGCCGCCGTCAGCTCCTCGGCCGCGCCCGCCGCGCTGGCGGCGCGCGACAGATGGATAACCTGTTCGGCGATCTGGGATGAGGACTTCATGGCCAAAGAGGTATCGTAACTAAACGATATTGCCAAGGCCCGCCAGCGGCGCTACCAAATGGTATCGGAACTAAACGAGATAGGCCGTTAGGCGGGAGTAGGAGATGATCGCCCTGTTGGACCGGCATGAGGAGCTGGCCCTTCTCAAGGCTTGGCGCCATCACGGCGACCGGCAGGCGCGGGCGCGCCTGGTCGCGGCGTTCGAGCCCCTCTGCCGGCGCTGGGCCTGGCGGTATGCGCAGCGTGGCGGGGATGTGGACGATTTGTCCCAGGAAGCGCGCATGGGTCTGATCACCGCCATCGAAAAGTTTGACCTCGAAAGCGGCGTGCGCCTGTCGACCTATGCCCGTTTCTGGATCCAGCACTTCGTCGAACGCTCGCTCCAGATCGGCGCCAGTGGCGTGCACGTCCCCATCACGGCCCGGCGTAAATTGCGCATCGCAGCGGCGCAGCGCGATCCCGGCCAGGCGCCAGACGGGCTGGGCGCGCTGGCCCAGGCCGGCATGGGCGATTTCGCCGCCTCGCCCATTGCTGTTGGCGAGGATTGGGAGGAGGGGGCGTCGCTGACCCGCAGTCTGACCGATGACCCCGATCCCCAGTCAACCTTCGCCGAATCGGCAACCCGTGCGTCGCGGCTGGATCATGTATCGCGCGCGCTGGACGGGCTGGATGCGCGCCGGCGCCTGGTGGTGGAGCGCCGCTTCTTCAGTGATCCGCCCCAGACCCTGGAGGACATCGCCCAGGTGCTCGACATCACCCGCGAACGCGTGCGCCAGCTGGAGCAGTCAGCCATTGAGCGCCTGCGCAGCGTGCTGCAGGAAGCCGGATGAAGGGCGTCGTTCCATCCACGCCCATGTGTGTGGCAGAGATGGCGCCGGTCGAACGGGCGTTCCATGTGGGATTCATAAGTATTCGCAACTGCAGCATGGGGCGGAGTTGTCTATATCGCCTATTCAATATTCAAGTAGATTGTTTGCGCGCTGGTTCGATAATATAAGGGCCGCCTGTTTTTACAGGGGGCTGAAAATGACACCGATTCGACTGCATCTGATGCTGGGGCTGGCCTGGCTGGTCGCTGGCATGCTGCTGGGTGAGCATATGGGCCGCACGGGCGATCACGGGCAGATGCCCACCCACGCCCACATCATGCTGGTGGGCGGCGTGCTGCCGGTGCTCTGGGCGCTGGTCTACCGCACGTTTGCGCTGGGCCAGGGCCTGCTGGCCTGGATCCAAACCGGCGCGCACCATATCGGCGCGCTGATCATGATCGTCGCGCTTTATCTCAATTTCGGTCCCATGGCGGGCGACGAGTCGCTCGGCCCGGTGCTGGGCGTCTCGTCGGTTCTGGTGATCGCCGCCACGGTCCTGATGCTGCTGCTGGCGCTGCGCGCACGCACGTCCGACCCTGCGTCTGACTAAGCAGCAAAGCCCTGCGGGCGTTGCACGGACGGCACGGGGGCGCCAAGTTTGCTCGCGATGAGCGGGTGAGGCGCCCTTGTGACCGGCAGAATACAGGCGAAACAGCCTGTAATCGGGAAAAACAGCCAAATCCGGCTGTAATCGCGCCATGCTTGAGACTGCGCTCGCCTTTTACGCCGCGATCGCCAGGCTCGTTCCCGCCCAGACACGCCGCACTGCCTGTCTAGGCGCCAGGCCCTGATCAGGCTTGCCTGAGCAGGCGGCGCATTCTAACGCTGCGGGCATGCTGGAGCTGGGTCTGATCGCACTGGGCGGCGCGCTGGGCGCGGCGGCGCGCCTGTGGGCGGCCGGCGCAGTGCAGCGCCTGTCGGGGAGCGTGTTTCCGTTCGGCACGCTGGCGGTCAATGTCTCCGGCGCGGCCCTGCTGGGCGCGCTGGCGGGCATGGGCGGCGCCCTCGATAACCCGGCCTGGGCCTTTTTCGCCATCGGCGTGCTGGGCAGCTACACCACGGTCTCGTCCTTCACGCTTGAAACGCTGGACCTGGCGCGCACGCGCCGCACCGGGCTGGCCGCGCTCAACATCGCTGGTTCCTTCGCCCTGACGCTGCTGGCGGCGGCGGCCGGGTATGTCTTGGTGATCGTGTCATGACCACGCTACGGCTCTATCTGGCGATTGCGGCGGGCGGGGCGCTGGGGGCGATGGCGCGCCATCTGGTCTCTGCAGCCATGGTGATGCTCGCCGGGCCAGGCTTTCCCTGGGGGGTGCTCAGCGTCAATGCGGCGGGCGCCTTCATCATCGGGCTTTACGCCGTGCTGGCGGGGCCGGGCGGGCGTTTCAGCGCCGGCCCGGTGCAGCGCGTCTTCGTGATGGGCGGGTTCTGCGGCGGCTTCACCACATTCTCGATCTTTTCGCTGGAGGCGATGGAGTTGTGGCTGGGCGGCGCGCCGGGGCTGGCGGCTGTTCTGGTGCTCGTGTCGGCGCCGCTATGGATGGCGGCGGTGTGGGCGGGGGCCTGGACGGGCGGGCGCATCAACGCCGCGCCGCAGGGCTGATCGGCCCCGCTCAAGCCGCTTGCCGCTCTTGCAGGCTGGCGCCTGCGCGCCTATCCCACGCCCATGAGCGCCGTTCAAACCATCGAAGTCACGCCCGGCGAGGCGGAGATGCGCCTGGACCGCTGGTTCAGGAAGCATTTCCCCCACATCCCCCATGGCCGGGTGGAGAAATTCCTGCGCACTGGCCAGGTGCGCGTCGACGGCGCGCGCGCCAAGGGCAATCAGCGCCTGGAGGCTGGTCAGATCGTGCGCGTGCCGCCCCTGCCCGAGCCGGGCGAGGTCAAGGCCGATGCGCCGCTGACGCGCGAGGATGCGGCGTTCGCCCGCTCCATGGTGATCTATCAGGACGCCGACCTGATCGCGCTGAACAAGCCCCACGGCCTGGCCGTGCAGGGCGGCTCGAAGACCACGCGCCATGTCGACCGGCTGCTGGATGCGTTTGGCCGGGGCGATGAGCGCCCGCGCCTGGTGCACCGGCTGGACAAGGACACCTCGGGCGTTCTGGTGGTGGCGCGCACCGCCGACAGCGCCCGCAGGCTGGCGCGCCTGTTCCAGACCCGTGACGTGAAGAAAATCTACTGGGCGGTGGCGCTGGGCGTGCCCGCGCCGCATACAGGCCAGATCAGCGGTTTTCTGAAGAAGTCCGGCGGAGCCGACGGCGACCGCGAGCGCATGGTCGCGGCCCGCCATGGCGAGGAGGGCGCCCAGCACGCGGTCACCCATTATGGCGTCGCCGATCACGCCGGCCGACGCGTCAGCTGGGTCGTGCTCAGCCCCGAGACCGGGCGCACCCACCAGCTGCGCGTGCACTTGGCCGAGTTCGGCCATGCCATTCTGGGCGACGGCAAATATGTCTGCGACATTCCCACGCCCGAGGGCCTGTCGCGCAAGCTGCACCTGCACGCGCGCCGGGTGGAGATACCCCGTCCGGGCAAGCCGGCCCTGAAGATCGAGGCGCCCCTGCCGGACCATATGAGCGAGACCTTCGCCGCGCTGGGCTTTGATTTCGACGCCGCCGGCCCGGTCGAGGAGGCGCTGGCGTGAGCGGGCTGAAACTGGCCGTGTTTGATGTCGACGGCACGCTGGTCGATTCCCGCCAGGTGATCCACAACGCGATGAGCCGCGCCTTCGAGCGCGCCGGGCTGGGCGCCATCGCCTATGACCGGGTGCGCACGATTGTCGGGCTGGAATTGTCCGAGGCCGTCGCGCGCCTGGCGCCGCCGGACTATGGCGCAGACCAGGTGGCGGCCCTGACCGGCTTCTACAAGGAGGCGTTTGTCGCCCAGCGCGCCGAGGCCGGTTTTTCCGAGCCGCTCTATGACGGCGCGCGCGAGACGGTGGAGCGCCTTTGTGACGAAGGCTGGCTTCTGGGCGTGGCCACCGGCAAGGCGCGGCGCGGGCTGGACATCGTCTTCACCCACCATGACATGCACCGCTATTTCCAGACCCTGCACACCGCCGACGGGGGTCCTGGCAAGCCGCATCCGCGCATGGTGCTCGACGCCATGGCCGCCACCGGCGCGCGGCCTGAAGAGACGGTGGTGATCGGCGACACCGGCTGGGACATGGCCATGGCGCGCGCCGCCAGTGCCCATGCGCTGGGGGTCAGCTGGGGCTTTCACACGCCCGGCGAGATCGCCGAGGCCGGCGCCCACGCCATCCATGACGATTTCGACGCCCTGAACGCCGCCCTTGATGCGTTCGCCAGCACAAGGAACGCCGCATGAGCATGTCAAAGGCCAAGGCCGAGAACCGGCCCCTGCCGCGCCGCTTCTATACCGAGGCCGCCGCCGCGCCGGGCGAGGGCGGGTGGCGCGTGCTGCTGGACGGGCGCCAGGTGCGCACGCCGTCCAGATCGGTTCTGGTCCTGCCCGGCGAGGCGCTGGCCCGGGCTGTCGCCGCCGAGTGGTCCGCCCAGGGCGAGCACATCAATCCCTTCACCATGCCGCTCACGCGCCTGTGCCATGTCGCGCTCGACCGGATGGGCGCGGTGCGCGAAGGGGCGGCGGCCGAGGTGGCGCGTTTTGCGCGCACCGATCTGTTGAGCCACCGCGCCGAAGAGGCCGGGCTGGCCGCGCGTCAGGCGGCGGTCTGGGATCCGTTTCTGGAGTGGTCGGCCAAAGCGCTCGACGCGCCCCTGCACGCGGCCGCCTCGATCACCGCGCTGGAGCAGCCTGAAGCCTCCATCGCCGCGCTGGAGCGCCGGGCGCTGGCGCTGGATGATTTCCGCCTGACCGGACTGGTCAGCGCCGCGCCGCTGCTGGGCTCGGCCGTGCTGGCCTTTGCGCTGCTGGAGGGCGAGGGCGATGGCGAGGCGGTTTTCGAGGCCTCGCGCGTCGATGAACGCTATCAGGGCGAGCGCTGGGGCGAGGACGCCGAAGCGGCCGAAGCCGAGGCCAACGCCAAACGCGATCTTCTGGGCTGTGAAACCCTGTTTCGCACCCTCGACGCGGATGAAGTCTGATCCGTGATATATAAACGCCGGATTTGACCACGAAACCGGCCCGTTTGAGCACAAAACTCACGGATAGGGCGCCGCGCAATCGCGGGATAAGCGGGGCTATCCGGGATCATTCACCGTCTGCACGCCCAGCTCGGGCGCCGGCGTGAAATCGGCCACGTTGGGCGGGCGCGACTGGCTGCGCACGGTCTCGGCGATAGCTTCCAGATCGGTTCGGGCCAGCGGACCGGTCACCCCGATCACCAGATCATCCTCGCGCCACCACACGATCGGCTCGCCCTCAAGGCGCCCGTGGTGCAGATCGCCCGGCCCGGACGGGCTGATCCGGCGCGCCAGAATGCGCACGGTCTCGCCCCCTGAGGCCTGATATTCCAGTGCGTTAAGCGCACCGTCGGGCGCTGCGCGGGTGATCGCCGCCGTCAGCTGCAGGCCGTGGCCGGACAGCTCGGGCGGGGTGAGGGCGGACTCTTGCAGAAAGCCGGACTGGAACGCCGACGCATCGGCGGCCTGTCCGCCCAGCATCACCAGCTCGGTTGGCGGCGCGGCGTCAAACGGGCCGGACCCGGCGCCCGGCAGGGTTCCGGCCAGCCAGCCGCCGGCGAACACCAGCACGGCTGCGGCCGCCGCCGCGCAGGTCCGCACCCAGCGGTCGGCGCGCTCGGCGCGCCGGGCGGCGCGGGCCCGCAGAACCGGCGCGCGCCCGCGCTCGCGGGGGTGGGCGTAGGCGTCCAGCGCTGCGGCCAAGCGATGTTCGGCCAGGCGGTCGGCCTCGATGCGGGCCGCCAGGCCGGGGTCGGCTTCCAGCGCCGCGCGGGCGCGGGCGGCCTCGGGCGAATCCGGCGCCAGCGCCCCGTCCAGCCACTCGCGCGCCAGCGCCTCTTCGGCGCCGTCATCGGTCTCGCGGCGCATGTCTGTAAAGCGGGTCATGACTGGCCTCCCCGGATGGCGCGCACGGGCGGGCGCTCAGGCGCGGCGTCCACCGCCGCGCGCAGGGCGCCGCGGGCGCGCGACACGCGCGAGCGCAGGGTCGCGGGCTTGATCTCCAGAATGCGGGCGGCCTCCTCGCTGGAATGCCCTTCGACGCCCACCAGGGTCAGTGCGGCGCGCTGCTCGCACGGCAGGGCGTCCAGCGCATCCAGCGCCTCGGCGCAGGCCAGGCGCGCATCCTGCGAGGACGTGGCGCGCGGCACGGGTGCGGCG
The DNA here is from genome assembly GCA_020832735.1 of Oceanicaulis sp. GTDB lineage: Bacteria > Pseudomonadota > Alphaproteobacteria > Caulobacterales > Maricaulaceae > Oceanicaulis. The sequence goes on from JAFIEB010000144.1 coordinate 6,469, forward strand.
TCCGGATCGCTCAGCGGAGCCTCGCGCCGGGCCGGCTTGCGGCTCAGGTCTAGATGCGCGCGGTAGACGATGGTCATCAGCCAGCTGCGCGCGCGTTCGGGCTGGCGCAACTGGCGGCGCTTGCGGATGGCGGTCTCGGCGGCGATCTGCACCAGGTCGTCCGCATCGAAGGCGTTGCCCGCCAGCGCCCGTGCGAAGCGGCGCATGGCGGTGAGATGACGGGCGATCACCCGGCTGAGATCCTTGGCGTCCATGTAAATATTATCCGGCAGCTTGAATGTATGACGCCGCAAAACAGCAATGTGTTGCAGGCCGCTGCCCCTGCATAACATGTCAAACCGTGAAATGACCAAATTGTAATGCGCAGCCCATGCAACACATCGACTTCGCAAACGTCTCACTGTCAGCGCGTCCGGTGCTCGGGCCGCCCAGAATGATGAATGGAGACTTGCTGTAATGACCACGATGTTCATGACGACCGCTTCTGCGCTGGCTCTGGCCCTTGGCGCTGCGAGCGCCGCCCCGGCGGCGGCCGCGCTGGCCCAGCAACAGCAGCAGGGCATGCCGGCCCAGGCGACCCCGCAGATCGACCCGGTCAGCGATGAGGAGATCTGGAGCTTCGTGCGCGCCGTTGATGATGTCAGCGAGATTGTCGAGGAGATGCGCCCGCAGCTCGACGCGGCCGAGGGCCCTGAAGACGCCCAGCTCGTCCAGCAGGCCGCCCAGGCCCAGATGGTCGAGGCGGTTGAGGGTCATGGCCTGACCCCGCAGCGCTATAACGAGATCAACGCTGCGGCCCAGTCCGATCCCGAACTTGGCCAGCGCGTGTCCGAGATCGCTGAAGCCCATCGCGAGCAGAACGGCTAAGGCCGCGAGCTCCTGACGACGGCGGCGGCGCATCCGGGCAACCGGATCGCCAGCCCGTCGGCGCCCCCGGCTGCTTATGCCCCGCAGCCGGGGGCGTTTTTTTGCCGTCATGCATTCCAGTTTTCACGGTTAGCGCTTCATCAAGCTTGAGCGGGCAGGGTGCATCGCCTGACGCACGAACCTGACAGGGGCGCCGATCATGACTATCCCGGCCCAAATGCCGGCGCCAGACGCCTTGCGGGCCGCCAATATCCATCCCGAGACCGGGCTCGCGACCGATTATCTCAACCACTTCAATGAAGTGGTGATGCTGCTCGAGATGTTGCCCGACATGCCCGACTGCGTGGATGACGTGCTGGCCTGGTCGCCGTGCGGGTATGAGGATCATTTCCAGCGCACAGGCTATAGCGGGCGCGAGACGGTGATTGCGGCCTGGCGCGCCGCGCCGCGCGCCATGCGCGCTCATTTTGAAACCCTGATCGCCGCGCTTGATGACGTCATCGCCGATCTGCAGGCGCGCGTGCGCGCGGGCGATCTCGCCGGCGCGGCGCAGGCGGCGCGCGACGAGGCCGAGCCCTTGCTGGCGGCCGCGCGCGCAGCCGTGCATGGTCATGTCACCGGCGAGACGGATCCAGACCCGGACGCGGTCCAGTCCAGCGTGGACGCATTGTTTGGCCAAGGAGCGCAATCATGACACCTGAACGCCAGCGCATCACCTCCGGCGCCCCGTGGGAAGACCGGGTCGGCTATCGCCGCGCGGTGCGCGCAGGCAACCATGTCTGGGTGGCCGGGACGGTGGCTGTGGACGCGCAGGGGCGCCCCTTCGCTCCGGGCGATGCAGGGGCGCAGGCCGCCCGCTGCCTGGAGATCATTGTGGATGCGCTGGCTGAGGCCGGGGCCAGCCCAGAGCACGTCGTGCGCACGCGCATGTTCGTTACGGATATGGCGCCGGATATTCAGGCCGCCGTGGGCGCGGCCCATGCCGCCGTGTTCAGGTCCTGCCCGCCCGCCAGCACCATGGTGGGGGTGAGCGCGCTGGCCGCGCCGGAATTCATGGTGGAGATTGAGGCTGAAGCCGTGATTGGCTGATTCAGCCCCTGGCCTGACCCGACTTGCGCCGTGCGCCGGTGAGCAGTGCGGCCGCCCCATACGCCAGCAGCGCCGCCAGGATCGAGCCCAGGAAGGCGCCGGGAATGTCATACACCCAGCCGCCGAGCCCGATCGCAACCAGCCCGGCGGCCAGCGCCGCAAGGGCGCTCCATTCATCGCCGAACCGGGTGTGCAGTCCGATGAGGAGCGAGACCAGCAGGCCCGCCGAGCCCAGCGATGAGGCGAGCTCCACCAGCCCGTAAATCGTCTCGCCGCGCGTCGCCACCAGATAGGCGCATCCGCCCGCTGCGACGGTCAGCACGCGCGCCGCGATCAGCTTTTCGCGCGAATCCGCCTTGGTGCGCACCCGGCTGTAGAGGTTTTCGGTGGTCAGGCCGGCCGCCGCCAGCAGGGCCGAATCCACCGTTGACAATACGGCTGAAAACAGCGCCCCGGCGAACACCACGAACAGAGCGGTTGGCAGCAGCTCGGCGGCCAGTTGCGGCAGGAAGAGATCGCCCGCCGACGCGTCAAACCCGGCGCCCGGCCCGATCAGGCCGAAAGCCAGCGGGAAAAACCCCACCAGCAGATACAGCCCGCCGGCCAGCAGCCCGCCGCGCACGGCGATTTTGGCGGTCTTGGAGCCCAGAAAGCGCGAGATCAGTTCCTGCGCCACGATGGAGCCGAGGATCGGAATCGCGAAAGCGTCGAGCCGCGCCAGCCAGGTTTCCCCCGGCGCGATCAGGATGAGTTGTTCCGGCCGGATCGAGCCCAGCGCCGACATCGGTCCGCCCGCGTGATCGATCAGGGCGAACAGTAAGATGACCAGCCCGATCAGCACGATGGCGCTCTGGAAGATATCCGTCACCACCGAGGCCAGGAGCCCGCCAATCAGCGTGTAGGCGGTCACCAGCACCGTCACGGCCAGCAGGGTCGTCGCCACCGGCAGTCCCGCCACCGTGGACACCAGAGCCGCCAGCGCCAGTAGCTGGGCGGCGGCCCAGACGATGGAGGTGGGAATGGACACGCAGGCCGCGGCGATCTCGGCGCGCCCGCCGAACCGGTCGCGGAAGAAATCAGCCAGCGTAATATATCCCTTGGCGCGCAGGGCGCCGGCCACCAGAAGCGCGGCCAGCACCAGGCAGATGGCATAGCCGAAGGGCTCGGCGCGCGCGCCTGCTATCCCCTCTGTGGCGATGGCGGCGCTGGCGCCCATCACCGTCTCGCCGCCAAACCAGGTGGCGAAGACCGAAATCCCCACCGCGAACATACCCAGGCGCCGCCCGGCGACCAGGTAATCCACATCGCCGGCAATCTTGCGCGACGCCCACACAGCAATGCTGAGCTGCACAAGCACATAGGCGGCCAGGGCGGCGATCATCCAGGACAAGGGCGAAGCTCCGGGCAGAATCGAAGGGGAAATTTTAAGAACCCAGACGGGCCCGGCTGACAAGCCACTCGGCGTCCATCGCCGCGTCGCCTGCGCCCAGCGTCGTTGCATTGTCGGCGATACGCCTGCCCAGATAGGCCTCCAGCGCCGGGTCGAGACCGGCGCGCTGGAGGGCGGCGGCGGTGAGGAGGGTGGCGGACAGTTCGGTGAAGCGGCGGGCGCGGGCTTCGCTGAGGCCCCCGGCCATCATCTCGCGCAGGGCTTTGAGGCGCGCATCCACAGCCGGGTGAAGCCCGGCCAGCGGGGCGAGCTCTGCGTCCAGCGCCTCGCGCGCGGCGGCGTCCCGGGAGAGGGCGCGCAAGACGTCCAGCGCGATCACATTGCCCGCGCCTTCCCAGATGGCGTTGAGCGGGCTCTGGCGGAACATGCGCGGCAGGGGGTGTTCCTCCACATAGCCCGCTCCGCCATGGGCCTCCATGGCCTCATAGACGAGGTAGGGCGCGCGCTTGCAGATCCAGTATTTGGCGATGGGGGTGGCGATGCGCGCAAAGGCGGCCTCGGCCGGGTTTTGGGCGGCGTTGTCAAAGCTCTGCGCCACCCGGAAGGCCAGGGCGAGGGCGGCTTCAGCCTCCAGCGCCAGCTCGGCGAGCACTTCGCGCATCAGGGGCTGGTCGATCAGGCGGCGCTGAAAGGCGCTGCGCCGGTCGGCGTGCCAGATGGCGTGGGCGCTGACCGTGCGGATCAGCCCGGCGGAGCCTGCCAGGCAGTCGAGCCGCGTATGATTGACCATCTCGATAATGGTGCGCACGCCGCGCCCGGGCTCGCCCACGCGTCGCGCCCAGGCCTGCTTGTATTCGATCTCGGACGACGCGTTGGAGCGGTCGCCGAGCTTGTCTTTAAGCCGCTGGATTTCAATCGTGTTGCGGGTGCCGTCCGGGCGCCAGCGCGGGACCAGAAAACAGCTCATCGCCGCGCCGTCGCCGCTCGCATCCCCTCCCTCATAAGCCAGGGTCAGGAAGGCGTCGCTCATGGGCGCCGAACAGAACCATTTATGCCCGGTCAGCAGCACCTCATCGCCGCCTGCAATCGGCTCGGCGCGGGTTGTGTTGGCGCGCACGTCAGACCCGCCCTGCTTCTCCGTCATCGCCATGCCGATGGTGAGGCCCGACTTGGTCTCCATGGGCTTGAAGGCCGGATCATACGTCCCGGCGGTCGCCCCCTTGATCCAGTCCCCCGCCCAGCCGGCATGGCGCAGGGCGGGCACACAGGCATAGGTCATCGATATCGGGCAACACACGCCCGAATCGGCATGGCCCATCAGGATCAGCAATCCGGCATGAAGCGCATGGCCCGCCTTGTCCGTGTTCCACGCCGCCGCCGACACGCCCGAGCCCAGCCCCAGCGCCATCAGATCGTGATAGGCGGGATGGAACTCCACTTCATCCACCCGCTGACCAAACCGGTCGAAGGGTTTGAATTTGGGCGGGTTTTCATTGGCGAGCCGGCCCAGCTCCTGCACCTCGTCGCTGCCCGCAGCCGCGCCCAGCGCTGACAGGCTGGCGGCGTGAACGCCCGCCCCCGCGCGGCCCAGCGCCTCGCGCAGCATCACGTCGTCATCATGCCAGTTCACGCCGGTCAGCGGCTGCGACTGGTTGAAAACACTATGGGTCGAAAGCTCGGTGCGGGGCGCGTGATGGGTCATGAGCGCCAGAAAAGCGCGTGCGCGCGCATCTGTCGATAGGGCGCGCATCCGCACCATGACGGTTTTTTCACGCCGCCAGGCGCCTCCATATGCCATCTTCAGCGCATCACACCCTTTAAGGGCGCGCTTTTCGCGCCGTGACCATGGGAGACGGGCATGATCAGACTGAGCATGGCAGGACTGGCGGCGCTGAGCTTAAGCGCGGCGCCCGGCGCGCTGGCCCAGGAGGCTGGCGTCTATGACGCCGGGGCGGTGCAGATCGCCAATTTCATCGGACGCATCGAGGTGCGCGAGGGCGGCGAGGGCATCGCTGTCGAGGCGCGCCCCGGCGCGGGCGGCGAGGCGGCGGCGCAGGTGCGCCTGACCGGCGGCGTGGTGGCGATTGACGGCGGGCAGAGCCTGGGCCGTATGAGCTGCCGCCGGCGCGGCGGCGAGGCCTATATCTCGACCCGGCGCGGCTGGTTCGGCATGGGCGGCGATGAGACTGCGCTGCGCGATTACCCTTCCCTGGTGATCACCGCTCCGGCCTCAATGGCGCTGGTGATCCGCCAGAGCGTGTATGAGGGGCAGGCGGGAGATCTGGCGCAGGCCGATCTGGAGCTGCGCAGCTGCGGCCATTTCAGCGCGGGCGATGTGGCCGGCGATCTGACCGCGCGCATGTCGGGTTCAGGCGCGCTGTCCGCCGGCGCCGTGGGCGGTGACGCGGAGCTGACCGTATCGGGCTCCGGGCGCATCAGGACAGGCGATATCGACGGCGGCGCCAGCGTGCGCGTGTCCGGCTCCGGCGCGGCCGAGACCGGGAATATCGCCGGTCCGCTCGGCGTCAGGGTGTCGGGTTCAGGCGGCCTGACGGCGGGCGAGATCGGCGATCTGGACGCAGTGGTGTCGGGCTCGGGCGGGGTGCGCGCCAGCGCCCAGACCGGCGCAGTGACCGCGCGCATTTCCGGTTCCGGTTCGGTGCGGCTGGCCTCGGGCCGGGCCGATCCCCTGCGCGCCACGGTGTCAGGCTCCGGCTCGGTGCGCCATGGCGGCGAGGCGGCCGATGCCGATGTGACCATTTCCGGCTCCGGCACGGTGCGCGCATCGCGCTTTACCGGCGACACCCGCTGGCGCGGGCGCGGCGCTCCGGCCTCGTCCTCTAGCGCGTCGGATTGATCCTCGGGTCGTGGCGGGAGGCCTCGTAAAGGGCCACCGCCGCGGCCGCCGAGACGTTCAGGCTTTCCGCCTTCGGCCCCATCGGGATGCGCGCCAGCGCGTCGCAGCTTTCCGCCACGCGCGGGCGCAGGCCGGAATCCTCCGCGCCCATCACGATCACCAGGCCCGGCCCGGCATGGGCCGCGGTCAGCTCGGCCAGGGAGGCTTCAGCCTCGCCCGCCAGCCCGATAACGAACCGCCCGGCCTTGCGCAAGCTGAGCAGCGTGTCGGCGATATTGGTCACGCGCACATGGCCGATCGCCTCGGTGCAGCCCACCGACGCCTTGCACAAGGCGCCGAACAGGGGCGGCGCCTTGCGGTCCTGCATGATCACCGCGCGCGCGCCAAACGCAGCCGCCGAGCGGAAGATCGCGCCGGCGTTCTGCGGGTCGGTGATCTGGTCGAGCACCACCAGGAGGCCGTGGGTGGGCTCGGCCACCGCCTGCAGCGGTTCGGGCTCCAGCGCGCCGGCCTTCAGGGCGAAACCCTGATGCACCGCGCCGGGCGGCAGCTTGGCGTCCAGCTCGCCGGGCAGCTCGATTCGCGCCAACGCCCGCCCGGCCTCGTCGAGATCGTTGGAGGCGTTGCGCGTGACATGCAGCGAGACGGGTTTGCGGCGCGGATTGGCGAGCGCGGCCAGGACCGCGTGACGGCCCCATATCCAGCCCTCGTCAGGGCTCTCGCGCGGGCCTGATCGGCGTGCTGCATCAGGCTTGCGGGGCGTATTGCGCCGTGTGGGGGTCATGACTATAGTCCGCGCTCCAAATCGGGGAGCCGCCTCGTTAAAGCGCCTTGCGCTTCAGTGCAATGACGCTTGAACGGGGCAGTTTTGCGATATGGCCCAGCCGTCCGGGCCCGAAGCCCGGATTGCGCCGCTGCGAGGCGGACCCGTGGAGGGGTGGGAGAGTGGTTAAATCCAGCAGACTGTAAATCTGCCCGCTTCGGCGTACGCTGGTTCGAATCCAGCCCCCTCCACCATCCTTCGCTCGCTACGCGAGCTTCGGCTGGGCAAGCCTCATAGTCTCATTCGAGCGGAGGATGTCCCGCTGAAGGGGTATGGCACAGGTATGCCGTCTTCAATTCATCAATAGCGCTCCAGTCACATAAGTGGGATAGCTGAATCGGTCAAGATAGCGATGATTTACACACCCCTATGATCAGCGGCAACTTAGCCTAGGGTCATTCCGAAATTATATCATGCTTTTATAATACGGTGAGTGGTGAGGCTTATCCTTATTGTTGACTTGAGATCTTATAAGCAATATAAGAATCATCTTGACAGCATTGCAGGGGGCGTCTGTGTCAAAATCGATCAAAAGATGGAAGGGGCGAATTCTTATCTGGGGCGGAGCTGTCATTTCAGGACTACCTTTTCTGCTTAGTCTCATACAGGTGCCAGAGGTGGCGCGTCGAATAAGTGTATTCGAGGAGCTTCAGAGACTTTCTGATGATTGGATTGACCTCGTTGGAGCGCTTCTCAGTCCTATCGTGCAATACGTCGCATCATATTTTCCGAGTGCAATTATAACAAAAGAGGAAGAAATTTATTTGTCCCTATATTTCGCGATTATATTAGTGCCAGCTATAAAATTTTACAGAATTATGCTTAATGAAAATAATATATATAATTATATACAAATTATATTCTGGACAATAATTATGGTTTTGAGCGCGCTATATATTGCGTTATTCGGCAATATGACTCTCAGTATTTTGTTGATGTTGTTTATCATATTATTTATAGCTATGTGTATTTCAGATATTTTTGCTACATCGGCATTGCAATTATATAAAGTTATAACATATATGTACATATACATAAAATATAATATTAATTATATTATAAATTCGGAGGTGCATTTAAGCAAGCCATCTATTGATTTAATTGATACGCAAATAATTAAAGAAAGTATATTTCGAAATATGCGTCAGTGGGGTAATTATTTGGTTATTCAATTGTCGACTCCAATTGCGGCCGGGTTTTGGTTTCTTGCCATTGGCGGCTGGGCCCGATTTTTTAGAGGTGGTGGCAGCATTACACTGATGTGATTCGCTGGCCACTCGATAAATCTGCCGAGGCGGGGAGTATGGGTGAGTGATTTGAAGTGTGTCGTTGGCGCAGACTGCCATCTTACACTCAAAAGCGCGGCAGCCCCCCTCCACCATCCTTCGCTCGCTTACGCGAGCTTCGGCTGGGCAAGCCTCATAGTCTCATTCGAGCGGAGGATGTCCCGCCGTAGCCGTCAGGCGTAGGCGTACCGGGCAAGCCCCTGATCTCACATCATCAACGCCAGCGCCGTCACCAGCGGCAGGGCGGCTGCGCTGGTCAGGACGGTGAGGGTGATCATGCCGGCGGTGAGGCCGGTCTCGCCCCTGTAATCGGCCGCCAGCGCGTAGGTGAAGGCGGCGCCCGGCGCGCCGCCGGCCAGGGCCAGCAAAGCGGCCTCTTCCCCGCGCAGCCCGAAGCCCAGCGCCAGCAGGAGATACAGGGCCGGCGCGATCAGGCTGCGCAAGGCTGCGGCTGCGGCCAGCGCGCGCACGCGGCCCCTGAGCGCCTTGAAATCCAGCCCTGCGCCCATGGCCAGCAGGATCACCGCCATCGTCCCGGCCGACGCCAGCTCCAGCGGGGTCAGCAAGGCGGGAATGCGCGCGAGGCCCGCCGCATTGGCGGCCAGGCCGGCGGCGCAGGCGATCATCACCGGGTCGCGGCGCAATGGGGCCCCCCGGGTCCGGCGGCCCCGCCCCCGGGGGGCGGGCGCCCACGGCCCCCACCCCCCCCCCCCC
>JAFIEB010000003.1 GCA_020832735.1 Oceanicaulis sp.
GGGGGGGGGGGGGGGGGGGGGGGGGTCGTCGGCGCCCCGGGGCCCCCGGGGGGGGGGGCGGGGGCGGCGGGGGGGGGCGCCCCCCCCCGCCGAGCTGTTGTCTGGCGCCGTGGCGGAAAACCTGCGTCTGGCGCGCCCCGATGCGGACGAGGCCGCGCTCTGGGATGCGCTGGCGCTGGCGCGCGCAGACGGTTTCGTGCGCGGCCTGCCGGACGGGCTGGGCACCTGGATCGGGGAGCAGGGCGCGCTGATCTCGGGCGGGCAGGCGCGCCGCCTGGTGCTGGCGCGCGCATACTTGCGCGGCGCGCCGGTGCTGCTGCTCGATGAGCCGACCGAGGGGCTGGACGCGCAAAGCGAGGCCGATATCGCCGCCAGCCTGTCAGCCTGGCTGGACTCAGACGCCCGGCGCTCCGCCCTGATCATCACCCACCGCCCGCGCCTGCTGGCGCTGGCGCATGAAGTGGCGGTGCTGGATCACGGGCGCATCATCGAACGCGGCGCGCCCGCTGCGCTGGCGGCCCAGGGCGGCGCATTCGCGCGATTATTTCCAGGGTATGGCGACGAAACGCCCGGCCCCTAGCGCCAGAACTGCCACCAGGGCGTTTCATCCTGGGGCTGGTGAATGCCGAGCCAGGCGCGGCACTGTTCGATCGCCGGAGACAGATGGTCCCAGGCAGGAATCTGGTTTGTGATCCAGATATCAGCCGCCGGCCAGAACACCGACGCCACGAACGCGCCCACCAGCACCGTGACGATGATGGTCAGGATCGGACGAAACAGGTCAGACAAAAATTTCACGACGCGCCTCCCTCCAGCGCTAAGCCTCGGTCCGAGCATAGCCCAACCCCGGCTGAACCGTGAGTGAATTTCGATTGTGAGCTTGAGAGGGATGGTACGGGCGGTCGGACTCGAACCGACAAGGCCTTGCGGCCGGGGGATTTTGAGTCCCCTGCGTCTACCAGTTCCGCCACGCCCGCGCATGTTCGATGACTGGACGCTTTCCATGCCTCAAACCGGGCGCGGTGTGAAGAGGCGCGGGCGCCGCTCCGGGCCGGGCGTGACCGTCGCCGCGCACTTGATCGCGCCGCCCATTCCCGCCTATCGGTGAAGCCTTGTCCCAAGCGCCGGTCCGGCGCGTCCCCGGGAGCCGCCATGTCCGGCCCAGAGCCTTTAGCCGACGCCTCTCCCGACGCCGCGCCGCGCCGCGGCCTGATCACCGCGCTGGAGGCCATCGCCGCCGAGGCGCCCGATGAGGGCCTGACCCTGTCTGAACTCGGCGCGCGCCTCGGCGAGCGGGCTTTCGGGGTGGTTTTGTTCGCCCTGGCCATCCCGGTGTGCATGCCCTTCCTCTACGGCGTGCCGCAGATCGTGGCCCTGCCCATGATGGCGCTGGCGCTGCAGATGGCGGCGGGGCGCGCCCAGCCCTGGCTGCCCGCGAGACTCGGCGAGCGGCGGTTGAGCCAGACGGCGCTGCAGCGCACGGCGTCCGGCGCGCGCAAATGGTTCGGCTGGATCGAGACGCTGGCTCGCCCGCGCCTGAGCGCGCTGACCGGTCCCGTCGGCGAGCGGGTGACAGGCGCGCTGTTCGTCCTGTTCTGCGCCTCCATCCTGACACCGCTTCCCCTGACCAACTCCACGCCGGGCATCGCCATCGCGATCGCCGCCATTGGCCTGATCACCCGCGACGGGCTGGTGCTGCTGGCCGGGCTGATCCTCGGCGCGGCCTGGGTCAGCCTGCTGGTGATCGGATTTGCGCTGTTCGGGCTGGCGTTTGTGGAGCTGATGGGCGAGACGCTGCGCGCCGCCATGGGCTGGGGCGCCGGCCACCCGCGTGTCCTGGCCGCCGCGGCCGGGGCCGGCGCGCTCGCCATCTTCGGGCTCTGGCTCGCCCTGCGGCGCCGCGCCCCCTCCCCGGACGGCCGCGAGAGCGCTAGGATCAGCGCCATGGAGACGCCGCAACCCACTCCCCTGCGCCTCATCGGCCAGGCCTTGCGCCCGGATGTATGGCCGCTGCTGGGCGCGGCCGGGTCCGCCGCGCTGCTGGCAGGCGCGTTTGCGTTCGAGATTTTCGGCGATTTCCCGCCCTGTCCCCTGTGTATCGACCAGCGCTGGGCCCATGTCTGGCCGCTGATCGCCGGGATCGCGCTGTTTGCGCTCTATCGTTTCGGTCCGGCCCTGCCCGGCCTCGCCGTGCGCGCCGGATCGGCGCTGATGGCCGCCCTGTTCGCCTTCGCTACATGGCGTGCTGTACGCCATGCCGGGCTGGAGTACGGCGTTCTTGATACCGGATGCCCCGCCGCCGACGTGTCGGGCATGACGCTGGACGAGCTGATGGCCCAGCTTGATGCGCCCCAGACGATAGTGGCGTGCGACGAGGTCGTCTGGTCGCTGTTCGGAATCTCCATGGCCGGATACAATGCGTTGTTCAGCGGCGCGCTGTGCGCGATCTCCCTCATTGTCCTGTTCCGCCAGCCGATAAGGAGCGCCTCATGAGCGCACCCTTCGAACGCCGCACTGTCCGCCGCCCCGGCCCCGCCCGCGATCCACGCGCCATCGAGGCGATGCTCCGCGTCGATCATGCCGGCGAGTACGGCGCGGTGCGCATCTACAAGGGCCAGCGCGCCGTGTTCGGATCAAACCGCGCCACCGCGCGCATCGCCCGTCAGCTTTGCGAGATGGAGGCGGACGAGCAGCATCATCTCGACGCCTTTGACGGCGACATCCGCGCCGGGCTGGCCCGTCCGACCCTGCTGGCGCCGGTCTGGAATGCGGCCGGTTTTGCGCTGGGCGCGATCACCGCGCTGATGGGCGAGCGCGCCGCCCATGCCTGCACCGAAGCGGTCGAGACCGTGATCGAAGGCCATTACAACCAGCAGATCGACCAGCTCCACGCCATGGGCGAGACCGAGCTGGAGGAGCGCGTCACCCGCTTCCGCGACGAGGAAGTCGCCCACAAGGATCTGGCGGTGGAGGAAGGCGCGCGCCAGGCTCCGGGCTATCCCCTCCTGTCCGGCGCCATCAAGGCCGGCTGCCACGCCGCCATCGCCGTCAGCAAGCGGGTTTGATCCTCACGCCAGCGCGCGCTTCACCGCTGCGTTCCAGCCCGCCACCAGGCGGGTGCGCGCAGCCTCGTCCATGCCGGGCCGGAATGCGCGGTCGGCGCGCCAGAGCGCGCGCGCGTCCTCGATAGCGTCGAACAGGCCCGCGCCCAGCCCGGCCAGGAAGGCCGCGCCCCAGGCGGTGGATTCGGTGTTGACCGGGCGCACCGCCTCGACCGCGGTGATGTCGGCCAGGCGCTGCAGGAAGTCGGCGTCGCGCGCCATGCCGCCATCAACTTTCAGCGTGCGCACAGCCACCCCGTCGGCGGTCATGGCGTTCAGAAGATCAAGGGTCTGGTAGGCGACGCTGTCGAGCGCCGCGCGCGCAATCTCCGCCTTGCCCGATCCGCGCGTCAGGCCGGTGATGATCCCGCGCGCGTCCGGGGCCCAGTGCGGCGCGCCGAGGCCGGAAAAGGCCGGCACCAGATACACCCCGCTGTCCGGGTCGGCGCCGGCGGCAAGGCCCGCCGCTTCCGACGCGCGCGCGATCAGGCCCAGCCCGTCGCGCAGCCACTGGATCGTGGCGCCGGCCGACAGCACCGAGCCTTCCAGCGCAAAGGATGACCGCCCCTTGAGGCGCCAGGCGGTGGTGGCCAGCAGCCGCGCGCGCGACCGCACCGGCTCATCGCCGGTATTGACCAGCATGAAGGCGCCTGTGCCGTAGGTCGATTTCATCTCGCCAGGTTTGAGACAAGCCTGACCGATGGCGGCGGCCTGCTGGTCGCCCGCCGCCCCGCAGATCGCCACGGGCCGGCCGAAAATCACCGGATCGGTGTCGCCATAATGGCCGGCGCAATCGACGACGCGCGGCAGCACCGCGCGCGGAATGGCGAACAGGCGCAACAACTCCTCGTCCCAGTCCCCGGCGGCGAGATTATACAGGCTGGTCCGGCTGGCGTTGGTGGCGTCGCTGACATGAACCCGGCCGCCGGTCAGGCGCCAGACAAGAAAGCTTTCCACCGTACCGAAGGCCAGCTTGCCCGCCTCCGCCTGCGCCCGCGCGCCGGGCACGGCGTCCAGGATCCACGCCAGCTTGGTGGCCGAGAAATACGGGTCCAGCACCAGGCCGGCGCGCGCCGCCACCATTTCCTCGGCCCCGTCAGCGCGCAGCCGTGCGCAGGCCTGCGCCGTGCGCCGGTCCTGCCAGACTATCGCGTTGTGGATCGGGCGGCCCGTGGTCCGGTCCCACACCAGGGTCGTTTCGCGCTGGTTGGTGACGCCCAGCCCGGCAATCTGGAAGCCCTTGTCCCCGGCGGCGCTGAACGCCTTGCGCGCGGTGGACAGGACCGTGGCCCAGAGCACTTCGGGATCATGCTCCACCCAGCCGGGCCGGGGATAGCCTTGGGCAAACTCTTCCTGCTCCACGGCGATCACCCGCCCGGTCCGGTCAAAAGCCAGCGCCCGGCTGGATGTGGTGCCCTGATCGATGGCCAGCAAAGCGGTTTCCGCCATGGCGTCCTCCCCCGTCGTGTTTATGATGCCATATCAGACGCTAGCGGTTTGATGTGTCCAGGAGAACGCCTTCCATGAGTTTCACCCCCGAAACCCTTGAAAGCCCCACGCGCGCGAAAGTCCGGTTGCGGATCGCCGAGGCGCAAGGACGCGCGCGCGGCGTGATCCAGATCCATCATGGCCTGGCCGAGCATTCGGGGCGCTATCAACGTTTCGCCGCCTATCTGTCCGCGCGCGGCTTTCACGCCGCCGCGTTCGACCATCGCGGCCATGGCGAGACCACGGCGCCCGACGCGCCGCGCGGCGTATTCGCCTCGCGCGACGGCTGGAGCCGGGTGGTCGCCGACGCGCGCGCGGTGGAGGACCATCTGCGCGACCGCTTCGAAAACCTGCCGCTGATCCTGTTCGGCCATTCCATGGGCGGCGTATCGGCCATGACCCACGCCATGGCGCGCAAGGGCGCCGTGGACGGTCTGGCGATCTGGAACGCCAATCTGGCCATGGGCTCGCGCGCCGGACTGATCCGCGCCGTGCTGGCGCTGGAATCGCTGTTCAAGAAACCGGCAAGCCCCTCCACCTGGATGGAGGCGCTGACCTTCAAGGCCTGGGGGCGCAAGTTCAAGGACGCGCGCACCGAGTTTGACTGGCTGTCGCGCCTGCCCGGGGAAGTCGACGCCTATATCGCCGATCCGCTGGCGGGCTGGCCGGCCTCCATATCCATGTGGCGCGACCTGGTGGAAGGCACGCAGCGCAGCGAGGACGAAGAAGCGCTGCGCCTGATGCCCGCCGACCTGCCCATCCATCTGGCCGCCGGCGGCCAGGACCCGGTGGTGGACAATGGCGCGGCGGTCAAAACGCTGGCCTCTCGCCTGCACGCGGCGCGCTTCACCGACGTGACCATGCGCTTTGACCCCCAGGGCCGCCACGAGACCCTGCACGATCTGGGCTATGAACAGGCCATGTCCGACTTCGCCGACTGGACCGATAGGGTGTGCGGACGGGCGGGCTGAGGCATCAGGAATCCGACTTGCCACCGCGCGTCCGCCTGACCATCATGTTCGCCTCACGCGGGAGGGGCGTCATGATTTGGTTGAAATGGGCCGCAGCGGCGGTGATGGCGGCCGCGCTGGCGCAGGCGCCTGCAGCTGCGTCCGATGACCCGACACGGCTGGGGCTCGAATTCTTCACCGCGATCAATGAAGAGCGCTGGGATGATGTGCTGACGTCTGGCGAGGCACTCAGAAGCCTGCCGGCCTATGCGAGCCTTCCAGCGCGATTCCGGGCCGGGATCGCCTTGGAGATGGGCGTAGCCCACTATTTCAAATACGACCGGGACAGCGCGCTCCCCTACATGCTTGAGGCGCGCGAGATTGACCCGGCCCTGCCCGGCCTCGCCTACTACATGTTCATGATCTACACGCTCGACGGGCGGTGGATGGACGCGGCGGAGACAGCCCTGGCGCCGGGAGGGGGCAGGCCGTTTCTGGATCAGGTCCGCCCCGGTCATCTGGGTGCAGTCGCCCGCGGCCTGCGCACGCATGACGAAGAGGCCAGGCTTGACGCCTATCTGAGTCTCTTGCTGCGCCAGTGGCGGCCGCCGGAAGGCCCGCCCGGCCTCGACTGGGTGCGCACGATGATGATCGAAGCGCATGTCAAACGCGGCGAGATCCACGAGGCGATGGACGAAGCGCAGCGCCTGACCGGCGCGTCGGCGCTGATCGATCTGCGCGCCGAGCGGCGGTTTGAAGAATTGTGGACCTGGTCCGGATTCAATGAGCTCACCCATGTCCGCGCCGGGCTGGAGCGCGAGACCGAGGCGTTGCGCGCGCAATTGCAAGCCCCTCGCCCGGCCTTGCGCACCGGCGTGTTGCTGTCAGCCAATCTGTTGCACCTGGGTGATCTGGACGGCGCCGAGCAAGCCGCCCGCTCGCTGCTGGACCGCATCGATTCCGGCGAACAGTTTAGAGACGCTTGGGAGTATCATGCCTATCTCTACACGCGGCTTGGCGATGTGCTGCGCGCACGCGGCGAAGACGCAGACGCCGAGGCCATGTACTGGCGCGCCGCCCAAACGGCCGGCGATACCAACCGGCCGGAAATGGCGACGCCGCACATCGTCGACATCGCCCATCGCCATGTCATCGCGGGGCGCGGGCAAGAAGCGCTCGACGCGCTCGAGCAGGTGCAGGAGAGCGCCCTCACAGGCCACGGGCAAACCATCGTCGCACGCATCCGCGCCCTCGCCGCGTGGCAGACCGGCGATGAAGACGAGGCCTGGGCGCAGCTCGAACATCTACGTGAGAACGACTCGACCGCCTATTTGCGCGCCCTGCTGCACATGGGCCGCCTTGAGGACGCCGAAGCGGCGATGCGCGAGAAAGTCAGCACGCCGTCCGGCGCCGAGACCGTGCTGGCCATGCTGCACGACTACCGCACCCATGAGCACGCCGTGATTTACGCCGGACAGACCGAGGCGCGCGCCCGACTCATCGACCTGGCCGGGCGTCCAGGCATCGCCGACGCCATCGCGGCAGCAGGCCGGGTGCTAACGTTTGACGATCTGTACGAGCTGGATATCGATCCGTAATCGGCTACCCCTCACGCACCGGGGCGCTGGCGAAGCTGCGTTGCACCGTCCAGCCGTGATGGACGGGCCCCGAGCCCTGTCCGAAGCCCGGCGCCTGGGCGATCGCCTCGTGCAGATAATCGCCGGCCTGCTCCACCGCCCGGTCCAGCGCCAGGCCCTGGGCCATCAGCGCGGCGATAGCCGATGCAAGCGTGCAGCCGGTGCCGTGGGTGTGGCGGGTGCGCAGGCGCGGGCGGGTGAACAGGCGCATGCCGTTGCGCGTGAGCAGAAGATCGATCACATCCCCGCCCTCCATATGCCCGCCCTTGACCAGCACGGCGCGCGCGCCCAGACCCAGCAGGGCTTCGGCGGCGGCGCGCTGGTCATCGAGATCGGTGATGGAAAGCCCGGTCAACGCCTCGGCCTCGGGGATGTTGGGCGTGATCAGCGCCGCGCGCGGAACCAGCACCGCCTTGATCGCCGCCAGCGCGGTGTCATCAACCAGCCGGGCGCCAGAGGCGGCGGCCATCACCGGATCGGCGACCAGCGGGATTCCTTGAGCTTTGCCCGCATCCAGCGCTTTTGCGACCGCCTCGATCACGTCCGCGCTGGCCAGCATGCCGGTCTTGATCGCATCGGCCCCGATATCCTCCAGCACCGCGCTGATCTGGCCGGTGATGATCTCAATCGGCACGGGATGAACCGCGGTGACGCCCGTCGTGGACTGGACGGTCAGGGCGGTGATCGCGGTGGCGGCGTAACCGCCCAGCGCCGTCACCGTCTTGATATCGGCCTGTATGCCCGCCCCGCCCGATGAATCCGATCCGGCGATCGCCAGCACGCGGCCTCTGAACGCGTCCGGGCCGAAATCATCTGTTGCGTCACTCATGGCTTGCCTTGGCCTCCGGAAACGGGGTTTGCTCTGTCGCGATTATGTAGCGGCGCACGGGGAGGCTGGCCATGACCGCACGGCGCGGATCGATTTTGAGTGCAGTTCTGGCGGGCGGGCTCGCCCTCACGCTGGCCGCTTGCGGCGCGCCGGCGGCGAACGGGCCTGAGCCTGTCGTGCTGGAACCGGCGAACTTGAGCGAAGCCGAGCTGGGCGAGCGCCTGTCGCGCGCGCTGCAATTTCCCACCATCTCCGACCGCGAGGACCCGCGCGCCAGCTGGGAGGCGTTCGAGGGGTTCCGCGCCTTCCTCGCCGAGACCCACCCCCTGATGTTCGAGCGCATGCAGGTGGAGGATCTGGGCTACGGCACACTCTGGTTCACGCTTGAGGGCAGCAACGCCGCGCTCCAGCCCGCCGTCTTCATCGCCCATCAGGACGTAGTGCCGGTGGAGCCGGGAACTGAAGACCAGTGGGTCCATCCCCCGTTCGGCGGGGTGATCGCCGACGGCCAGGTCTGGGGCCGCGGCGCGCTGGACATGAAAGGCCATCTCATCACGCTGCTCAGCGCCATGGAGAGCCTGCTGGAAGACGGGTTCGAGCCGGTGCGCACGATCCATATCGGGCTCGGCCATGACGAGGAGGTGGGCGGACGCGGCGCCCAGTCCATGGCGGCCTGGCTGGAAGCGCGCGATCAGCGCGCCTGGTTCGTGCTGGATGAAGGCGGCATGATCATTGAGGACTCCCCCTTCACCGGCGGGCCTGCGGCCCTGATCGGCGTGGCGGAGAAGGGCTATCTCACCGTGGAGGTCACCGCCCGCGCGCGCGGCGGCCATTCCTCCACGCCTCCTGACCGCACCGCCATCGGCCTGCTTGCTGAAGCCATTGACCGCATCCAGAACGCGCCCTTCGCCATGAGCCTGGAAGGCGGGCCGGGCCGGGAAATGTTCCGCGCGCTGGCGCCGCATCTTGACGGCATGGCCGGCTTCGCCGCCGCGCGCCCCGGAATGATGGGCTTCCTCATCGAGGGCGAGCTCAAAAAAGAAGACGCCGGACGCGCCATGCTGGGCACCACCATCGCGCCGACAGTGATTTCCGGCGGCACGGTCGCCAATGTCCTGCCCCAGGAGGCGCGCGCCCTCATCAATCTGCGCCTGCATCCGCGCGATACCGGGCAAAGCGCCATCGCCCACATGCGCGCCGCGGTCACCGGGATGGAAGGCGTGACGGTTGAAGCCTACGAGCCCTGGTCAGACCCGCCCGGCGTAGCGGCGATGGACGGGCCGGCCTGGGACATTATCGCCGGCGCCGCGGCCGGCGCCGCCGGTCCGGACGCGCCGGTGGTGCCCTATCTTATGGTCGCCGCGACGGACCTTCGCCATTTCGCAGGCGTGGCCGACAATCTCTACCGCTTCATGGCCGCACGCATGGCCATGGCCGATCTCGACGGCATTCACGGCGATAATGAACGCATCGCCCTGTCCAACCTGCCCCTGGCGGCGGACTATTTCCGCACCGTCATCCGGGCGGCGGGGGAAGACGGGGAAAGCTGAAGCAGCCTCAGATGTCGCTGAGCCGGTCTCGCGCCGCCCGGCTGAGGCCGGGCAGACCTGCATGGGCGAGTTCACCCAGAAATGTCTCAGGCGTCATGGCCGGATGACGATAGGCCAGCCGCATGCGCCTGAGCGCACTGACCGCCTGATCCGGATCTTGTTCAAAGAGCCCGGTCAGAAAGGCGTCCGCGTCCAGGGCGCGAAGACCGAACGGCGCCAGGCTGGCCGCCGGGAAGTCCTTCAGATTGCCCGTCACGATCAGCCCGGCCCCGCCCGTGATTCCCACCGCCAGCACATGCCGGTCATCAGGATCGGGCAAGTCCAGCTGGGCGATCAGTTCTTCATCGACTGAAACCCAGGCCTCGGGAAAGGCGTCCAGAAGCGCCGCGCGTTGTTGCTCCAGGCTGGCGCCGGCGCCGGGATAGCGGCGCAAGACCGCCGCTTGCCATTCATCGAGAATCCGGTCCGTCCAGCACGCCCGGAATAATCCGGCCTCGCAGAATCTCAGCAGAGCGTCCCTCATCCGGAACGGGAACAGGACATTGGCGTCCAGAACGGCGATATCGGGGCCGGGCGCCACGCCCTCAATCCTGGCCCAATTCCTGACCGAGCTGCTGCAGACGCTCCAGCGCGGATGCGCGGCGTTCATCGCGCTCAGCTTTATAGGCCATCACATCGGCCATCCTGACCCGGCGGTGCGCGCCGACCTTATGGAAAGGGATGGCGCCCTGTTCCAGCAACCCGGTCAGGTGCGGGCGCGAGACATTCAGCAAATCAGCCGCTTCCTGCGTCGTCAGTTCCGCATGCAGCGGGGCCAGCGCCACCATGTCGCCATGGGCCGCATGGCCCAGCACCGCCATCACCAGATCGCTTACCTGCGCGGGCAGGGTGAGCCGGATTTCGGCGCCGTCCTTTAACAGAGTGAGGGTCAAGGCGCCGGACACGTCGCGGCTGGCAGAGAGGATATCCGCTGCTTCAGCGGCCAGCCTGGCGTCCTTAACCGTCAGGCCCGGTCCGCCAGAGGGTGCTATGTGGGACATGGCGACAGCTCCGTCCGTCCTGGATGAACGGTCAGGCCATCCTACATAATCGAAATAAACGAAACAAGTTTTGCAATTGCGGGGCGCGGTCTTGCGCCGCCTGCCCCTCACGCAAACAGGATCGAGGACAGGCGCTTCCGGCCGGACTTGGCGAGTTCCGAGGCCGGGCCGGCGGCGTCGAACACGCGCAGGAGCAGCTGGCGGGCTGACGATTCGTTCCATTCGCGGTCGAGCGTGATGGAGGTGAGGAGCGCGTCCACGCAGCCCTCCATATCTCCCGCGGCCAGGCGCGCGCGGGCCAAGATGAAGTGCGCCTCGGGATCCTGTTGCGCCCTGGCGGCGCGCTGTTCGGCAGCGCCCAGCTCTTCAGCGCCTTCCACCTCGCCGGCCAGTTCCATAGAGGCGCGCACCGCGGCGATGGCCGGGTGGGATTTCTTGGTTTCGGGCGCAGAATCAAGGATGGCGCGCGCCTGATCGGCGTCCCCGCTCATCAGGCTCGCCCGGGCCAGGCCGGCGATGGCGTCGGCGTTTTCCTTGTCCATCTGCAGCGCCTGGGCGAAGTCCTGGGCCGCGCCGCCCAGATCACCCGCAGCCAGGGCGCCCTGCGCGCGCGCGATCAGGTCTTCCACCGCATCCCCGTCCACATCGCCCGACAGACGCGCGATGAACTGCTTGATCTGGCTTTCAGGCAGCGCGCCCATGAAACCGTCCACCGGCTGGCCGTTCTGGAACGCGATCACGGCGGGGATGGACTGGATGCGCAGCTGGCCGGCGATGCCGGGATTTTCGTCGATATTGATCTTTACGAGCTTCACCGCGCCCTTGGCCGCGCGCACGGCGGCCTCGATCACCGGGGTGAGCTGGCGGCACGGGCCGCACCAGGGCGCCCAGAAATCCACCAGCACCGGCACGGTCTTGGACGGCTCGATCACATCGGCCATGAAGCTCTGGTCGGTGGCCTCGCGGATGAGGTCGCCGCCGGCCGCGCCGGCCGGGGTCTGGGGCTGGCCGCTGGCGCCAATGATCTCCATGGGAATGCTCCTCAAGACTGATGTGTCGAACCGGTTGCGCCCTAGGTGGCCGCTCGGGCGCGCGCTTGCAAGCCTCAACCGGCGCTGAAGGCGGAGAGATCAAGCACTTCCGGCTCCCGGCCCAGCGCCCGCACGAAGGCCAGCAGGTCTGCGCTGGACACCGCCGTGGTGGCGTCATTCTTCAGCGGATGGAAGTTGACGATCTCATGATCCATCAAGGCCTTGTCCAGAATGAAGCGCACGCGGTGCTCAGGATCATTGATGATCGCAAACGCCGTGACCGAGCCTGGCGTCACACCCAGCGACGCCTCCAGCAAGTCCGCTGATCCGAATGACAGGCGCGCGCAATGAATCGCCTTGTGCAGCCGGTTGAGCGCGATCTGCGTCGATTGCAGCGCGCTGATCAGAATGAGCGCGCCCTTCTTGTCCTTCAGGAACAGATTTTTGGTGTGGCCGCCGGGCATGCCGGCCTTGATCGCCTCGCCCTCGGCCACGGTGAAGACCGGGGCGTGATCCACCGTGCGGTGGGCGACGCCCAGCCCGTCCAGGAAAGCGAACAGACCAGCCCGGCTGACAGGCGGCGGCGGGGGCTGGGGAGCATGATTCATAGCCTCCCGATTAGCCTTGTCCGGCAGGCGCGCGCAAGCCTTGCGCCTGTCTTGCCTCTGGCTGCCGATGCGGTGAACAGGCGGGCTTGCCAAAGCGGCCCTGATGCGCGATATACCCGCCTCCCGGCCTTGGCCGGGCCCTGTCACGCAGGATATGAGCGGGCGTAGCTCAGGGGTAGAGCATCACCTTGCCAAGGTGAGGGTCGTGAGTTCGAATCTCATCGCCCGCTCCATTTATTCGCCTTCAATCACCTGACATGAGCCGGAATGGCCGGCGCGGCGCGGTATGGCGCAGCGGC
Organism: Oceanicaulis sp.; assembly: GCA_020832735.1. Classification (GTDB taxonomy): domain Bacteria; phylum Pseudomonadota; class Alphaproteobacteria; order Caulobacterales; family Maricaulaceae; genus Oceanicaulis. The sequence continues at coordinate 12,534 of JAFIEB010000003.1, forward strand.
GCGGCACTCCTGTGCGCGTCATTCAGCTCGCTTCAAAGCTCTGATGATAAGCGACCTGACCGGCCGGATAAGAGCCCTTGAAGGCCAGCGCCTGGAAGTATTCCGGCGGCGCGCCGGCATAGACCAGCCCCGGCTGCACGGCGAACCCGAAGCGGGCGTAATAGCCCGGATCCCCCAGCACCACGCAGCCCGCCGCGCCCAAAGCCTCAAGGCGCCCCAGCGCGGCGCGGATCAACCGGGCGCCTACCCCTTCCCCCTGACGGTCAGGCAAAACCGACACCGGGCCGAGTCCGAACCAACCCTGCGCCCCGCTATCAATGGCGACGGGCGAGATGGCGGCGTGACCCAGGACTTCATCACCCTCCACCGCGACCAGCGAAACCGTCAGTGCGCCCGAGGCGCGCAAGGCGTCGACAATCGCCGCTTCCGTCTGTTGGCTGTGGGCGAGGCTGGCGAACGCGGCCTGCGTCACAGCGCGTATGGCATCGGCATCGCCAGCGCGCTCGGGAATGATGTGCATGCTCGCTCCGTTCATCTGACGTTGACAGGAAAGGCGGCGCGGCGCCGCCTCACCCCCAACTATAAACCCGCCACACCCCGTCCGCGCCGCGCAGCATGAGGCCTTCCGGATCGGTGACGAGGTCCAGCAGGGCCGCGGTCTGGGCGTCGGTTGCGCCGTCATGGCGGGCCGGGCGGTAGCGCATCTGGAAAGCGGCGAGGACGGCGCGGGTCTGGTTGTCCCAGACGCCGGTTTCCTCAATGCGATAGCCGTGGCGGCGCAGGCGCGCCTGGTGCCAGGCGGCGTCGGGCGGCGCGTCCTGATACTGCGCGGTGAGCGCCTCCAGCCTTGTTTCGTCCGGCCAGGCAATGAGCCCCGCCCAGGCCAGGCGCCGCCACGGAAACAGCGGCCCCGGGTCAAGCTTGCGCCCCGGCGAGATGTCGGAATGGCCCAGAATGCGGTGCGGGGCGACATCGTGGCGCGCGGCGATGTCAGCGATCAGCCAGGCCACAGCGGCGATCTGCGCCTCGTCATAGGGCTCCCACTCGTCCGGCCCGCCCCAGTCATAGCCGCGATTGACGATCTCGATCCCGACAGACGCCGTGTTGAGATAGGTCTCCCCGCGCCAGCTGGAGGCGCCGGCATGGCGCGCGCGCCGGTGCTCGGGCACCAGGCGGTGAATGCGCGCCGGATCGCGGCCGATGAGGTAATGGCTGGAGACTCCGGTCCGGGATAGCAGGCGCAGCGACTCGTCGAAATCCACCGCCGTGTAGTGCACGATGATATAGCGCACCCGGCTGTCATGGGCGTCGCTGGCGTGGCGCGTATCAATGCGCGGCCCGCCCGCGCAGGCGGCCAGCACCAGGGCGAGCAGGCCGGAGAGCGCCAGCGCGGCGCCTCTGTTTTGATGTTGCAGGCGGGTACCAGAGATCATGGCCGGACCCTGCCCGCGCGCCGGTCCGGCGGCAAGGGCCGCCAGCTTCTGGGCTTGATCGCGCCGGGGCTTGATCACACCCGCCCGCCCTGCTAGTCAGCGCCCTGTCCTGAGGGAGTAGCCGCCGGCGCGATGAGCGACGGGCCTTCGTCAACATACTTGGCCGGCACGGCCATGGCGAAGGCGCATCTACGGATACTGGCGAGACTCATGACGGCCTGACGCGGAACCGGGAGCCGGACGCGGCGGGTTGTCATGTGGTCTTGATGGCCGGCTCCGGAGTGCTCGTGACATGTCTCAGCTGATCATCATCTTCATCACGGTTTTTCTGGCCGAACTGGGCGACAAGACCCAGCTCGCCACGGTCCTGTTCGCGTCTGACGGGCGCAACCACCCCGCCCTTGTCTTCGCCGCCGCGTCAGGGGCGCTGGTGCTGTCGGCGGGGCTGGCGGTGCTCCTGGGCGTGGCGGCCGAGCGCTGGCTCGCCATGGTCCCGCTCAAACTCATTGCCGGGCTCGGCTTCATCGCCATCGGCGCCTGGACGGTGTGGGAGCATTTCAAGGGGTGAGCGGGCGGTGAGCGGTAAGAAACCGTCCCGCCAGCGCCCCGGGCCAGCCTTGACGCGCCGCCGCAAGCCGGGCTATCCCGCATCCGCCGCCGCTCAGGGCGGCGAAACGGACTGGATGCACAATGGACGGCGGATCCAGTCGGGGCGCAGCCCCGGCGACCCGATACGACCACCCCCAGACCGGCTGCTAGCGCCGCACCGCGCCAGCGCCGGACCGGCGCTGAAGCTGCGAGCGGCGGAGCGATTTGCCTCCCGCCTTCGTGACGATCTGACCAGGCCCGCGCCCGGCGCGCGGGCGCGCAGGGCCACAGCCTTGCGTCAACCCGGGAGGCGCGAGATGGACGATCCTTCTAGTAGGCGGGCCGCCCTGCCGGCGAAAGCCGTGCGGCCTGCGCTTGCCCGTCACACGCGCCCTGAGACTGCCGGAGCGCCGCCCCTGATCTGAGGGCGCGCGCAGCTCCGGCGCCCCTGATCCGGAGCATCACGCCATGACCACCCAGACCTATCTCGACTCGGCGATCCGCCAGTTTCTGGCCAATGCCGACACCCGGTCCGTCACCGTCGCCACTGCGCATATGCACCCGGCCGATCTGGCCCATGCGCTCGACACTCTCGAGGCCGGGGACATCGCCCGCGTACTCGCCGCCCTGCCGGTGGAGACCGCCGCGCGCACGCTGGGCTATCTGGATGAAGACCTGCAGTCCGAAACCGCCGAGGCCCTGCCGCGCAAGACGCTGGGGCGGCTGCTGGCGGCAATGTCCCATGACGAACGCGCCGACCTGTTCGCCCTGCTCGAAGACGCGACGCGGCAGGCGCTCCTGCCCGTTCTGGCCAAAGCCGACCGGGAGGATATCCGCAAGCTCGCCGCCTATGAGGAAGGCACCGCCGGATCGGTGATGACCTCCGACTACGCCGTGCTGGCGCCGGACATGACCACCACCGAGGCGATAGCGCGCCTGCGCAAGGAAGCGCCCAACAAGGAGACCATCTACGACGCCTATGTGGTCGACGATAAGCGCCGCCTGGTCGGCGTGGTGTCGCTGCGCGACCTGATCACCGGCGATGACGACGCGAAAGTCTCCGAGATCATGAAGAGCCAGGTGATCTCCATCCGCGCCGATGCGCCGCGCGAGGACGCGGCGCGCGCCATTGCGCGCTATGACCTGCTGGCGCTGCCGGTCACCAATGGCGGCGAGGCGCTGGTGGGCATCATCACCGCTGACGACGCCATGGACGTGGCCGCCGACGAGGCGACTGAAGACTTCTTCCGCGCCGGCGGCGTGCAGGGCGTGATCGGCCACAGGGGCGAACCGGACGGCGCCTCGATCACCAGCGTGCGCAAGGCGGGCATCTGGGTGCTCTACCGGCTGCGCATTGTCTGGCTGGTGCTGCTGGTGTTCGGCAACATTTTCTCCGGCGCCGGCATCGCTTATTTTGAAGACACGATCATGGCCTATGTGGCGCTGGTCTTCTTCCTGCCGCTGCTCATCGATTCGGGCGGCAATGCCGGCTCGCAGGCGGCGACCCTGATGGTGCGCGGCCTGGCGGTGGGCGATGTGAAGCTCACCGACTGGGGCCACATGATCGGGCGCGAGGTCGCTGTGGCGCTGATGCTGGGCCTGACCATGGCGGTCGCCGTATCGATGGTCGGCGCCTTCCGCGCGCCCGAAGTGGTGCCCGTGGTGGCCATGTCCATGGTGTGCATCGTTCTGGTGGGCAGCACGATCGGGATGAGCCTGCCCTTCCTCCTGTCGCGCCTGAAGCTCGACCCGGCCGCGGCCAGCGCCCCGCTGATCACCTCGATCGCCGATGCGGCGGGCGTGATCATCTACTTCTCCATCGCCACCGCCGTGCTCGATCTGGGTCCGCCGGCCTGACGGCAAACCGGCCTCACTAGCAAGCACAATCAATTGTTACGCGGCGGCGCCAGACTGATCTTTCGCGCCGCCGCGGGGAGACAAATCCATGAAACTCAATCTGAACCTCACCACCCTCGCCGGCGCCCTGACCCTGGGCCTGAGCTCTGTCCTGACCGCTCCGGCGCTGGCCTCTGGCGGCCCCTATGCGGTGGACGATGCGGGCATCGCCACGCCCGGCAAATTCAAGCTGGAAACCTGGATGTCGGTCGCTGACACTGACGATCTGATCTTCATCGCCTCGCCGGGCTATGTGTTCGAGGCCCTGCCCTGGATCGAGTTTGAGCTGACCTATGAGCGCGCACGGCGCGGCGGCGACTGGGAAGACACCCTCGCCCCGGCGGTCAAGATCGCCCTGCGCGATGTGGACGAGCACGGCTATGGCGTCGCCCTGTCGCTAGGCAGCGGCCACGCCGGCATCGTGCGCCGGGCCGACACGATGTACGCCGTGGTTCCCGTCACCATTCCGGCGGGGGAGCGGTTGCTGGTCAATGTCAATGCCGGCGTCGAGCGTGATCAGGAAACCCGTCAGACCGAAGCGGTTTGGGGCGTCGGCGGACAGCTCCTGTTCGACCGCGGCGAGCTGATCGCGGAAACCTTCGGACGCGAGGGCGGAACCCCCGGCTTCCAGGCCGGCGTGCGCCCCTATCTGTTCGGCGGCGACATCGCGCTGGAGTTCGCCTATGGCCGCAATCTCGACGGTGACCGCGCCAACTGGCTCACCGTCGGCCTGAGCTTCGAGTTCTGAGGCCGTTCAACCCCGCCGGACTGGATTGCTCCGGCCCGGCGGGGTAGAGGCGGTGGGGTGATGGAACACGAGGCAGGGCCATGATCGAGACCGCAGGGCCGTTCTGGGCGGCCATCAACCTGTTCGCCGCCCTGGTGCTGGGCGCGGCCATCGGGCTGGAGCGCCAGTGGCGCCAGCGCATGGCGGGCCTGCGCACCAACACGCTGGTCTCGCTGGGCGCAGCGAGCTTTGTGGTGTTCTCCGCCCTGTTCGGCGGCGACGAGGTGAGCCCCACCCGGGTCGCGGCCCAGGTGGTATCCGGCGTCGGCTTTATCGGCGCAGGCATTATTTTCCGCGAAGGCCTCAATGTGCGCGGGCTCAATACCGCCGCGACCTTGTGGTGCGCAGCCGCTGTCGGCGTGCTCGCCGGCGCGGGCGCGCTGCTCTATGCGGCCATCGTGGCGGGCATGGTGGTGGCGGTGAACCTCTTGCTGCGCCCGGTCGCGGCGCGCATCAATCGCCAGCCCGCGACCGTGGCCGACGGCCCGCAGGACTATGCCGTCACCATCACCTGCCGCGCCGAGCAGGAGGCGCATATCCGCGCCCTCCTCCTGCAGGGCGTGGCGTCGGGCAAGCTGCATTTGCGGGCGCTGGAAAGCGCCAATATCGAGGAAAGCGACCGGGTAGAGGTCTCCGCCACGCTTAACGCCGATGTGCGCGCCGACAGCGTGCTGGAGCAGATCGTGGGCCGGCTCAGCCTGGAGTCGGCCGTCACCGCCGCGCGCTGGCGCCTTGTCGAGGCGCGCGACGAGGAAGGCTGAACCTCGATGCTGCGCAGCAATCCGTGAGACAGCCGCCTCAGCGCCGCTCCACACCCGGCATGGTCCATTCCCCGCTCAGCGCCGCCTCGCGCGGATCATAGAGGCGCGCGGTCAGGGCGAAAGGCGCGTCGGGCGGCGCAGGCAGCCAGTTGGAATCGGGGAAACCCTGGGGCGGTGTCGTGGAAATCCGCAAGGTCAGCCCGCCGTCTGAATCGTATCGCAACGCGTCCCGGTCGCCGAGCGCAGGGCGCCAGCCGGCGCCCTCCGGCAGAAAACCGTCAGCGTCATAAAGCGTGATCGACCAGAACGCGTCCGCCGGCGGCAAGGCGCCCGGGGGAAAGTGCAGATCATAGCTGTGCAGGCTGTGCAGCGGCTCACCGTCGCGGTCCACCGAGGTGTTGGGATAAATCGCGTCCGCCGCCAGATTGGCGCCGAGCCCGATGCGCGCCACGCCCGCACGCAGGGCGTAATTGGTTCCGTAATCGCCCAGCCCCTGCGTCAGCGTGCGCCAGCCCTGCGGCCCCGGCAGCAGGCGGTCGGCTTCGGCCAGCCTGTCGCGCGCCACCGCGACGCCGCGCGCCATCACCCGGCGCGCCAGCAGGCCATGCCCGCTCCAGTCGAGGGCGCCGGTCTCCGGATCAACACCCAGCGCGGTCAGGCGCGCGGTCATATCCGCATCCTGCGCCCGCGCGGGATTGTGCGCCATCAGTCCGGCAAGGCAGGTGAAGAATTCATCCGGCGCCAGCGCCGCCACCGCATCGGGCGGGCGCTGGCCGCTATCGCCTGAGCGCGCGGCAGCTGAGGGCGGCGCAGCGGTCAGCGAGATGGCGTCCTGCAGGGCGTGAACAGGCGCGAAATCCTCGTCCGGCGCGACCTCGATGCGTCCGATCAGCCAGGCCATGGGCGTGGAGACGCGCACATGCACGGCGCCGGGCAGGGCCGGCCCGTCCCAGTCCGGTCCGGTGATGAAGGCGAGCCCCGGCCCTGATCCGGCGCTGCGCGAGCCCGGCGCGCCGGCCACATCGGTCCAGGCGTCCAGCACCTGCAACAGCCAGTAACGCTCGCCCATGTCCGGCCAGCGCAGCACCGCCGGACCGGACGACAGATCAAGCCAGGCGATGGAATAGAGCGTGTCGAGATTGGGCCGCACCACCGTGTCGTCCCCCGCCTGCGGCAGGTCCCGGCGATGGTGGATTGTGTTGATCCCGCCCGCCTCGCCTTCAGCCTCGAGGCGCGCCAGCATCACCGCGCGCGTCTCCTCCATCAGCACCAGCGGATAGCCGAACACATAAGCCTCGCCCGCGCTCTGCCCCAGATCACGCAAGGACAGGCCTTCGGAATTGCGCGTCAGCACATGCCCGCCCGCCGCCGCGGCGGCGGCCAGGACGAGCACGGTGAGGAGGACAGGACCGAGATATCGCATGGCCGCACCATCGCCCGGCCAATGCGCGCCGTGCAAGCGTCAAGTGGGGGCGCCGCTAGCGCTCCTTGCGGTAGAGCCACATCGTGACTGGCCCGAAGATCGCCGCGATCACCCCCGGAGCGAGCAGGGCCAGCGCGATTGACTGCAGGTCAGGCGCGCCCGCCATGATCTCGCGGATCGCCGTGACCAGCAGACTGACCGGATTGACCGCCACCACCGCCTGCAGCCAGCCCGGCATGGTGGCCGGATCGACATAGATGTTGGACGCAAACGTCAGCGGCATCAGCACCAGCCAGGCCAGCGTCATCACGGTGGACGGCGTGCGCACCGACAGGGCCAGCGCGGTGAATATCCAGCCAAAGCCGAAGGCGAAGGCGTTCATGAGAAGCAGGGCCGGGATCACCGCGATGAACCCGCCCTCGGGGCGGTAGCCCATCAACGTGCCGACGATGAAGACGATGACGCCCGAGGCGGTGAAGCGGAACACGTCGGCCAGCATCGCGCCCGCGATCGGTCCCGGCGACCAGACGGGCAGGGAGCGGAAGCGGTCGAACACGCCCTTGGAGATGTCGGTATTGAGCGTGAAGCCGGTATAAACGGATGTAAAAACAATCGTCTGCACCAGAATGCCCGGCAGCAGGAATTGCAGATAGGCGTCGGTGGAGCCCGCCAGCGCGCCCCCGAACAGATAGGTGAACATCACCGTGAACATGATGGGCGTGACCACCACGTCGAACAGCTGTTCGGGCATGTGCTTGATCTTCAGAAGCGCCCGCCAGGCATAGGTCAGGCTCACCGAGACCGCGTGGGGCGGACGCGCGGCGATGGCGGGCGCCGACAGCACCGCGTCCTCTGCGGCGCGCTCCAGGGGCCGGGTCATATCGCTCACTCCGCAGCCTCCGGCTTTGGCGCGCTGTCAGGCGCGGTCTCGGGTTCCGGCGGGCGGCCGGTAAGGGCGAAGAACACCTCATCCAGGCTCGGCTGGCTGAGGCTGTAGCCCGACAGCGCGATGCCCGCCGCCGACAGGGCGGAGAGCGCGGCCAGCCCCGCATCGGGATCGGCCACATCCACGCTCAGGGACACGCCATTGCCGCCGGCGCGCACCTCGCCGCTCAGCATGCCGGCGAGCAGCTGTGAGGCCGCCTCGCGCCGCTCCGCGCTCGCCAGGCTGATCTGCAACACGCCGCCGCCGACTTTGGCTTTCAGTTCCGCGCTGGTGCCGCGCGCAATGATCCGGCCATGATCGACCACGGCGATCTCGCCAGCGAGCTGGTCCGCCTCTTCGAGATATTGCGTGGTCAGGAGGATGGTCGTGCCGCTGGCCGCCAGGCCGCGCACAATGTCCCACACCTGATTGCGCGAGCGCGGGTCCAGCCCGGTGGTCGGCTCATCAAGGAAAAGCAGCTCAGGCCTTCGGATCAGGCTGGAAGCGATATCCAGCTTGCGCCGCATGCCGCCCGAATAATCCTTCGCCTGCTTTCCAGCCGAGTCCGCCAGGTCAAAGGCGCTCAGGAGCCCCACGGCGCGCGCCTTCGCATCACCGCCCTTGAGGCCTGACAGGCGCGACAGGAGGAGGAGGTTCTCATACCCGGTCAGGTCTTCATCCACCGAGGCGAACTGCCCGGTCAGGCTGATCTTGCGGCGCACCTCGCACGCCTCGCGCTCGATATCATGGCCCAGCACCAGCGCGCCGCCGCCCGTGGGACGCAAAAGCGTCGCCAGCATGCGCACCAGCGTGGTTTTGCCCGCGCCATTGGGGCCGAGCACGCCGAAAATCTCGCCGCGGCGCACTTCAAGATCAATGCCGTCCACGGCGCGCTTCTCGCCAAAGCGGCGCGACAGGGCGCGGGTTTCAATTGCGTGGTCTGCCATGGCGGGCTCGTCAGCAAGGGCCGGGCGCGCCGGTTTAGCCCAATCGGCGCCGCGCACAAGCCCGCACGTTATTACAGTTTCGAAAGACGCCGCGCGCCGCGCAAGCCTCGACTTGGCGCTCAAGGAGGCTCAGTGTGAGCGGCGATGGACAAGCAACTCTACAAAAGCGAGCTCAAACGCCTTCAAATCGGTCTGGTGTCGCTGCAGCGCCATCTGATCGCCACCGAGGCGCGCCTGCTGATCATTCTTGAAGGGCGCGACTCGGCGGGCAAGGACGGGGTGATCAAGCGCATCGTCCGCCACCAGTCGCCACGCGACACCCGTGTGGTGGCGCTGGGCAAGCCCACCGAACGCGACCGGTCGAGCTGGCATTTCCAGCGCTGGACCAAGCATCTTCCCGCAGGCGGCGAGACGGTGCTGTTCAACCTCTCCTGGTATAACCGCGCCGGCGTGGAGCCGGTGATGGGATTCTGCACCGGCTCCCAGCACAAGGCCTTCCTGCGCGATGTGGGCCCTTTCGAGCACATCCTGACCGATGACGGCCTGATCCTGCTCAAATACTATCTCGACATCTCCCGCAAAGAGCAGGCGCGCCGGCTGGAGGACCGCTGGGTCAATCCGCTCAAATCGTGGAAAATCTCGCCGGTGGATGCCGTCGCCCTGAAGAAATTCGACGCCTATTCCAAGGCGCGCAACACCATGCTGGCCGCCACCGGCGATCCCGTCCCCTGGCGGGTCGTGAATGCCGACGACAAGCGCCCGGCGCGCCTGGCGGTCATTCGCGACATCCTGAAAAGCGCGCCCTGCCCGGACCTGCCGGAGGATTACGGCGCCCCGGACCCGGCCGTGCTGCGCCGCTGGGAGCCGGGCGATTCACCGGCCGAACACCTGCATCACTGAAACCTCGCCGCTGTAAAGAAGGAGGCTCCTGCCATGGGCTGGGCGCTGAGCATTGATCAAGCCGACATCACCAAAGCCGATATCGTGGAGGACGCGCCGCACGCGCTGAACGAGGGCGAAGCGCGCCTGGCCATCCATCGGTTTGCGCTGACGGCCAACAACATCACCTACGCCGCCTTTGGCGAGGCGATGGGCTATTGGCGCTTCTTCCCCGGCGCCGACGGGCGCGGGCGCCTGCCGGTCTGGGGTTTTGCGCAAGTGACCGAAAGCCGCGCGGAGGGCCTCAAGATCGGCGAGCGCGTCTATGGCTATTTCCCCGCCGCCAGCGAGCTGGTGGTGACGCCCGGCAAGATCCGCCCTGACAGCTTCATCGATGCCGCGCCCCACCGCGCCGGCCTGCCGGCGGTGTATAACCGCTATGTGCGCTGCGCCGCCGATCCGGGATATGACCGGGAACGCGAGGCCGTGCAGATGGTGCTGCAGCCGCTGTTTCTCACCTCCTTCCTGATCGACGCGCATTTGCGCGATTCAGCCTTTCTGGGCGCTGAGGCCATCCTGCTGACCAGCGCGTCGAGCAAGACCGCGCTGGCGCTCGCCTTCCTGTTGGGCCGCGACCGGCCTCAAGGCCTGCGCATCGAGGCGCTGACCTCACCGCGCAACGCCGCCTTCGTGGAGGCGTCAGAGCTCTATGACGCCGTCATCGCCTATGACGCCATCGCACAGATGGACCCCGCCCCGCCCCGGCTGATTGTCGATTTCGCCGGCGCAGCGGAGGTGAACCGGGCGCTGCATGCGCATCTGGGCGCAAGCCTGAAGGGCAATATCCGCGTCGGCGGCGCCCACTGGGACGACAGCGCGCCGGCGGGCGATCTGCCCGGTCCCCGGCCCGTCTTCTTCTTCGCGCCCGATCACGCCCGTGACCGCATGGCCGAGTGGGGCCCGGACGGGTTCGCCAAGCGCCAGGGCGACGCCTGGACCCGGTTCGCGGCCGCCGCCGATGATCTTCTGGCCTGGCGCAGCCTGACCGGCGGCGGCGAGGCGATGGGGGCCTATCAATCGCTGGTGCGCGGCCGGGTTCCGGCCAGCGAGGCGCTGGTGGTCGAGGCGCAAGGACGCTGACAGGCCGGGGCGCACTGGCGTAGAAGGAGGGTCATGATCCGCCCGACCTCTCTTCCCGCCTCTCTGGACGGCCTGCGCCTGCGCGCAGAGCTGGCCGCCTCCACGCGCACCGGGTGGGAGCAGACGGCCGAGCGCCAGGCGGCCTTGATCAAGCTGAAAGCCTATCTCGCGCGCGGGCGCGCCCACGCCGAAACCCGGCTCCAGGGCGCCAGCGGCGGGCTGGAGGCGGCGCGCACCCTGTCAGGCGTCATGAACGCCGCGCTGCGCGCCCTGTTTGATTCCATCGCCACCGATCTGGACGCGGACGGGGCGCGCTTGCCCGGCCTGGCCCTGTGCGCGGTGGGCGGCTACGGCGCGGGCGAGCTGGCGCCGCACAGCGATATCGATCTGGTGTTCCTGGTCGACGACCCCGCCCCGGATCACGCCGCCCTGATCGTGGAGCGCACGCTCTATGCGCTGTGGGACTGCAATCTGCCGGTCGGCGGCGGGGCGATCCGCACGGTGGACGAGGCGATCGCACTGGCGCGCACCGATGTGTCGGAGCGCACCGCCCTGCTCGACATCCGCCCGATCACCGGCGATGTGCGCCTGGTGCGCCGGCTCCTGTCAACATTTGACGAGCAATGGCTGGGCGACGAGGCCGCCGGTTTCGCCGCCGCCAAGCTGGCCGAGCGCGATGCGCGCGTCGACCGCCAGGGCGACAGCCGCTATGCGGTCGAACCCCATGTCAAGGACGGCAAGGGGGGCCTGCGCGATCTTCAGACCGTGCGCTGGCTCGCGCAGGTGCTCTACGGCGCCGACGCGCTGGAGCGCTGGGTGGGGGCGGGCCTGTTGTCGGTGGCCGACGTGGAGCGCTACCTGTCGGCGGCCGATTTCTTCTGGACGGTGCGCTTTCATCTGCACGCCCTTGTCGGGCGCAAGGACGACCGGCTGAGCTTCGATCTTCAGCCCGACATCGCCGTGGCCATGGGCTATGGGGACAGCGAGGACGCGCTGGGGGTGGAAACCTTCATGCGCGACTATTTCCTCAAGGCCATCGATGTGGGGGCGCTGACCCGTCTGATCTGCGCCAAGCTGGAAGCCGACGAGTTCAAGGACCCGCCCGGCGCAGGCGGGCGCTTCCTGCCGTCTGACGGCATGGCTGATGCTGAAGGCCTGGCCGAAGCGGGTTTCGCCCTGCACGCCGGACGGCTCGACTTCGCCGATCCGGCCGTGATCGAGCGCGATCCGGTGATGATGCTGAGCCTGTTCGAGTCCGCGGCCGCGCGCCATTACGATCTGCACCCGGACGCCGTGGCGCGCATCGGCCAGTCCCTGCGCTTCATCGACGACGCCTTCCGCAGCGATCCGCGCGCGGCGCGCAGCTTCTTCGCCGTGCTGCTGGACGCGGACGATCCGCGCATGACCCTGCGCGCCATGACCGAAGCGGGGCTTTTGGGCGCCTATATCCCGGAATTCGGCGACATCGTCGCGCGCACCCAGTTCAACATGTATCACCGCTTCACGGTGGACGAGCATACGCTCAACGCGCTGGGCCTGCTGCGCGAGATCGAGCAGGGCAAGCTGGCCGCCGACCATCCCCTGGCCACCAGCCTGGCGCCGAAACTGTCCGCCCGGCGCGCCCTGCATCTGGCTGTGTTGCTGCACGACACCGGCAAGGGCAAGGGCGATCAGTGCATCGAGGGCGCGGCCAATGCGCGGATCGCCTGCGCCCGGCTGGGCCTGGACGATGACGAGACCGAGCTGGTCGCCTGGCTGATCGCCAACCATCTGGAAATGAGCGACGCGGCCCAGCGCCGGGACATCTCCGACCCGCGCACCGTGCTCGATTTCGCCCAGCTGTGCGGCACGCTGGAGCGCCTGCGCCTTTTGACCATCCTGACCGTGGTGGACATCCGCGCCGTCGGGCCGGGCGTGTGGAATGGCTGGAAGGCCCAGCTCTTGCGCGACCTCTACCAGGCCACCGCCGCAGTTCTGGCCGAGGGCGGGGAACGCGGCGAGGACGCGGCGCGCGCGCGCCTGGCCGAACGCGCCGAAGCCGCCCGCAACCGTTTCGCCGCGGTGGTGTCGCGCTTTGATCCCGATTTCGCCGAGCGCTGGACGCGCGAGCTGGACGAGCCCTACTGGCTGGCCTTCGCCGACAGCGACCGGCTGCGTCACGCCGCCTTCGTGCGCGCCTGCGAGGCGGGCGGACGCGAAATCGCCGCCGGCGTGCGCATCGACAAGCGCCGCTCGGCCTGCGAGGTGATGGTGCTGGCGCCCGACCGCGACGGCCTGTTCGCCGACATCGCCGGGGCGCTGGCGCGCGAAGGCGCCAATGTGGTCGGCGCCCAGGTCGCCACCACTGAAGGCGGGCGCGCGTTCGACGTGTTCTTCGTCCAGGAAGCCGGCGGCAAGCCCTTCGGCTGGGCCGACCCGGTCTCACGCTCGCGCCTCAAGGACGCGGTGGAGGCGGCCGCGCGCGACGGTCTGGCCGATGGCTGGCGCCTGCCTGTGCGCCCGCTGCGCCGTCGCGAGGCGGCGTTCGCCGTCACCCCATACGTCAAGCTCGACCTTGAAGCCGCCGACCATGCGCTGGTGATCGAGGCTTCGGGACGCGACCGGCCGGGCCTGTTGCATGATCTGGCGCGCACCCTCACCGGTCTGGGTCTGTCGCTGCAGGCGGCGCGCATTGACGGCTACGGCCAGCGCGCGGTGGACACGTTCTACGTCACCTTGAAGGGCGCCAAGCCTGACGATCCCGCCCTCATGGAATCCGTTACCGCGGCGCTGGATGCGGTGCTGACCGAGGCCGAGGCGGCGCTCGGCGCCGGGCGCGGCAACGCCCCGGTCACAGCGAGCGCCTGGCGGTGAAGCTCATACGCAATCTGGGCGTAGTGAGCGCCTTTACGCTGGCGAGCCGTATTCTCGGCCTCGTGCGCGAAAGCCTGATGGCGGGCCGACTGGGCGCCGGGCCGGTGGCCGACGTGTTTTTCCAGGCTCTGGTCATCCCCAACACCTTCCGCCGGGTGCTGGCCGAGGGCGCGTTCAACGCCGCCTTCGTGCCGCTCTATGCGCGCGAGCTGGAGGGCAAGGGCCAGGCCGAGGCCGACGCCTTCGCCAGCGAGGCGCTGAGCCTTCTGGCCACCGTCACGCTGATCGTGGTCGTGGCCTTCCAGCTGCTCGCGCCCTGGATCGGCTACGCCTTCTTTCCCGGCCAGGTGAATGATCCGGATGTGTTCGCTCTGGCGATCCTGCTGCTGCAGATCATGATGCCCTATCTGCTCTGCATGGCGGTTACGGCGCTGATCGGCGGGGGGCTCAATTCCCATGGCCGGTTCGCCACGGCGGCGGGCGCGCCCATGCTGTTCAATCTGGCGCTGATCGTCGTGCTGATGTTCGAGTTCGCCGACCGCGCCTCGCTGGCCTTCTGGCTTGCGATCGGCGTGACGGTCTCGGGCCTGATGCAGGTCGCGCTGCTGGTGCTGGCCGCGCACAGGGCGAAGCTGAAGCTGACCTTGCGCGCGCCGCGCGTGACGCCGCGGGTCAAACGCCTGATCGTGCTGGGCGTGCCCGGCGCGGTGGCGGCGGGCGTCACCCAGATCAATGTGCTGGTCACCTCCTCCATCGCCATGCTGGAAGAAGGGGCGCGCTCCTATCTCAATTACGCCGAACGCCTCTATCAGTTGCCGCTGGGGGTGATCGGCATCGCCATGGGGCTGGCGCTGCTGCCCAATCTCGCCCGCCGCCTGCGCGCAGGCGACGAGGCGGGCGGCCAGTTCGCCATGAACCGGTCCATCGAGATCTCCCTCGCCCTCACCCTGCCCGCCCTGGCGGCCATGCTGATCATCCCCCAATTTCTCCTCGGCGGATTGTTTGAATGGGGCGCGTTCAGCGCGCAGGACACCGCCAACACCGCGATGGTGCTGATCGCCTATGGCGCGGGCCTGCCCGCCTTCATCCTGATCAAGGTGCTGACCCCGGGCTTCTTTGCCCGCGAGGACACCGCCACGCCCATGCGCTATGCGCTGGTGTCGGTGGTGGTGAATTTCGGCCTCGCCGTGACGCTGTTCTTTGGCGGGATGGGATTTGTGGGGCTCGCTATCGCCACCAGCGTGGCGGCCTGGATCAATGTGGCGCTGCTGGCCCGCACCCTGCTGGCGCGCGGGCTGTGGCGGCTCGATGCGCGTCTCGTCCAACGCCTGCCGCGCCAGGTGCTGGCTGCGGCGATTATGGGAGGCGCCGTGTGGGTGATGGCGGGGCCGGGCGCTGACTGGGTCACCGATCTCGTCCCGGCGCTTGGCGCCTATCCCGCCAAGCTGATCGTTCTGGGCGCCGTGGTGGCGCTGGGCGCAGCTGTCTACGCGCTGGCGGCGCTGGCCACTGGCGCCCTCAGCATCTCCGATCTGCGCGATCTGGTGCGCCGCCCGCGCGGCAAGGATTGAGGCCCCAGCGCCCTTCACGCTTGAGCCTTGGCAATCGCGAGGCTATCACCGCGCCCTGTTCCTTACCGACTGACCAGACATCGGATCACCCATGAGCGACGCCCTGCCCGTCTATACCGGCCCTGAACGCATCCTGTCGGGCATGCAGCCCACAGGCGGGCTGCATATCGGCAATTATCTGGGCGCGCTGAAGCACTGGGTGCGCCTGCAGGAGGGCGATGCCGACTGCTTCTACTGCGTGGTGGACATGCACGCGATCACCATCGCCCATGACCCGGGTGATCTGCCCGGACGGGTGCGCGCCGCCGCCGCCGCCTATCTCGCCGCCGGGGTCGATCCGTCGCGCAGCGCGGTATTCGCCCAGTCGGCGGTCCCCGCCCATGCCGAGCTCGCCTGGATTTTCCAGTGCGTGGCGCGTCTGGGCTGGCTGGAGCGCATGACCCAGTTCAAGGACAAGGCCGGCAAGGACGCCGAGCGCGCCAGCGTCGGCCTGTTCACCTATCCGGTGCTGCAGGCGGCTGACATATTGATCTACAAGGCCACCCACGTGCCGGTAGGCGAGGACCAGAAACAGCATCTCGAATTGTCGCGCGACATCGCCGCCCGCTTCAACCGCGACTTTGGCGGCGGGCAGGCCGTGCTGCCTTTGCCCGAGCCGGTGATTCCGCCTTCGGGCGCGGGCGCGCGGATCATGTCGCTGAAAGACGGCGCGGCGAAAATGTCGAAATCCGATCCCAGCGATAATTCGCGCATCAATCTCAATGACGACGCCGACACGATCGCGCGCAAGATCAAGAAGGCCAAGACCGACGCAGAGCCCCTGCCCGCCACAACCGCCGAGCTGGACGCCCGGCCCGAGGCGCGCAATCTGGTTGGTCTCTACGCCGCCCTCACCGGCGTCAGCGCACAATCCGTTCTGGACGAACATGCCGGTCAGGGTTTTGGCGCGTTCAAGCCCAGGCTCGCCGAGATCGCGGTGCAGTTCATCGCGCCCATCGCGAGCGAATACGCCCGCCTGATCGCCGACCCGGCCGAGATCGACCGCATCTTGTCAAACGGGGCCGAGCGCGCCCGCGCCGCCGCCGAACCGGTGATCGCCGAGGTGCGCGGCCTTGTGGGCTACTGGAAGGGGTGAGACAAGCCGTCCCCTTGCGCATAGCGTTCGCAATCGCCACTTAAAGAACCCGTCTGGTGCGGAATTATCTGCACGGACCGGCAAGACAAGGACATCCCCATGCGTCATTCCATCTGGCTCGCCGCCGCTTCGGCGTTCGCGCTTGCAGCCTGCAACGATCCCGCCACCTCCGTCCCCGGCAGCGCCGATCCGGCCCCGGCGCAGAACGGCGCTTCGGCAGAGCCCGCCGAGGACGCCGCCCCTGCGGCCGAGATGGCGGCCATCTCCGTCACCGGCGCCTGGGTGCGCACTCCCCCGCCGGGCCGCGACGTCACCGCCGGCTTCATGACCGTGTCAGCTGACGGCGCCGCCGCACGCCTGGTCGACGCGCGCACCGATGCGGCCGCGCGCATGGAAATCCACACCATGGCGATGGAAGACGATGTGATGCGCATGCGCCGCGTGGAAGGGCTGGGCATTCCGGCCGGCGGCGCCCTCACGCTGACGCCCGGCGGCGATCATCTGATGCTGTTCGATATTGACCGCGATGCTCTGGCGGCCGGCGAGATCAACATCACGCTGGTGTTTGAAGACGGCCAGACCGTGAACCAGACCTTCGCCGTGCGCGACATGGCGCCGGCGAGCGAGACTGATTACTGACCCAGGACTGACACTTTGACCTGACAAACGGGGCGGGGGCCCTGGGCCCCGCCCCGGTGGGGTTTGTGCCCCGGGTGTTGACGCCGCGGGCGGTTTAGAAGCCCCCCATTATGCGCGGCGCACCCACGCATGTGGGGGG
>JAFIEB010000004.1 GCA_020832735.1 Oceanicaulis sp.
GGGGGGCGTGGGGGTTGGGCAGGCTGCGGTTACCCCCTCTCCCTGCAGGGCTTCTAATTTAAAAGGCCCCGCCCCGTCGGCGGCGGGCCTGACTTCATGCAATCGGCGCCAATTACGCCGGGCCGGGTTTGGGCGACAGCCCGCCGGGGGCGGCGACGTCGTCCTCGTCATCGGCGACTTCCGGCACGGCGCCGGCGGGCGGTTCGTCCGCGCCCGGCTTGGGCGGCACATAGGTGTCGCGCACCGGCTTGACGCCCTTGAGCAGGTTGGTGATCTCCTCTCCGCTCAGGGTTTCGTACTCCAGCAGGCCTTCGGCCAGCGTCTCCCAGTCATCCTTTTTCTCGGTCAGGATGCGGCGCGCTTCCTGATAGCCCGCCTCGATCAGGCGCTTGACCTCGGTCTCGATCTTGGAGGCCGTGTCCGCCGAGATGGAGGTGGACTGAACCAGCTGCTGGCCCAGGAACACCTCGCCCTGATCATTGCCGTAATCGACCAGGCCGACATCCTTGGAATAGCCCCACTGGGTGACCATGGCGCGCGCCAGGCGCGTGGCCATCTTGATGTCGCCGGCGGCGCCGGACGTGACATGCTCCTCGCCGAATTTCAGCTCCTCGGCCACGCGCCCGCCCATCAGTACGGCCAGCCGCGAGGTCATCTGTTGATAGGACATGGAATACTTGTCGCCCTCGGGCAGCTGCATGACCATGCCCAGAGCGCGCCCGCGCGGGATGATGGTGGCCTTGTGCAGCGGGTCGGAGCCCGGCACGTTCAGCGCCACCAGCGCGTGGCCGGCCTCGTGATAGGCGGTCAGGCGCTTTTCGTCCTCTGACATGACCATGGAGCGGCGCTCCGGCCCCATCATCACCTTGTCCTTGGCCTCCTCGAACTCGGCCATGGACACGATGCGCTTGTTGCGCCGGGCCGCCAGCAGGGCGGCCTCGTTGACCAGATTGGCCAGATCCGCACCGGAGAAGCCCGGCGTGCCGCGCGCGATCACCTTCGGGTCCACGTCCGCGCTCAGCGGCACGTTGCGCATGTGCACTTTGAGGATTTTCTCGCGGCCCGTGACGTCGGGATTGGGCACCACGACCTGGCGGTCGAAGCGGCCCGGGCGCAGCAGCGCCGGGTCCAGCACGTCGGGCCGGTTGGTGGCGGCGATCAGGATGATGCCTTCATTGGCCTCGAACCCGTCCATCTCCACCAAGAGCTGGTTGAGGGTCTGCTCGCGCTCGTCATTGCCGCCGCCGAGCCCTGCGCCGCGCGAACGGCCCACCGCGTCGATCTCGTCGATGAAGATGATGCACGGCGCGCTCTTCTTGGCCTGCTCGAACATGTCGCGCACACGGGATGCGCCCACGCCCACGAACATCTCCACGAAGTCGGAGCCGGAAATGGTGAAGAAGGGCACGCCCGCCTCGCCGGCCACGGCGCGCGCGGTCAGGGTTTTACCGGTGCCCGGCGGGCCGATCAGCAGCGCGCCCTTGGGAATCTTGCCGCCCAGGCGCTGGAACTTGGAGGGGTCTTTCAGGAATTCCACGATCTCCTGAAGCTCCTCCTTGGCCTCATCGATGCCGGCCACGTCGTCAAAGGTCACGCGCCCCGACTTCTCGGTCAGCAGCTTGGCCTTGGACTTGCCAAAGCCCATCGCGCCGCGCCCGCCGCCCTGCATCTGGCGCATGAAGAAAATCCACACCCCGATCAGCAGCAGCATGGGGAACCAGCTCAGCAACAGGCCCCAGAAGCCCATATTGCCGTCACTGGCCGGGCGCGCGGTGATCTCCACCCCGGACTCGCGCAGCGCCTCGGTGGTGCTGGCGTCGCCCGGCACCACGGTGCGGAAGGCCGCGCCATTGGAGGTCTCCCCGGTGATCACATCGCCCTGGATGGTGACCGAGCGGATCTGCCCGGCTTCAACCTGGTCCAGGAAGCGCGAATAATTCACCTCGGTCGCAGCGGGCTCGCGCGATGGTCCCTGAAGCATGTTGAACAGGGCCAGCAGCAAGAGCAGCAGGATCGCCCAGACCAGGATGTTGCGCATGTTCATGTCGCCAGTCGTGTCCTTCGCGCGTCTTGCAAACCGGGCGCGCAGACCGGAAGCGCGGGCGCATTCATGCCCCGCGTCAGGTTAGATATTGGAGCGCGCGGGCGCGACCGCCAGTGCGGCGCATGCGCGCGCTTCAGCTATTGTAACATCAAACCACGCCGGAAGCGCGGGCGGAAGCGTCAGACTGCGCACACGATCAGCCAGCAGCCAGCGGCCCGGCCCGTCCTCACCGGCCAGAACCGGCCCGGATGCGCCTTCGATCAGAATCAGGCCGGGGCGCAGCAGGCCGGGCGCCTGGCCTTCGCCAAGGCCGGGCCGTCGCGCGCCCAGCAGCGAGAGGCGGACCGGCGCATCGGGAGTGATCTCGTAGCGCCCGTCATAGACCGCGCATGCGCCGGGAGTGAGCTCCAGCGGCGGCGCCGCCACGGCGCCATCCGCGCGTCCTGCGGCGCCAGGATCGCGTCCTGCGGCGCCAGAATCGGTGATAAGCGCGCCGGATCCGGTGCATACGCGCCCGTTGAATGCGGCGGATAAAAAGCGCGCTATCAAACGCGGCGGCGGCGGCGCGGGCGCGCCCGAGACCGCCGCCAGCACCGCGCCTGCAGCCCTGCGGGCCGGGAGCGTCCCGGCGCTGGCGATGCTGGCGGAGTCCAAATTTATCCCGCCCCAGGGCGTGTATGTGCAGGACTGCTCGATCAGCCCGTGAGCGGCCGCGCCGATGCGCGCGGCCTCCTGAAGGGCGTGATCGCCCTTGTCCAGCAAAGCTTTGGCCTCGTTCTGCGGCAGCGGGTCCTGACGCACGCGCACGCGTTCAAAGCGCCGGTCGGCATTGGACGGGTCGTCTATCCATGCGGCGCCCATGCGCCGGAGCGCCGCGCGCAGGGATGCGCGCCAGACGCCGGTCAGCGGCCGGGCGATGATCAGGCCGCGTCCCTCCGGCCAGACCGGGGACCAGCTCACCGGCGCCATCACCGCCAGGGTCGGGTCCGCGCCGCCGCGCTCCGCGCGCATGCGCAAGGTCTCCACGCGGTCGTCAAGCGCATGGCCAAGAAACAGAATTTGCGCCCCGACCCGCCGGCAGGCCTGGGCCAGCAGACGGTGGCGCGCCAGGCGCGCGGCGCCTTGTCCCGGGCGCGGCGCGTCCCAGACCATGATATGCGCCTGCGCGCCCAGCTCGCGCGCGCGCCGCGCCGCCAGCTCAGCCTCCCGAGCGCTGCCCGGGCGCAGGCGGTGATCGACGATGAGGGCGTGAAGGGCCGCGTCCGGCCAGGCTACGCGCAGGGCGATCAGAAGGGCGGTGGAATCCCCGCCGCCGGAGAAACCTAGCGCCAGAACCGGCGCGTCTGCCGCCTCCGGCTTCAGCACCCGATGCGTGTGCGTTCGCGCTCGGCGCGCCGGCGCGCATCCTGACTGGCGTTGGGATATTCGCGCGCAAAACTGCCCAGCAGCTGGCACGCGCGGCTGGTCTGGCCCAGCCCGGCCAGCGAGGCGGACAGGCGCACCAGCGCGTCCGGCGCGCGCTCGCCGCGCTGATCGGCGCGCAGCGAGGCGATATAGGCGTCGGCGGCGTCCTGCAGATCGCCGTTCACGAAATGGGTTTCACCCAGCCAGTACCAGGCCTCGCCTGCGCGGGAGTGGTCGCCATGGCGATCTGTAAAGGTCTGGAAGCTGTCGCGGGCCCCGGAGAAATCCCCGTCCATCAGGCGCGCGCGCGCGCGTGCGAACAGCACATCGGGATCAGCCTCAGGCGCTGGCGCCGCATCAGAGCGCGGCGCGCCGTTATCGGGCAGGCGCAGGGGTTGGACGGCTTCAGCGCGGGCCTCGGCGAAGGGATCATCGGGATTGATCTCATCCGGGCCCAGCACCGGTGGCGCGCCTTCGAAACTGTCTTCATCGCGTTCAGTGCGCGGGTGTTGTTGCAAGCGCTCAAGCTGCTGGCGCAGCTGGCGGTTCTCAAACACCAGGCGTTCGATCTCGCCGGTCATCACGCGCTGCTCGCGCTCCAGCGCGTCCAGGCGCGCCAGCAGGGATTCGGCCAGCGGATCGCCGGCCTCGGCGCCGGCCTCGAACTGGGCCAGGCGCGCTTCGAGATTGTCCAGGCGCATCTGCAATTCGCGCCGGCTTTGGGCATCGGCTGGCGCGGCCAGCGCCAGAGCGGCGAGGATCGTGACGGCGATGAGGACGGCGCGCATCATGGCGGTCTCCTAAAACGCGCGGGGCGGAAGCTGTGTCGTCTGTCAGTGTCCGCGTCGGGAAGGCGAAATCAAGGCCGCCGGGATCCTGACAGCACTGCGCCCGCAAGCCGAAGCTTGCGGGCGCAGCGTGTCAGGCCTGGTCCGTGCGGGCGCTACGACACCGCGCCGGACTGGACGATGGTGGTGGCGTTCCGGTTGATGGCCCAGCAACGCTCGTTGGATTCGCGGCACACAGGCCGCTCCTTGCCATACGAGACGGTCTGGATCCGGGACGGATCCACGCCCTGGGCGATCAGGAAGTCGCGCGCAGCGTTGGCGCGGCGCGCACCGAGCGCCAGGTTGTATTCCCGCGTGCCGCGCTCGTCGGTATTGCCGGCGATGAGGATGCGGGTATTGGGATAGCTGGCGAGCCAGGCCGCCTGACGGCGAAGTGTTTCGCGCGCTTCACTGGTCAGGTCGAACCGGTCAAACCCGTAGAAGACGCGATCACCAGCGGTCGCTTCGAAATGCGCGGCGCTGCCGGGAGTCGGGCCCGCCGGGTCGGCCGGGGCGGGCGCCGGAGCCGGTGCCGGTGCAGGCGCGGGCTCAGGCGTGGGCTCGGGACGGCTGGCGCAGGCAGAGGCCAGAAGGCCGAGCGCGGCGACAGCAGCAAAAATCAGGCGCATCATGATTGTGTTCCCTCCAGAAGCCCGGGGCGTCGCCCGCGGGGCTCGCGCTTGTATCCGAAATCCGGGCTTACACGCAATTCCCCTCGTTCGCGCGCGAAGCGGAAAAACTGTTGCACGCCAAACCTATTCGATCAAGGGCGACCAGGCCGGGTCGGAGGCCGGCCCCTGGGTGGGCAGGCGGCGCAGATTGAATCCGGCCAGATCCACGCTCCAGATCGAATAATCGGTGCCGCCGCTTGCGAACTCCCCGCGCGTGAAGGCGAGAATGCGCCCGTTGGGCGCCCAGGTCGGGCTGTCGACGAAATAGCCCTCATAGAGGATGCGCTCATTGCCGGACCCGTCCGGGCGCACCACGCCGAGCGAGAAGCGCCCGCCCGATTGCTGGCGCACGAAGGCGACCAGATCCCCGCGCGGCGACCAGACCGGCGCGAAATACTGGCCGTCAGCAAACGTGATGCGCCGCACTTCAGAGCCGTCCGCGTTCATGACATAGAGCTGGGAGCGGCCAGAGCGGTTGGATGAGAAGACGATCTGCTCCCCATCCGGGGCGTAGGACGGCGACACGTCGTCGGCAGGATGGCTGGTGATCTGGCGCAGGATGCGGCTGCGCAGGTCATAGCGGAAGATATTGTGGGAGCCGTGCCGTTCGGCCGCCACCACCAGCGAGCGCCCGTCGGGGTGAAAGCGCGGTGACAGCGACTGGCCGTCGGCACTGAGCGTGGGGCCGCCCTCGAACAGCGACTCGCGCCGGCCGGTGGCCAGATCGTACAGATAGCTCATATTGCGCCCGTCCTCGCGCTGGGCGACGAAGGTGATCTGCTGGGCGCTGGGCGAATAATTCGGCAACAGTGCCATGTAGGAGCGGTCGGTGAGCAGGGATGGATTGGCGCCGTCCTGGTCCATCACCGCCAGGCGCCGGATGGTCTGGTCGTCCTGACCGACGGATTCAGCGACATAGACGATGCGGGTGTCGAAATAGCCCTGCTCGCCGGTCAGGCGCTCATAGACCGCGTCGGAGACCTTGTGGGCGATCCGGCGCCAGTTGTCCGGGGTGGTGGCGAACTGCAGACCCAGCAATTGCTGCTCGGTAGCGGTGTCCCAAAGCCGGAACGCAATCTGCATCCGGTCCTCGCCATCAATGGTCACGCGCCCCACCAGAAGGGCCGAGGCGTTGATGACGCGCCAGTCGCCAAAGCGCGGGCGCAGATCGATGTTTTCGATGCGCTCGATGAAGGCGTCGCGCTCCACCGGCGCGAACAGGCCGGAATTGCGCAGATTATTGTTCACCACACGGGCGATATGCTCGCCAGCTTCCAGGGCGCGTCCTTCAGCGCCGATGAAGTCGGGTATGGCCACCGGCATCGGGTCGAGATGACCCTCGGTCACATCCACCCGCAGCGGGCCCTGGGCGAGCGCAGGCGCGGCGACAAGGACGATGGCGGCAAGGCCGGCCGCCAGACGGGAAAGGCAGACACTGATCATGGCGCGGCTCCGGAAATGGCGCGGATGAGGGACTTCACGAGCGGTTAGCCTGGGTGTCAACATTGACTTCAAGATGGCGCCACTGCGCATAGGCTTCAGGCGGCAGTCGATAGGGCTGACAGTCGATCACGCCGCGCAGGGCGCGCTCCCCGGCGACCCGCAGGAAGGGGTTGGGCGAGTTGAGCACCCGGCCTTCGTCACGCAGGCGCGGCGGGCGCGACAGTGTGCCGTCGCGCTCCAGCTGCACATCGACCAGGACACGCAGGTCCATGTCGGCCGGCGCATCGGCATTGGAGCGCACACATCGCGCGATCTGGCTGCGCAACATGTCCTGGAGCGTCGCGGTCATGGCCGTGCCTTCCCCGGCCCCGCGCCGGGTCTCGCCGGTCTCTGCGGCTTCGCGCCGGGTCTCCTGACGCGCGCGGTCCACCAGGCGCGCCAGATCATCCAGGTCCAGGCCGCGGTCCTGCTGGCGCGGCTGCGGCTCAGGCTGCGGGCGTGGCTCAGGGCGCGGCTCGGGCTCAGGTTCCGGCTCGGGCTCCGGCTCGCGCACGGGCTCCGGTTCGGGTTCCGGCTCAGGTTCGGGCGGCAGCGGGATGGGTTCGGGCGCTGTCACCGGCTCGGGCAGGGTCTGCGGTTCGGGACGGGGCTCGGGTTCGGGTTCGGGCTGGGGATCCGGGCGCGCGGCGCGCACATTGGTGACGTCAGCCAGCGTCACCAATTCGACCGGAATGATCACGGACTGCGTGGTCAGACGGGCGGCCTGGGGAAAATAGATGAAGGCCGACGCCACAAGGGCGACGTGAAGGAAGGCCGACAGGATGAGACCGAAGGCCTGGCGCATGAGCGCGCGCCTCCCTAGTCGCGAGCCGGGTCAGTGACGAGCCCGATATTGGGATGGCCCGAGGCCGAGACCCGCGCCATGACCCGCATCACATCACCATAAGCCACCCCGCGGTCGGCGCGGATATAGACCCGTGCGTTTGACTGGGCGCCCGCAATGGCGCGCAGGCGCGGGCCGAGCTCGTCGTAGCCCACAGGTGTTTCCATCAGATAGATCGTGCCGTCCGCCTGGATGGTGATGGTCAAGGGCTCTTCAGACGTGGTCATGGCCCGCGCTTCGGTGTCGGGCAGGTCCACCTCGATGCCCACGGTCAGCAGCGGGGCGGAGATCATGAACACGATCAGCAGCACCAGCATCACGTCCACAAATGGCGTGACGTTGATCTCGGCGGCCGGTTTCCAGCGCCGCCGGCCGCCATTGCCCGTCTTGATGCCGGAATTGGTGTCGGCGCCAGCGCCCATGGCTCTAGCTCTCCCGGCTGGCGAGGGCGGTCAGATCGTCGACGAAACCTTCCAGTTTCGCGGCGTACTTGCCCAGATTGGAGCTCAGCGCATTGAAGAAAATCACCGCCGGGATCGCCGCAAACAGGCCCAGCGCCGTGGCGAACAGCGCCTCGGCGATGCCCGGCGCCACCACCGCCAGAGAGGTGTTCTCGGCCGTCGCGATGGCGCGGAAGGCGTTCATGATGCCCCACACCGTGCCGAACAGGCCGATGAACGGCGCTGAAGAGCCGATGGAGGCGAGGACGCCCAGGCCCTTTTCCATCTTGGAGAGCTCCCGCCCGGCCTCGGCCCCGCCGCTCTTGGCCACCGAGAAACCGTCCCAATCGCGCAAGGCTGCAGCCAGGACCCGGCCAAACGGCTCTTTCGGGTCGCGCGCATAGCGCTTGGCCAGATCGTCCAGCGCGCCGCCGGACCAGAAATCGTTTTCGAAGCGCACCGCACGGGTATGGGCCTTGCGGTATTCCAGCGCTTTCTCGATGGCGATGGCCCAGGACCAGATGGACATGAACACAAGGATCGCCATCACCGCCTTCACGACGATGTCGGCGCGCATGAACAGATACAGGATGGTGAGTTCGCCCTGAGGGCTGGCGAGTTCGACGGCTACGCTTTCCATGACAGCTCGTTCAGACCCCTCGTCGGCGCGCCGCGATGCGGCGCCTGGTTGGATACCGGCGTCCCCGGTCAAGCTGTTTAGCCGGGTGCAAGCCCCGCGCCAAGGCGCCGTCCGATCCTGGCGCGCATGAACGGCGCCGAATGCGGCGATTTGAGGGAAAGGCGGGGCGCGTCACTGCAGGAAGCGGCCGTGCTCAGCCGCCCTGCGCCGTCATCCGTTCAAGCGCGGCGACAGTTGAGGCGGGCAGGCGGCGCGGCCGGCCTTCCAGATCGATGCAGGCGGCGTCCACCCGGGCGGTGAGGAGAACGGCGTCCGCGCGCAAGATGCGCTGGGCGATGGTCAGCCGAGCGCCGCGCGCGGCCTCGAAGCGGGTCTCCACCACCAGCACATCATCAATGCGCGCCGGGATGATGTAGTCGACACTGATGCGCCGCACCGCGAAGCCCAGCGGCGGGTCAAGCGAGAGCAGCTCGCTATGGGACACCCCGGCGGTGCGCAGGGCGTCGGTGCGGCCGCGCTCCAGGAATTTGAGATAATTGGCGTAATACACTACCCCGGTGAAATCAGTGTCCTCGTAATAGACCCGTACCGGCAGGCGGTGCGCGCCGTCGCGCCACTGACCCGCCTCCGGGGTCATGGCGTGTCTCCGAACAGGTCCGGGCCGACCCGCGGCGGTTCCAGTCCCAGATGGCGCCAGGCGCGCGCGGCAGCGACCCGACCGCGCGGGGTGCGCTGGATGAAGCCTTGCTGGATCAGGAAGGGTTCGACCACGTCTTCCAGCGCATCGCGCGCCTCGGCGCAGGCCGCGGCCAGCGTCTCCACGCCCGCCGGCCCGCCCGAAAAGCTTTCGATCAGCACCCGCAAATAGCGCCGGTCGAGGCTATCGAGCCCCAGCACGTCCACTTCCAGGCGCGCCAGAGCGGCGTCGGCGACGGCGCGGTCAATCACCGGCGAGCCGTCGGATTCGGCGAAATCGCGCACCCGGCGCAGAAGCCGCCCCGCCACGCGCGGCGTGCCGCGCGCGCGCCGCGCGATCTCCATGGCGCCGTCCTGGGTCATCGCGGCGCCCAGCTTGCCGGCGCCGCGCGTCACGATATGGGCGAGCTCGGCCGCGTCATAGAATTCCAGCCGCACCGGCACGCCGAACCGGTCGCGCAGGGGCGTGGCCAGAAGCCCGGCCCGCGTGGTCGCGCCGATCAGGGTGAAGGGCGGCAGATCGATGCGCACGGTGCGCGCGCTGGGTCCCTCTCCGATCACCAGATCCAGCGCGAAATCCTCCATGGCCGGATAGAGGATTTCCTCCACAATCGGCTGCAGGCGGTGGATTTCGTCGATGAACAGGACGTCGCGCGGCTCCAGATTGCTCAGAATGGCGGCGAGATCACCGGCGCGCGCAATCACCGGCCCGGAGGTGGCGCGAAAGCCCACGCCCAGCTCGCGCGCGACGATCTGGGCCAGCGTGGTCTTGCCCAGACCCGGCGGGCCGGACAGCAGCACATGGTCCAGCGCCTCGCCGCGCCGCCCGGCTGCATCGACAAACACTTTCAAATTCGAGATCGCCGCCTTCTGCCCCACGAAATCGCCAAAGGTCAGGGGCCGCAGCGCCTTGTCACGCCCGTCCCCGGCCTGGTCCTCGGCCGAGATGATGCGATCGGGTTCAGTCATGACGCGCCTCTCTGCTAACTCCGCGCCGCAGGAGCAGAGAGTTTTTCCCTCCCCTTGAGGGGAGGGTCAGGGTGGGGTGTGCGGCGGTGACGGGTGACGTGCCTTTGGCTGAACCTGCATGCCCCCCACCCCTGCCCTCCCCCGGCGGGGGAGGGAGAAGAAGCAGTGTCCTGCCCAAACAGCGTGCGCGGCGATCAATTGACCTGATCTGCCCCCTCATCGCGCCAGCTCCTTCAGCGCCGCCTTGATCAGCGCGCCTTCGCCGGCGTCATCGCCCAGATCGCGCAGGGCCTGGGCCGCGGCGCGGCGGGCGTCGCTTTCGCCATAGCCCAGATTGATCAGGGCCGAGACCGCCGCCTCGCGCGCGGCGCTGGCGGCGGGGGCGGCCGGTGCGGACTTGGCCGTGGCGCTGGACGCTGCGAGCGCCGCGCCCCCGCCCAGCGTGCGGCCAGCGGGGGGCGCCTTGTCTTTAAGCTCCGCAGCGATGCGCTGGGCGAGCTTGGGGCCGACGCCCTTGGCGCGCGAGAAGGCGGAGGTATCGCCCAGCGCAGCGGCGCTTTCGATCTCGCCCGGCGCCACGGCGTCGAGGATCGCCAGCGCATGGCGCGCGCCGACGCCCTGCACCGATTGCAGGCGCACGAACCAGGCCCGCTCCGCATCAGTGAGAAAGGCGAACAGCTTGAGCGCATCCTCGCGCACATAGGTCTCCACATGCACGCTGACCGAAGCGCCGGGGCTGAGGCGCGACAGGGTGCGCGCCCCGGCATGGATGAGATAGCCCACCCCGCCCACATCGATGACGGCTTCTTCCTCGCCGACTGCGTCCACAATGCCCTTGAGCTTGCCGATCATGACGCCGCCCTTGCTGAAGCCATCCCGGCGGAGCGCCGGTGATGGGCGTGACAGATGGCGACGGCCAGCGCGTCGGCGGCGTCGGCTTCGGCCTTCGCGCCGGGCAGAATCACCGACACCATGGCGGCGACCTGGGTCTTGTCCGCTGCGCCGGTGCCGACCACCGCCTTCTTGATAAGGCGCGGCGCATATTCGGCGACCGTCAGCCCGGCGCGTGCGGGCGCCAGCATGGCGGCGGCCCGGGCCTGACCGAGTTTCAGGGCGCTGCCCGGATTGACGTGGACGAACTGGTCCTCCACCGCCGCTTCATGGGGATGATGCTCGCCGATCAGGGCTTCCAGCGCGTCGTAAATGGCGCACAGGCGCTCGGCCATGGGCGCGCGCGCCGGGGCGCGGATCACGCCGTACGCCACCAGGGCCAGGCGCGATCCGGTCTGATCAATCAGCCCCCAGCCCGTCGCGGTCAGGCCGGGATCGACGCCAAGAATGCGAATCGTTGCGCTCATGGGATCAGCATAGCTCGCCTTGGCGGCTCCCGCGCCCATGGTTTCAGACCCGGCCTGAACGGCCTGGCGGGTTCAGGCGTTGACATTAAAAACAATGGCTTACGTTGATGCATCCTCGCAAACCCAACATGAACTGTCAGATTTGCAAGGATGACGGCCCGCGTCAGAACAGGATCGCTGTGGCGATGGAGAAGTAGACCAGGATGCCCATCACGTCGGCGATGGTGGCGATGAGCGGCGCGCTGGCGGTGGCCGGGTCGAAGCGCAGCCGGCTGAGCACGAAGGGCAGGCTCATCCCGATCAGGCTGCCGACGAGCACCACGATCACCATGGACAGCGACACCACCAGCGCGATGTCCATATCGCCGCGCGCATAGCCGATGGGCGCCACAGCCACGGCCATGGTCACGCCCAGCAGGGCCGCCACCAGCAATTCACGGCCCAGCAGCACGCTCCAGTCCTTCATCACCACATCGCCGGTGGCCAGCGCGCGCACCATCAGCGTGGCGCCCTGCGAGCCGGCATTGCCGCCCGAGCCAATGATCAGCGGCATGAAGATCACCAGTGTCACATAGGCCGCGATGGTGTCTTCAAACACGGCGATGCCGGCCCCTGAAAACAGATTGGCGAACACCAGGATGACCAGCCAGACGATGCGCTTGCGGTAGAGGGTGAGGATCGGCGCATCGCGCACGCTCTCGCCAATGGCGCCGGCGGCGGCGAATTTGTGGAAGTCCTCGGTGGCTTCTGCCTCGACCACGTCAATCGCGTCGTCATGGGTGACGATGCCGACCAGCTCGCCGGACTCGTTGATCACCGGGATCGCCAGCACGTCATAACGCGCGATCTTGCGGGCCACCTCTTCCTGGGGTTCTTCAAGGCGCACCGACAGCGCGCCGCGCTCCATCAGTTCTGCGATGGGGGTTTCCGGCGCCGCCAGGATCAGCGCCTGCAAGCGGAGCGAGCCCAGCAGCTTACGCTCGGAATCAACCACATAGGCGCGGTAGATCGTCTCTTTGTCCGGCGCCTCCTTGCGCAGCGATTCAATCGCCTCGCGCGCCGTCAGCTCGAGACCCAGCGTGGCGTAGTCAGACGTCATGATCGCCCCGGCCGTGCCCTCTTCGTGAGAGGCGAGGCGCCGGATGTCCTCACGCTCGGCGCGCGCCAGGCCCGGCATCAGCGCCGCGCGCTGGTCTTCGGTGAGGCGGTTATAGAGATCGGCCCGGTCGTCGGAGTTCATCTCGCTGACGATCTCGACCAGCTTGGCGCGCTCGAGAATATGGGCCAGCGCTTCCTGGGTGTCGCCGTAGAGATAGCCGAAAATCTCGGTCTGATGATCCAGCGTCTGCGTCATCAGAAGGTCGCGCGCCTGTTTAGGCTCCAGCTCGTCCAGCAGGGCGGCGGCGTCCACCGCATGGGCGTCCGCCACGAAAGCGATGAGCGCGTCCATGTCGTTGAGATCGAGGCCGTCTTCGGCCATGGCTTCAAGCGCGCTCATGAGCGGACACTCCTGATTTCAGGGGCCGGCGCGGCCGTCACGGCCTGCGCCGCCGGTGCAGGCGTCAGTCTACAGACGTTCCAGTGCCTGCGCCGCAACCGCCTCAGCGGTGATGCCGAAATGGTCATAGAGCGCTTCAGCAGGCGCCGACGCGCCAAAGCCGGTCATGCCGACAAACCCGCCCTCGCGCCCGATCAGCGCGTCCCAGCCCCAGCGCAGGCCCGCCTCCACCGCCACGGCGGGCAGGGCGGGATCAACGATGCTGTCACGGTACGCTGCGTCCTGGTCGAGGAAGGTGTCCACGCTGGGCGCGGACACGACGCGGGCGTTGACGCCGCGGGTTTTGAGTATCGCCTGGGCCTCGACGGCCAGCGCGGTCTCGGTGCCCGTGCCGATCAGGGTGACCTGCGCCGGACCGTCCGCCTCGCTCAGCACATAGGCGCCGCGGGTGCTCAGGTTTTTCACGCCGTCGCCCGCGCGCAGGTGCGGAGTTTTCTGGCGCGACAGGATCAGGGCGGTTGGCCCGTCCTTGCGTTCCAGCGCGGCGCGCCAGGCTTCAGCGGCCTCCACCGCGTCGGCGGGGCGGAACACCGCCAGATTGGGGATGGCGCGCAGGGCGGAGAGATGCTCCACCGGCTGGTGGGTGGGGCCGTCTTCGCCCAACCCGATGGAATCGTGGGTGAAGATATAGATCACCGGCTGGTTAATCAGCGCCGACCGGCGCACCGCCGGGGGGCAATAGTCTGAGAAGACCAGGAAGGTCCCGGCATAGGGCCGCACCCCGCCATGCAGCGTCATGCCGTTCATGGCCGCCGCCATGCCATGCTCGCGCACGCCGTAATGGATGTACTGGCCGGCATAGTTTTCGGCGCTGAGCGGGGCCTGACCCTTCACCAGCGTATTGACCGAGCCGGTCAGGTCGGCTGATCCGCCGACGAGGCCCGGAATCTTGTCCCAGAAGCTCTCAATCGCCTTGCCCGACGCGGCGCGGGTGGCCAGCGCCAGCTTGTCGCTCATGAGGCTCGCGATATGGGCGTCAAGCGCATCGAGCGCGGCTTTGGGCGTCTCGCCTGACAGGCGGGCGTCGAACTCGGCGCGGTCAGGAGAGGCCTTGTGGCGCTGCGTCCAGGCGTCGCGCGCTTTCGCGCCGCGGTCCGCGACGCTGCGCCACCCGTCATAGACGGCGCTGGGAATCTCGAACGGAGCATGGGTCCAGCCAATCGCCTTGCGGGCGCCCTCAATCTCCTCGGCCCCTAGCGGCGCACCGTGGGAGCCGGCCGTCCCGGCCTTGGTGGGCGCCCCCTTGCCGATAATGGTCTTGCACGCGATCAGCACCGGATGGTCGCTGAGGCGCGCCTGCGTCAGCGCGTCGTCCACCGCCTTGGGGTCATGACCGTCAATGCGCAGAACCCGCCAGCCCGCACTTTCAAATCGCGCGCCATGGTCGGTGGTGTCGGAGAGGTCTGTGGAGCCGTCGATGGAGATGGAATTGTCGTCCCACAGCACGATCAGACGGTTCAGCTTCCAGTGCCCGGCCAGGGCAATGGCTTCCTGGCTGACGCCTTCCTGAAGGTCGCCGTCGGACGCGATCACCCAGGTGTGGTGGTCCACCAGTTCATCGCCATAGCGCGCGTTCAGCATGCGCTCGGCCAGCGCCATGCCGACAGCGGTGGAGATGCCCTGGCCCAGCGGGCCGGTGGTGGTCTCCACGCCCGGCGTGTGGCCGTATTCGGGATGGCCGGGGGTTTTCGAGCCGAGCTGGCGGAAGTTTTTCAGCTCTTCCATCGTCACGCCCTCCACCCCGATCAGGTGCAGGATGGAATAGACCAGCATGGAGCCGTGGGCCGCCCACCCCCCGAAGCGGTCGCGGTCGGGCCAGGCGGGATCAGCCGGATCGAACTTGATATGGCGCGTCCACAAGACCGCCGCCGCGTCCGCCATGCCCATGGGCATGCCGGGATGGCCCGAATTGGCGGCCTGCACCGCGTCCATGGCGAGCGCGCGGATGGCGTCGGCCAGGGGTTTGATGGCGCCGGAAACGAGGGGCGGAAGGTCGGGCGTTCGGGTCATGGGCGAGCCTTGATCAGGAGGGGTCTTTGGCGCGTAGTTAAGCGGATTCGCGGCCCGGAAGCGAACGCCTAGGAGGCGTCCAGACCGAGGCGCCGGGCGAGATCGAGCGCCACGGGATCGAAGCCGCCCGTGTCACCGGAAAGCAGATCACGGGCAAGCGCCTTGCCCAGCTCCACCCCCCACTGGTCGAACGGGTTCAGGCCGTAGAGGGCGGCTTCCACAACCACTTTGTGCTCGTGCAGCGCCACCAGCGCGCCAAGGCTCTCCGGGCTGAGGCCGGGCAGGAGGATTGTGCTGCTCACACGCCCGCCGGCGATGGCCTTGTGGGCCGCCAGTTCGCCTTCGCCACCGGCGCGTCCGGTGGTCAGCGCCGCGCCCTGGGCCGCCAGATTGGCGTTGAGGGCGCGGGCGCGCGGGTCTTCCATGAAAGCGGCGTCCTTCAGGGCGATGAAATCCACCGGCGCCTCGTCCTGACCCTGATGCAGCCACTGGAACACCGAGTGCTGCAGGTCCGAGCCGCGCCCGCCCCAGACCAGCGCGCCCGAATGGCTCGCCGCCAGCGCCTCGCCGTCATGGCGCACAGATTTGCCCAGGCTCTCCATCTCCAGCTGCTGGAGATAGGCGGGCAGGCGTTCGAGCCGCGACGAATACGCCGTCACGCAGCGCGAGGGCCGGCCGCGCGCGGCGCGGTTCCAGGCATCAACGAGTCCCTTGGCGATGGCCATATTGGCGCTTGGCTCAGCGCCCATCACATGATCATCCATCACACGCGCGCCGTGCAGGAGGCGCGAATAGACCCTGGAGCCCACCGCCAGTTCAATGGCGATCCCGGCCGGCGACCACAGCGAATAGCGCCCGCCCACCCCGTCCTCGAACGGGAAGATGCGCGCCTTGTCCACCCCGAAGGCCGCCGCCTTGTCCGGCGCCGCTGTCGCCGCGCACAGGCGCGCATTGGCGCCCGCCTCGCCCAGCCGTGCGGCGAGCCAGTCACGCGCCGCCTGACCATTCATCAGGGTTTCCTGGGTGGTGAAGGATTTCGACACGATGACCACCAGCGTGGTCTCTGCGTCAGCGCCCTCCAGCGCATCATCGAGATCAGCCGGATCGAGATTGGACACGAAACGCGCCTCAACCCCCTCGCGCCGCCAGGCCTTGAGGGCGTCGTAGATGAAGCGCGGACCCAGATCGGATCCGCCAATGCCGATATTGACGATGCGGCGCAGCTTGTGGCCGTCCAGCACATCGCTCGCCTCTGTCGCGTCGGTAAAGGCGGCGGTGCGCGCGCGGGCCTCGCGCAGGCGGGCGGCGAGCGCCGCATCGGCCAGCCGGTCCGGATTGCGGCAGGCGGCGTGCAAAGACGGGCGTTCTTCAGTGGTGTTGACGATGTCGCCGCGCATCATGGCCGCGAAGGCGTCCGGGATGCGGGCCTTGGCGGCGGCGCCGAGCAGGGCGGCCCAGGCCTCCAGATCAAGACGCTGGCGGCGGGCGTCGAATACGAGGCCGGCGGCCTCGATCACCAGCGCGTCGCCGCGGCCGGGTTCGGCGATGAGCGCGCCCATCTCCTTGCCGGCAAGGCGGTTGGCGTGCGCCGTGAGGGGGGGCAGGATCATCAGCAGCGCTCCAGATCAGTTATGAGGGTGTTCAGCGGCCCAGATCAGCACGGTCAACCCGCCCTTGATGCCCTGAGGCTCCAGGGTGACAAGCTGTTTGAGGTCGAGCCCGGCGCCCGTCAGCCAGCCGGTGACCTGGGCGGGCGGGAAGCCGAGATGGCGGTGATGGTGCTCCACGCGCAGCGCCTCGTGGCGGTGCTCGGCGAAATCCACGATCAGCAAGACGCCGCCTGGCGCCAGCACGCGCGCGCATTCGCGCACCGCCTCGCGCGGATCGGACAGGTAATGCAGCACCTGATGCACGGTGATGAGGTCGGCCGCCCCGTCTTCCGCCGGCAGGGCCGAGGCGTCGGCCTGGCGCACAAAGCGGGTGGCGAGCCCGGCTTCAGACAGCTTGGCGCGGGCCACCGAGAGCATTTCGCGCGACAGGTCCACGCCCATGCCCTCTTCGGCCTGGGCGCTGAACAGCTCCAGCATCCGCCCGGTGCCGGTGCCGACATCGACATGGCTTTTGAAGCGCCGCCCGGCGACCAGGCGCACCAGCTCGGTCTCCACCGCCGCTTCAGAGAAATGCATGGAGCGGATCTGCGCCCATTGCGCCGCGGCGGCCTCAAAGAAGCGCTCGGCGCTCTGGGCGCGCAGGCGTTTCAGCTCGCTCAGGCGCTGGCGGTCGCGCTGGACCTGCGGGTCCTCGGTATCGGTGAAATCCTCGATCAGCGCGGCCAGCCTCGACACAGGCCCAGTGCGCACCAGCCGGTAGAACACCCAGCCGCCCTCGGGAAAGCGCTCGCACAAGCCGGCGTCGGCCAGAAGTTTAAGGTGGCGCGATACGCGCGGCTGGCTTTGGCCCAGCACCTGGATGATTTCGCTGACCGTCATCTCGCCCTGGGACAGGAGCGACACGATGCGCAGGCGCGAGGGCTCGGCAAGCGCCTTCAGTTTCGCCAGCAGATCGGTCTGCATGCCATCACCTCGCTACTCGCCGGGCCGATGCGCGAGCAGGGCCAGACCGTTATGGCTTAGCCGGGCCGGTGCGATTTGTCATCCGGACGCGCCCGCGCTTCAGGTCAGGCCAGGCGCCGCCAACACCTGCGAAGCGTCAGCCTAGCCGGGTCCGGCTGAGGCCAGATGGGCGTCGAGATGGGCGCGCCGTGTCGTCGTGATCAGCACGCTGTCCACATCGGGCCGCGCCAGCGCAGCGCGCACGCCCTCCACCGGCTCGACCCGGCCCCGGCCCTCGATCGCCGGGCGCAGGCTGCGCGCCCGCGTGTAAAAATCGGCGCGGGGGGGGGGGGGGGGGCGCCGCCGCGGGGGGGGGGCGCCCCCCGGGGGGGGCCGGGCGCCCCCCCCCCCCCCCCCCCCCCCCCCCCCCCCCCCCCCCCCCCCCC
>JAFIEB010000016.1 GCA_020832735.1 Oceanicaulis sp.
GGGGGCGCGGGGGGGCATGGCCCCCCGCCTCATATCCGTCTACATTACACGAGAAAACGCTGAGGGGTCAGCTGACGGGGGAAGGAGCCAAGCCTTGCCCGTATTGCCGTTTTTCCGCCGCACCGCCGCGCTTTGCGCCGCCGCAGCCGCGAGCTTGTGCCTGACGGCGCCGCCCGCGCTGTCCCAGGGCCTGGTGCGCGACGCCGAGATTGAAGCGGTCATGCGCGACTGGTCCGATCCGCTGATCGAGGCCGCCGGGCTGAACGTCAACTCGGTCCACGTCTATCTGATCGGCGACATGGAGTTCAACGCGTTCGTCACGCGCGGGCAGAAGATCTTCCTGCACACCGGCCTGATCGTGCAGGCCCACACCCCCAACGAGGTCAAGGGCGTGATCGCCCACGAGATCGGCCATATCGAAGGCGCCCACCTGGTGCGCATGCAACAGGCCGAGCGCAGCGCTATGGCCACCATGGCTGCGGCCATCGGGGTGGGCATCATCGCCGCACTGGCCGGCGCGGGCGATGCAGGCGCGGCCATCATCGCCTCCTCGCCCCAGTTCGCGACCCTGGACTTCATGACCTACACCCGCGCCCAGGAGGCCTCCGCCGACCAGGCCGCCGTGCGTTTCCTGACCGCCACCGGCCAGTCGGGCCGCGGCCTGGTCAGCACCTTCGAGCGCCTGGCCCATCAGGAGCGCCTGTCCTTCCAGCGCCGCTGGCAGTATCTGCGCTCCCACCCGCTGTCGTCCGACCGCGTCGCGGCCCTGCAGCGCAATGTCGAGCGCTCGCCCTACGCCGATGTCGAGGACAGCCCGGAGGACATCGAGACGCTGGAGCGCATCCAGGCCAAGATCATCGGCTTCATGGCCCCGCCCGCCCAGACCTTCGAGCGCTATCCTGAAAGCGACACCTCCATCCCTGCGCGCTACGCCCGCGCGGTGGCGTTCTACAAGCAGGGCCTGATGAACCGCGCCGAGGAAGTGGTGCTCACCCTGATCGAGGACGAGCCGGACAATCCCTATTTCCACGAGCTGCACGGCCAGATGCTGTTCGAGAGCGGTCATATCGCGCGCTCCATCGAGCCCTACCGGCGCTCGCTGGAGCTGGCCGAACGCCAGCCGCTTCTGCAGATCGGGCTGGCCACCGCCCTGATCGCCCAGGGCGGCGAGGATGATGTCAGCGAGGCGGTGCGCCTGCTCAGCCAGGCGCTGGTCGCCGAGCCGGACAATCCGTTCGGCTGGTTCCAGCAATCGCTGGCCTACACCGCCCTGGGCGACCTGGCCATGGCCGAACTGGCCACCGCCGAGCGCTATTTCGCGGTGGGCGACAACATGCACGCCCATTTGTTCGCCCGGCGCGCTCATGACCGGCTGGACCGCGGCACTGAAGCGTGGATCCGCTCGGCCGAACTGCTCTACGCCACCGAACCGAGCGCACGCGAGGTGCGCGAATGGAACCGGCGCGAACAACGCCGCCCCAATTTCGCCGAGGGGTTCCGCCCCTGACATCCCGATCACCGATCTGAAGACCTGGAGACTGCATGATCCGTTTGCTTGGCGCCGCCGCGCTCGCCCTCACTCTCACCGCCTGCAGCGAAGCGGCCGATCCGGACGCCGAGCGCGCCGAGATCGAAACGGTGGTGCGCGAGTACATTCTCGCCAATCCCGAGATCATCGAGCAGGCGCTGGTCGAACTGCGCCGGCGCGCCGAAAC
This sequence comes from Oceanicaulis sp., assembly GCA_020832735.1. Taxonomy (GTDB): domain Bacteria; phylum Pseudomonadota; class Alphaproteobacteria; order Caulobacterales; family Maricaulaceae; genus Oceanicaulis. Next base: position 1,716 of record JAFIEB010000016.1, read on the forward strand.
ACGCGAAACCCGCCAGCGCGAAGAGGCGCTGTCCGGACTGACCGGCGACGTCTTCCAGGATGAGCGCGATCCCTTCCTGGGATCGCCCGACGCGCCGGTGACAGTGGTGGAGTTCACCGATTACGCCTGCGGCGTCTGCAAGCGCGCCCAGGAATGGAAGGACATGATGCTGGCGCTGTATGAGGGCCAGGTGCGCTTCGTGCACAAGACCCTGCCGCTGCGTGGCGAGGAGTCCGAACTGGCCGCCCTGGCCGCCCTGTCGGTGTGGGAGGGCCAGCGCGCGCTCTATACGGACTTCCACCTGGCGCTGATGGCCCATCGCGGCGAGCTCGACGGCGAAGCGCTCGACGATATCGCGGCTGAAACCGGCGTGGATGCAGCGGCCATGCGCGCAGGGATGACCAGCGAGGCGGTGGACGCCCATCTCGACCGGGCCTTCGCGCTGGCCAACCAGCTGCAGCTGCAGGGCACGCCCATGTTCCTGTTCGACACCGGAACCATCGTCCCCGGCTACGCCCCGCCCCAGCTCACCGCCGAACTGGAAGCCGCCATCGCGGCGGCGCAATAAGGCGGCGGCGCTCATCCGGCGGAAGCGCCGGGGGTGGGGTGGAGAGGCCTGGCGCGAAACCTTCAGGCGCGCCGCTAGAGCTCCATATGCAGGAACTGGTTGAACGCGCTGGGCGTGTAGCCGCCAAACGCCTCGCCATTCGTAAATCCACGCCTGCGGTAGAGCGCCAGCGCCGCGTCGAATTCCGGTCCGCTCCCGGTCTCAAGGCTGAGACGGCGCCAGCCGCGCGCACGCGCCGCCTTGATCATGTGATCCAGCAGCGCCGCCGCCACGCCCTTTCGCAGATAATCGGGATGGGTGCGCATCGACTTGATCTCGCCCGCGCCGCCGCCCAGCGCCTTGAGCGCTCCAATGCCTGCAACGGCCTCACCGACCCACGCCGTCCACACCGTGACACCGGGCGATTTCAGGCCCGAAAGGTCCAACGCATATACCGTCCCCGGCGGCGAGCTCGCGTGCATGCCCTCCAGATGCAGGGCCAGCAGCGCCTGCACCTCGGCCCCCGACAAATCGTCTTCCCGGATATCGATCATGGGCGGCGCTCTGGCGCGAAGGCCTAAATCAATCCGCCCAGCGGGCTCGACGGATCGGCGTACATCTTCTTCGGCATGCGCCCGGCCAGATAAGCTTCGCGGCCGGCCAAGACAGCGTGTTTCATGGCGCGGGCCATGCGCACCGGGTCTTTGGCCTCGGCGATCGCGGTATTCATCAAGACCCCGTCACAGCCCAGCTCCATGGCGATGGCGGCGTCCGACGCCGTGCCCACGCCCGCATCAACGATGACGGGCACGCTGGCGGCCTCGATGATCAGGCGGATATTGACCGGGTTCTGGATGCCCAGCCCCGAGCCGATCGGCGCGCCCAGCGGCATGATCGCGCAGGCGCCCGCCGCCTCCAGCTTGCGCGCATAGACCGGGTCGTCAGAGCAGTAGACCATCACGTCAAACCCCTCTTTCACCAGCATGTCGGTGGCGCGCAGCGTCTCGGCCATGTCGGGATAGAGATGTTTGGGGTCTGAGAGCACTTCCAGCTTGACCAGCGACCAGCCGCCCGCCTCGCGCGCCAGGCGCAGCGTGCGCACGGCGTCCTCGCCGGTAAAGCACCCCGCCGTGTTGGGCAGGAAGATGTATTGCCCCGGATCAATGAAATCGACCAGGCGCGGCTGGGAGGGATTAGACAGGTTCACCCGGCGCATCGCCACCGTGATCATCTCCGCCCCCGAGGCCTCGAGCGCGCGGGCGTTCTGCTCATAGCTGGCGTACTTGCCCGTGCCGATGATCAGGCGCGAGGACAGCGTGCGCCCGGCCACCACCAGGGGGGCGTCGGCGGGCGCGGCGGCGGGGGGGGATGATGCGGTGTTGGTCATGCCTCTCTCCTAGCGCGCAGCGCTCCTCCCGTCAGCCTGTTTGCGCGCAAAAGGCGCAGACGGGATCCGGGCGAGGCGACGGAGAAGAAGCAGGGCTGAGCCCCTACCCGCCCCCCACGAAATGTACGATCTCCAGCCGGTCGCCGTCGGCGATGGCGATCTGGCCGTACTGGCCGCGCGGCGCGATCTCCAGATTGCGCTCCACCGCCACCTTGCGCGGGTCCAGCTCCAGCGTCTCCAGCAGCCCTGTCAGGGTCAGCCCGGCGGGCAGCGGGCGCGCCTCTCCGTTGAGCTGGACGGTGATCATGGCCATCGGCGCTGCGCTCCTTGCATGCGGCTTGCTTGTTATCGCCTGCCATCACGTCGTAAAACCGGAGCCTGTCGTCAAGGCGCCCCGGCGCCCGGAGCTCTTTGATCGTGTCTGACATCAAACCTGTCCATGTGCTCAACGGCCCGAACCTGAACCTGCTCGGCACGCGCGAGCCGGCGGTGTACGGGCGCGCGACGCTGGCCGATATCGAGGCATTGTGCCGCGAGACGGCCGGGCGTCTGGGCGCGGTCATCGTGTTTGAGCAGACCAATCATGAAGGCGTGCTGATCGACTGGATACAGCGCGCAGGCCGCGAGGCCGGCGCGATCGTGATCAATCCTGCGGCCTACACCCACACCTCGATTGCGCTGCTGGACGCGCTCAAGGGGGTGGACGTTCCGGCCGTGGAAGTGCATCTGTCCCAACCCGCCGCACGCGAGCCGTTTCGCGCGGCGTCCTACGCGGCGCCCGCCGCGGCGGGCTCCATTGCCGGTTTCGGCGCCATGGGTTACGCCCTGGCGGTCGAGGCGGCGGTGCGCCTGGCGCGCGCGCGCATGGCCGAACGAGAGAAAGGGTCCTGATCTCATGGCGTCCACCCCGTCCCGTCCGCAGAGCGATACCAAGTTCGTGCGCGAACTGGCCAAGATCCTCAACGACACCGATCTGACCGAGATCGAGGTCGAACGCGGCGATCTCAAAATCCGCGTCGCGCGCGAACTGCCCGCCGCTGCGCCGGTCCATTACGCGGCCGCGCCCGCCCTGCCCGCCGCGCCTGCGCCCGCCCCTGTGGGCGCGCCCGCCCCGGCGGCGGCGATTGCGGCCGAGGCCAAGAGCGCCGATCCCAAAAGCCATCCCGGCGCGGTCAATTCGCCCATGGTCGGCACCTGCTATCTGCGCCCGAGCCCTGACGCCGACCTGTTCAAGAAGCCTGGAGACGAGGTGAAGGAAGGTGAGACCATCCTGTTGATCGAGGCGATGAAGACCTTCAACCCGATCACCGCGCCCAAATCCGGCAAGCTGATAGAGATCCTCGTCGCCGAGGCGCAGCCTGTCGAATACGGCGAGCCTCTTTTCATCATCGGCTGAGGCGGATCTGCGCATGTTCGACAAGATCCTGATCGCCAACCGGGGCGAGATCGCCCTGCGCATCCACCGGGCCTGCCGCGAGATGGGCATCGCCACGGTCGCCGTGCACTCGGAAGCCGACGCCAACGCCATGCACGTGAAGCTGGCTGACGAGAGCGTATGCATCGGCCCGCCCCCGGCCGGGCGCAGCTATCTGCACGTGCCCGCCATCATTGCGGCGGCCGAGGTGACCGGCGCCCAGGCGATCCATCCCGGATACGGCTTCCTGTCGGAAAATGCGCGCTTCGCCGAGATCGTGGAGGCCCATGGCCTCACCTTTATCGGGCCGAAGCCTGAGACCATCCGCCTGATGGGCGACAAGATCACCGCCAAACAGGCCGCCGTGAACGCCGGCATCCCCGTGGTGCCCGGCTCTGACGGCGCCATCACCGACATGACCGAGGCGCGCAAAGTCGCCAAGGCCATCGGGTTTCCGGTCCTGATCAAGGCGGCCTCGGGCGGGGGCGGGCGCGGCATGAAGGTGGCTGAAAACGAGGCGAGCCTGGAATCCGCCCTGCAGACCGCCTCGTCGGAAGCCAAGGCCGCGTTCGGCGACGGCGCGGTCTATATCGAGAAATATCTCGGAAAGCCGCGCCATATCGAGATCCAGGTCATGGCCGACGAGCATGGCCATGTCATCCATCTGGGCGAGCGCGACTGCTCGCTGCAGCGCCGCCACCAGAAAGTGCTCGAAGAAGCCCCCTCCGTGGCGCTGGACGCTGCTTCGCGCGCGAAGATCGGCAAGACCGTCACCGACGCGGTCAAGGCGATCGGATACCGCGGCGCGGGCACGGTGGAATTCCTCTACGAGAATGGCGAGTTCTATTTCATCGAAATGAACACCCGCCTGCAGGTGGAGCACCCCGTCACCGAGGCCATCACCGGAGTCGACCTGGTGCGCGAGCAGATCCGCGTCGCGGCCGGGCTGGAGCTGGGGCTTACCCAGGACCAGGTGAAGATCAATGGCTGGTCCATCGAGTGCCGCATCAATGCGGAGAACCCGAGCACCTTCACGCCCTCGCCGGGCAAGGTGACCGAGTTCCATGCGCCCGGCGGGCTTGGCGTGCGTCTGGATTCAGGCCTCTACGCCGGCTACACGATCCCGCCCTATTACGACTCCATGATCGGCAAGCTGATCGTGCACGGGCGCGACCGCCATGAGGCGCTGATGCGCCTCAAGCGCGCGCTGGGCGAGATGGTCGTGGGCGGGGTGGAGACCACCATTCCGCTGCACCAGGCGCTGCTGGAGGAACCCGCCTTCCTGTCGGGCGACTACCATATCCGGTGGCTGGAAAGCTGGCTGGCCGACCGCGCCAAGGCTTGAGGGAGGGATCCGCGCCATGCGCGGCTTCGGCGTTACCGAATTGCTCGGCTGCTACGCCCGCGGCGTGTTCCCCATGGCCGAAAGCCGGGACGATCCGCGCATCTTCCTGCTTGAACCCGACGAGCGCGGCGTGATTCCGCTGGACAGGTTCCACATCCCGCGCAGCTTGCGGCGCACGGTGCGCCGGGACGTCTTTCACGTCACGGTCAACCGGTGTTTCGAAACAGTGCTGCGCGGCTGCGCAGCGCCGGGACCGGGACGCGACGACACCTGGATCAACGATCCCATCGCCTCGCTCTATCTCGAACTGCACAGGGCCGGGCACGCCCACTCCGTCGAAGCCTGGCGCGACGGCGCGCTGGCGGGCGGGCTGTACGGCGTGACGCTGGGCGCGGCGTTTTTCGGCGAGAGCATGTTCACGCGCCAGCCTGACGCCTCAAAGACTGCGCTGGTGCATCTGGTCGCCCGGCTGAAGGCGGGCGGGTTCACGCTGCTGGACGCCCAGTTCCTCACCGCCCACCTCGAACGCTTCGGCGCCGTGGCGGTGGCGCGCCGGCGTTACAAGACGATGCTTTCAGAGGCGGTGGCGCGCGAGGCCGATTTTCACGCCCTGCCCGAAGGCCTGCCGGGCGCTCAGCTCCTGCAGTCGATCACCCACACGTCATAGACCGGGTGTTCGAGCGCATTGAGCGCCGGGCTGGAGGCGAACATCCAGCCGGAGAAAATGCGCTCGCCCTCGTCCTCGACGCCGAATCCGTCCGTGCGCCGGTCCAGGACCTGCACGAAGGCGAACACTTCAGGGGGCTCTTCGGGCGGGCGCCTGCGGCAATAATCGACCGTTATGGTCAGCGCGCCGAACTGCACCGGCTCGCCGACGGGCGCGAGGAAGTCACGCGTGCGCGCGGTGACCTTGTCCAGCCCGCGCAGCACCGCCACCGATCCGGGACGGCTCGACAGCGCGCGCGCGCCGGAGCTTTGTGAGGCGATCAGTGATCCGCTCATGGAGGGCGCGCCCTGGGTGCTGTTCTGGAACGGCTGAGCCAGCGCCGGCGCGGCGGGCGCGGCGAGGAACACGGATACGATCAGGGCGGCAGTACGGATCATGGCGCGCATCCTGTCATGATGAGGAGGGCGAAACCAAGGCCTATTCGCCCGGCGTCCAGGGTTCGTAATCGGCCGGCGTGCGCTGGCGCCGGCGCCCGGCGCCGAACGTCAGCGAGCCGGCGGGGCGGTAGGCGTGGAGCGTGCCGGTCAGGTTAGGCTCGTGATCAAGCTCCCATTCGCGGCGCGGCAGCGGCGCCTCGGTGGGCGGCTCGTCAAACGTATGATGCAGCCAGCCATGCCACTCCGAGGGCACGCGCGAGGCGTCGGCATAGCCGTTATACACCACCCAGCGGCGCACCTTGTTATCCGCGCCTGTCGCGCCCTTGCGTTCGGTGTAATAGCGATTGCCGAACTGGTCCTCGCCCACCAGGCGCCCGGAGCGCCAGATGGTCCAGGCCGCGCCCGCAGAGGCGCCGTTCCACCAGGTGAATATCTTGGACAGCAAGCCGAGCATGGGCAGTCCCCGTTCGATACGCGTTCGCACGGCGTTATGCCCCCGCCCGCCCCCGGGGTCCAGAGGCGCGGGGCAGTGGATGGCGTCTGGCGAAGGATCACCGGGGCTGGCGCACGCCCCGCGACAGGGCTTCGCGCTTCATGCGATGACGTTACAACCCGGCCAGCATCCGGGTATGCGGAAGGGGCAAGGCCTCGGTCTCGCCGGAGGGGCAATATGAATATTTTGCGAAAACCGCCCATCACCGCCACCAGTACGTGAGCAAAATAATTGTGAGATCAAAATCATTCGCACTGAACACGCCTGCGCAAATATTTTGACAAAATAAGTAATTTATTATTATTTATAGTCGCTGCCGGCCATCAGAAAGCTGAGGGTAACGTGCGTGCGAAACAATTTTCCAATGCAGTCACGATTATCATAATCTGTCTGGCTCTTGTCCTGTGCGGACTGGTTGCATGGATCGTCTATCAACCCACGAACCTGCAATCTCAGCCGGAGCCCGGGCTGGAGCGCTATGCGCTGGTCATGGTGGCGGCGCATTATCGCAGCCTGCCCTCGCGGCCCGACTACATCCGTCATGCCCGGGCCATGGCCCACCATGCTGAAGAAGCGGGATACGCGCTCATTGGCGGCGGGGTAGTCATCAATCCCACAGAGTATGAAATCCGCCAGGGCATGGATATTCTGGGCAGGCTGACCGAAGGCGGGGCCGAAGCGCTGATCTATTTCGCCGGTCACGCCATACCCGGCGACAACACGATCTATCTGCTGGCGACGGACATCAATCCGATGCCGCTCGTGCGTTACGATGTCGGCGGCGTGCGCCTTGAAGCCGCCTGGAGCCACCCTCTGGGGGCTGGCCCGTCGAAAACCACCATTATCATCGAGACCCGGGGGATGGGCGGCCTGTTCAGCGGCCGCCTGCCCAGCATCGGCACAGGATTCGACACGCTTGATGTGCCTGACACCGTCACGGTTGCGATCAGCGGCCGGGACGGACCCGTCATTTTCTCCAGAGATGCGCTTCACCGCAGCGGCTCGGCGCGGCCGCCCCTGCTACCCTTCTTGTGGAACCCGCACACCACCCAGACAGTCCTCTTCACCCCCGCGCTGATTGAGTTGGGCATTCTTCAGGAACCCGATCTCGCAGCGGGTCTGGCCCTGGTCAGCCTGGAGGTTCACGAGAGGTCATCCAGCCAGATCAGCCCGGTCATATTCGCACGGCGCAGCGCCGATATCGTCCCGCCCGTGAGGTCTGAACCGCCCTCAATTCAGATCGCGCAGATTGAAGAGCATGATGACGCCATCCATACTGATGATGTGTATCCTGACGCCGCCAGCGCGCCCGTTGACGCAGCAGTCTCAGTCGAAGCCGCAGTCTTCAGCCCGCCCCCCTCCCCTGACCGCAGCCGCACCGGGCAATCGGTCATCGAGCTGATCCGGATGTTCGAGGCCTTCCGCGCCAGAACCTATCTCGACGAGGCGGGCATTCTCACCATCGGATACGGCCATACCGGCCCGGACGCGCGCGCAGGCAATGTGATCAGCTATGAGCGCGCTATGGAATTGCTCATGGAGGATATCGACACCGCCGCCACGGCCGTTGATGCCGCCGTCACGCGCGAGCTCACCGACAATCAGCGCAATGCTCTGATATCCCTTACATTCAATATTGGCGCGGAGGCGTTCCGCAACTCCACTCTGGTGCGCCAGATCAACAGCGATATCCATTCTGTGAGCGCGGCCCAGTTCCTGCGCTGGGTGCATGCGCGGGTGCCCGGCGTTGGCATGAGCGCCCTCAGAGGGCTGGAGAGCCGCCGCCAGCTCGAAGCCTTCCTGTTCCTGATTCAGGATGAAGGCGTGGACGCGCTTGGACTGATCCTAAGCTTCGAGCCCTTCCGTCAGAACGCCACGCGGGTGAACAATTGCTCGATGATCGGATACGGGCGCGCACTGCCCCCCTGCGAGCAGGAGTTTGACCTCCAGATCAGCCAGGTCGAGGCCCTGCAGCTCCTGAAGCGGGAGGCTGGCATGATCGAAAGCGAAGTAAGGGCGCTGGTTGGCGTGCCCGTGTCGGACGCGCAGATAGCGGCTCTGATTTCCTTTGTTCACCAGAACGGGACGGACATGCTTGCGCGTTCGCGCATCCTGTCGCGCCTGAACCAGGGCGATTATAACGGCGCCGCCAACGCCCTGCGCCTGCACAATGCGTTCGCCGGAGGCCCGGCCATGCAGGTCGGAGCAAGCCATATCGAGCGCCGGGCGGCCGAAGCGGCGCTCTTTTTCGCTCATGGCGGAGACTACTTCGTGATGCCGCAGGAGGCAGCCACATGAATCATGTCCTGACGATTCTCATGGCGCTCGTGCTGGCCGGCGCAATCTTCATATTCGACCACTGGACGCCCCTGGGGTTCGCCCACGGGCTCCTATACCTGTTTCCTGTCATACTTTTGCGCCACGAATCCCTGCCGATTCAGAGCGGGATGGCCCTCCTCGCGACGGTCTTGATGGTGCTTGGTTATTTCAACTCCCCGGCGGGGTTCCTGAACGAGTACGTCATTTTGAATCGAGGCCTCTCGGGTCTGGCGGTCTGGATAATCGTCATCTTGCAGATGGACCGGCGCGCGACAGCGCTTCGCATCAACGGGCAGAAGCCGGCTTCCCCGTAAGCAGGGTCAGGGCTGGCGGGCGGCTGACGAACGCGCCGCGCATGTGATAAAAACCTTTCAGCGAAGGAGGACGCGCCCATGAACGCAACCGGTATAGCGCCGCGCATCGCCGCCGCTGGCCTGGCGGCCGCGCTTCTGTCCGGCGCAGGCCTGGCGGCTCAGGAATACTACGCGGTCAGCGGGGTGGACCCTGACGATCTGCTCAATGTCCGGACGGGGCCCAGTGCGAGCGCCCCCATCATCAGCGCCATGGAACATGACGCGTCGCCTGTCGAAATCGTCCGGGTCGAAAACGGCTGGGGCATGTTTCCCGCCGGCGAGGTGTCAGGCTGGGTCTCGATGGATTATCTCACCCCGATCGATCAGCCCATGATCGGCGCCACCGCCGTGCCCGAAGGCCTGTGGTGTGTCGGAACCGAGCCCTTCTGGGTCGTCACGGTGAACACCAGCGGCGTGATCGTCAGCCATCAAAACTGGGACCGGGACCAGGCCTATGGCCTCGACCTTGATCAAAGCGCGGCGGATGCAGGCCGGGTGTCCACGCTGTCGCTGGAGGACGGCTCGGCCGTCATCACGCCGGAGCGGTGCTCGGACGGCATGAGCGACGCCGAATTCGGCTGGAGCGGCCATTTCGTTCTGGGCGGCCGGCAGGTCCCGACAGTGCTCCAAGGCTGCTGCGCGCTCCAGGCGCCCCTGGTCGATGGCGACATCCCCGGACGCGGCGAGGCGGGTTAGCGCGCTCCCTTCAGGATTCGCGCAAAGGCGCCCCGCTCCGGTACGATAGCGGTGATTCGCGCGCTCGCGCGTTCACCTGCAAGGAGCCGCCATGAC
>JAFIEB010000031.1 GCA_020832735.1 Oceanicaulis sp.
CTCATCGCCGCCCTGGCGCCGGCCGAGCGCGCCGCGCTGGCGGCCGGGCTGACAGCCCTGTCGCGCCAGCTCGCCGCCCCGCCCTGTCAGATTGCGATATTCGGCCTGTGCGAGGATTGCGCCCATCGCGGGCCGGGCGCGCCGCCCGCCTGCCTTGCCCATGACCCGGTCCATCCGGCCAGCGACCGCGACGGGTTCTGCGGCGATTTCATGCCGGCAGGCCGGGTTGCGACATGACACAGATGTTGCCGAAGGGCGCCGTGAGCGTTCACGCTGACGGGCTGGAGCTGGATGTGCCCAGGCTGGCGCCGCTGATCGGTCTTAGCCCCGAGGGCTGGCGCGAACAGATGGCGCAGGGCCGCCTGCTGGCGCGCGCCGAACAGGGTCAGGGCGAAGATGAAGGACGCTGGCGCATCACGCTGCGCCATGAACGCACGCGTGTTGAAATCGTGCTGCACCCCGATGGCCGCGCCATCGCCCGGCGCCTCACCGGCCTGTCGCGCGCCGTCACGGCGCCGTTTCCGCCTGACGCCAACTGATTGATCGCCAGTCCGCAGCCCTTACCCGCCCGAATTGCGGTCTGCGTCCAGCCAGGCGCGGATGGCCTGCAAGGAGGGCAACGCAGTTTCAAACGGCGCCGCGCCCAGGGCTGCGCCCATGCGGGCAAGCTCAGGCCCCAGAGCGGCAAGGCAGCGTGCGCGCATCTCGCGGCCCGCATCGGTGAGGAAGACGCGCTTGGCGCGCCGGTCTTCCGGGTCGGGCTCGATGCGCACGAGGGCGCGCGCCTCCAGCCGCTGCAGCGTGTTGGTCATGGCGCCCTTGGTGACCTGAAAGGCCCGCGCCAGCCGCACCGGCGTCCGGCCATCGCCCAGGCGCGCCATATGATTGAGCACGGAGAAATGCGCGATCTGCAGCCCGTCCGGCAGGGCTTTCAGGAGCATGCTGGCGGACAGCTGGTGGATGATCGCGGCCTCGTTGAGAACGGCGAACACCAGGTCGGGTGCGATATCCTTGCTCTGCGCGGCGCTCATGACATAACCCGGCTCTCCAGCGGCCAGCGCGGGGTGCGCGGCGCATCACTGGCATAGCCCATGCGCGCAATCATCTGAACCCGCCCGCCATTCGGCGCCAGCATGTCCTGGGCCGCTTCCAGCCAGGGCGCCATCTCTTCAAACTCCTGCAGCGCCTGGCTCAGCGGATGGAACCCCAGACCCTGCGACGTAGCGGCCAGGTTCAGGCGCAGCCAGTCACGCCCCGCCGCGATCTCGTCTTCACGGCTGGCGCCGGGCGATACCAGAACGGCGAAAGCCTGCGCACTGCCGATCAGGCCGTCATACATCTCAACCGTATCGCGAAACGCGCGCGAGCCGGTATCAGCCAGCGTCTCGCGCGTCAGAATCCCGGCATGGTGCAGCCCTTCCAGCACCACCCCCCTGATGGCGATGCCGTCGGGCTGCGCCTCGATCTGGCGTTTGCCAAAGCGCATCAGATCAATGCTCTCGCCGAATGTCCGCGGGGTGACAAGCTCCACCTCCAGCGCTCTGCCGGTCAGCGTCTTGAGCGCGGCGACGGCGCCGGGCTCGTTGGTCAGACGCGCATCGAGACGCGGCGCGGCGGCGATGTGAACGGCGTCCAGCACCTCTAGCGGGACCGGGCGGGCGTCATAGCGCGTCTTGTTGGAGCGCCGCGCCGCCGCATGTGCAAACAGCGGATCCGGCTGCGTGCCGCCGGGGCTGAAACGCACATGGGCGATGGGGCAGTCATACAGGCGCGGCGAACCGCCGCCCTCCGGGAAAGGCGTGATCTGCGCCGCCAGCCCGGCCTCCGCCGCCGCCATGCGCAAAAGCTCCAGCATGCAGCCAAACCCGATCACGATCTGGCGGTCATAGGGGTCGGTCTGCGGCAGGCGCCTGTCTTGATCATGCCAGACGCGCACGGCGTCATCGCCAACGAGCTCGAACAGCCAGGGCTGAATATTGTGCGGGTTGGGCGCCAGGATCGCCCAGGCCAGCGCCCGCAGGCGGGCATCGCCATGATCGCCGCGGATCGCGTCATCCCACGGGACGAGCGCGCGCACGGGCGTGCGGGTGGCGGCGAACACGCCGATCCCGGTTCCCGCCGCCGCAAAGGTCAGCGCCGACGCGCCAGCCAGCTTCAGAAACAGTCTGCGATTGTGCGCCATGGAAGCCCTCTTTAGTTTAGCGTTGAACGTTTATAGTTTGACGCTGAACTATTTGCAAGAAGGAAGGCCGGGCGTCATGCGCTCCCGGCCCCCGCCTCGCAGCCGCCAGGACGTGATCGGCCCCGCCCGGACATGGAACGGGCCTTGCATTCCTGACGCCTGAAGCGCCGCGGGCGCGTCAAGCTGGAGCATGGGATGCACGGGCTGGATCACATAATTGAGCCGCATGCCGGACACACGGCCCGGCCGGTCACGTCCGCCAGCCTCCAGCGCATCAAGTCAGCCGCTCTGCTGTGGGCCGATCTGGCCGCCTTCGTGCTGGCCGGCGCGCTGGCGTACCTCCTGGCCGATCTGTGGCGCGCCGGCGCTGGCTACCCCGCGCTGAGCGAGAACCCGGCGGGCCTGAGCCTGCATCTGGGCATGACGGGTGTGTTCTCGCTGACCCTGCTGGCCTGGTTCCGGTCGCGAGGCCATTATCACCGCCGCGAGGCGCTGGCCGATCAGCTGCCGGCCATCTTCATCGGCTGCACCGCTGCGCTGATGGCGGCCGGATCGATTCAGTTTGCCACCATCGAGGTGGGCTCGCGCCTGCTGACCGCACTGCACTGGATGCTGCTGGCGCCGCTGCTGGTCGGGACGCGCCTGGCGGCGCGCCAGGCCCTGCGCTCGGCTGGCCTGTGGACCAGCCCGGCCGTCCTGTTCAGCGATCCCGGGCATGCGCCCGGCGCCGGCCAGGTGATCGCCCGGCACGACGCTCTGGGCGTGCATGTGCAATCGGTCGTCAGCACACGGGGCCTCAGCGCGGCGCGCCTGAGCCGGATGATGCGCCAGGCGTCCGCCTCGGGCCTTGTGGTGGTCTACGCGCCCACGCCCGGCGAAACCGGTCAGCACGAGGTCATCCGCGCCCTCACGCTGGAAGGCGTGCCCTTCCTGCTGGCGCCCCGTCTTGGCCCCCTGCCCGCCCACGCCGAAATCCTCAACTACCCGCTGGAAGACGTCTCCTTCATCGACGTGCGCGACCCGCTGGCGCGCCCGCTGGCGCGCGCAGCCAAGCGCGGCTTCGACATCCTGGCCAGCGCGCTCCTGCTGCTGGCTCTGTCGCCGGTGATAGGCGCTGTCGCTCTGGCTGTGCGGGCCGATGGCGGCCCGGCCCTGTTCCGCCAGAAACGCGCCGGGCGCGGCGGGAAAGCCTTTGACTGCCTGAAATTCCGCTCCATGCAGCTGGACGCCGAGGCGCGCCTGGACGCGCTGATCGCCACAGACCCGGCCGTCGCGGCCGAATGGAGCGCGTTCCAGAAACTGCGCCGCGATCCGCGCATCACCCCGGTGGGACGCCTCATCCGCAAGACCAATATCGATGAGCTGCCCCAGCTGATCAACGTGCTGCGCGGCGAGATGAGCCTGGTGGGGCCGCGCCCCATGACCCTGCCGCAGATGGACGCGTACGGAAAATACCTGATCGCCTACCAGCGCGTGCTTCCCGGACTGACCGGCCTGTGGCAGACCAACGGGCGCAACCAGACCACCTTCACCGAGCGCGCGCGGCTGGACGCCTGGTATGTGCGCAACTGGTCGCTGTGGCGTGATTTCGTGATCCTGATCCGCACGGTGCGCGAGGTGCTGTTCGCGCGCGGCGGCTGAATGGCTGCAAGCGCAAAACTCCAGGGGTTCCCTGATGGCGATTTGACGCTAGAACAGGGCCGCGCGCGCCGATCCCGGCGAGCAGCACACGCAGGCGCTCAAGGGACATGACATGACGAAATCTGCGCTTATCACGGGAGTCACGGGCCAGGACGGGGCGTATCTGGCGCGCCTGCTCCTGTCGAAGGGCTATGAGGTGCACGGCATGAAGCGCCGCGCCTCGTCCTTCAACAGTGCGCGGATCGACGACATCTACCAGGACCCGCATGAGGGCGACACCAATTTCTTCCTGCATTACGGGGACATGACCGATTCCACCAATCTGATCAGACTGGTGCAGGACACCCGCCCCGACGAGATCTACAATCTGGCCGCCCAGTCCCACGTCCAGGTCAGCTTCGAGACCCCCGAATACACCGCCAACGCCGACGCCATCGGCGCGCTGCGCCTGCTGGAAGCCCTGCGCATCCTCAAGATGGAGGACAGCTGCCGCTATTATCAGGCCTCCACCTCGGAGCTTTACGGCCTGGTCCAGGCCGTGCCGCAGAGCGAGACCACGCCCTTCTATCCGCGCAGCCCCTACGCCGCGGCCAAGCTCTACGCCTACTGGATCACGGTGAATTACCGCGAGGCCTATGGCATGCACGCCTCCAACGGCATTTTGTTCAACCATGAGAGCCCGCTGCGCGGCGAGACCTTCGTGACGCGCAAGATCACGCGCGCGGTCGCCGCCATCGAGCTGGGGTTCCAGAAACATCTCTGGCTGGGCAATCTCGACGCCCGGCGCGATTGGGGTCATGCGCGCGATTATGTCGAGGGCATGTGGCGCATCGTCCAGCATGAGGCGGGCGATGACTGGGTGCTGGCCACCGGCGAGACCCATACCGTGCGCGAATTTGTCGAACGCGCCTTCGCAGAAGTCGGCCGCACCATCGAGTGGACAGGCCAGGGCGTGGGCGAGCACGGCCGCGACGCGGCCACCGGCGACGTGCTGGTGCGTATCGATCCGCGCTATTTCCGGCCCACCGAAGTCGATTTGCTGATCGGCGATCCCACGAAAGCGAAAGAGAAGCTGGGCTGGAGCTACACCACCTCCTTCCCCGATCTGGTCAAGGAGATGGTGGCCGAAGACCTCAAGACGGTCGCCGCCGAAGCCGACCGCAAGAACCGCCATGGCTGAGGCGGTCTATTCCCTGAAAGGCAAGCGGGTCTATGTCGCGGGTCATCGCGGCATGGTCGGCTCGGCGCTGGTGCGCCGTCTGACGCGCGAGGACTGCGAGGTCGTCACCGCGACGCGGCAGGAAGCCGACCTCATCCGCCAGAGCGAAGCCGAAGCGCTGATGGCGCGCCTCAAGCCCGACGCGGTGTTCATCCCGGCTGCGAAGGTGGGCGGGATTTTGGCCAATGACACCTGGCCGGCCGGTTTTCTGTACGAAAACCTGATGATCGCCGCCAATCTCATCCACGCCGCCCACCAGGTGGAGGTGGAGAAGCTGCTCTTCCTGGGTTCGTCGTGCATCTATCCCAAGCTGGCGCCCCAGCCGATCACCGAAGACGCGCTTCTGACCGGTCCGCTGGAGCCCACCAATGAGTGGTACGCCATCGCCAAGATCGCCGGCATCAAGCTGTGCCAGGCCTACCGCAAGGAACATGGCCGCGACTTCATCTCGGCCATGCCGACCAATCTCTATGGCCCAGGCGATAACTATAACCTCCAGACATCCCACGTCATTCCGGCCCTGATCCGCAAGGCGCACGAGGCGCGCGAGGCCGGCGCCGCGTCCATGACGATCTGGGGCACCGGTTCGCCCATGCGCGAGTTTCTGCACGCCGACGACTGCGCCGATGCGCTAGTGCACCTGATGCAGGTCTATTCTGAGCCCGGTCATGTGAATGTCGGCTCGGGCGAGGATCTGACCATCGAGGCGCTGGCCCGGCTGGTGATGAAGGTGGTGGGCTTTGAGGGCGATCTGGAAAAGGATCTTTCCAAGCCGGACGGCACGCCGCGCAAGCTTATGAGCGCCGACCGGCTGCGCGCGCTGGGCTGGACGCCGAAGATAGGGCTGCGCGAGGGCTTGAAAGACGCGTATGACTGGTTTTTGAAGAACCAGGCCTAGCGCCGTCCGCCCCATTGATCGGTCAGGAGCCTTCAGCGTTGCGTATCCTCGTCACCGGAGCAGTCGGCTTCATCGGCGCCCATGTCTGCCATGCGCTCCTGGACCAGGGATGCGTTGTAAGCGGGCTGGACAATCTCAACAGCTATTATGACCCGGCCCTGAAACATGCGCGGCTGGCGCATTTGGAAGCGCGGCCAGGCTTTGACTTTACCGCGCGCGATCTGGCCGATGCGAAGGCGCTCGACGGGCTCGGGCCGTTCGACGTGATCGTGCATCTGGCCGCTCAGGCCGGCGTGCGCTACTCGCTCGAGGCGCCGTTCGCGTATCTGGACTCCAATCTCAAGGGCCATCTCAGCGTGCTTGAATATGTGCGCCACGCTGAAACCCGGCCCTTCCTGGTCTACGCGTCGTCCAGCTCGGTCTATGGCGACACCACGCCTGCGCCGTTCCGCGAGGATGCGCGCTGCGACGCGCCGGTCTCGCTCTACGCCGCCACCAAGCGCGGCGCCGAAATGCTCAGCGAGAGCTATGGCGCGCTCTACGATATCGCCCAGGTGGGCCTGCGCTTCTTCACCGTCTACGGCCCCTGGGGGCGGCCGGACATGGCCTATTACGCCTTTGCGCAGGCCATGCTGGAAAACCGCCCGATCACCGTGTTCAATCACGGCGATCTGATGCGCGATTTCACCTGGATCGACGACATTGTCGACGGCGTCACCCGCATCGCTCTGGCCGGCCCTGACGGCGGCAATGGGGCGGGGCGCACGCACCGAATCTACAATATCGGCAATAACCGGCCTGAGCGGCTGATGGATTTCATCGGCGCGCTGGAAACGGCGCTCGGCCTCACCGCTGAGAAGATCATGACCGGCATGGCGCCGGGCGATGTGCACATGACATCGGCCAATATCGACGCCATCAGCGCCGATTACGGCTTTGAACCAACCACGACGATCACCGACGGCCTGCCGCGTTTCGCCGCCTGGCTGAAGGCCTGGCGCGCGGGCGATGCGTCAAGCTGGCGTTATTGACGCGCACGCGCCCTCGCCTCGCGCGCGGCAATCTGGCATGGAGGGCGCAGCCAGAAGGATATCCGCCATGACACGCTCCGCCGCCCGCTCCGTCATCGATCTCATTGGCAATACGCCGCTGGTGCGCCTCAACCGGGTCTCGGACGCCACCGGGTGTGAAATTCTGGGCAAGGCGGAGTTTTTGAACCCCGGCGGATCGGTGAAGGACCGCGCGGCTCTGGGCATTATCCGCGACGCCGAGCGTTCGGGCGCCCTCAAACCCGGCGGCACCATCGTGGAGGGCACGGCGGGCAATACCGGCATTGGTCTCGCCATGGTCGGCCGGGCGCTGGGCTACCGCGTGGTGATCGTGTTCCCGCGCACCCAGTCGCGCGAAAAGGCCGCCGCCATCAAGCTGATGGGCGCCGAGCTCATCGAGGTGGACGCCGTTCCCTACGCCAACCCCAATCACTATGCGCGCTATTCCGGCCAGCTGGCCGAGGAGATGAACGCCTCCGAACCCAATGGCGCCATCTGGGCCAACCAGTTTGACAACACCGCCAACCGGCGCGTCCACGCCGAGACCACGGGGCCGGAGATCTGGGACCAGACCGGCGGCAAGATCGACGCCTTCGTCGCGGCGGTCGGCTCTGGCGGGACGATTGCAGGCGTGTCGGACCACCTCAAGAGCCGCAACAAGGATGTGCGCATCGTGCTGGCCGATCCCGGCGGCGCGGCGCTCTACGGCTATTACGCCCATGGCGAGCTGAAAGCCGAAGGCAATTCCATCACCGAAGGCATCGGCCAGAGCCGGATCACGAAAAATCTGGACGGCGCGGTGATCGACGACGCCTTCCGCATCCCCGACGAGGAAGCGCTGGAGATTCTCTACGATCTGGTGCTCCACGAAGGCCTGTGCCTGGGCGGCTCGGCTGGCATCAACATCGCCGGCGCGGTGCGCATGGCGCGCAAGATGGGGCCGGGCCACACCATCGTGACCGTCCTGTGCGATCACGGATCACGCTATCAGTCCAAGCTCTACAATCCCGACTTCCTGCGCGAAAAGGGCTTGCCCCTGCCGCCCTGGCTTGAGGGGTAGGCGTTACCGGAACGGCGGCGCGTACAGCAGGCCGCCGTCATTCCACTGGGCGTTCAGGCCGCGTTCCAGGCGCAGGGGCGAGGCCTCGCCGAGATGGCGGGCGAACAGCTCGCCGTAATGGCCGCGCGCGGTGATGGCGTTGAGGGCGAAGTCTGCGTCCAGTCCCAGCCCCTCGCCGGCCGCGCCTTCAGCGCCCAGCAGGCGGCGCACCACGGGGCTGCGCGCCGTCTCGCGCAGCTCGCGCGCATTGGCGGCGGTGATCCCGTATTCCTCGGCCGTGACCAGCGCATGGAGCACCCAGCGCGCCGCCTCGGCGAAGCGCGGATCGCGCGCGGCGGTGACCACCGAGAGCGGCTCCTTGGAGATGACATCGGGCAGGATCACGTGATCGCCCGGCTCGGCCAGCGCCCGGCGCAGCCCGGCCAGGGCGGAGATGTCGCTGGTGAGCACGTCGCAACGCCCGGCCTCGTACGCCTCGCGCGCCAGGGTCGGGGTTTCGGCCAGCACCGGGCTGAGCTCGATCTGGTAGATATCGGCGTAATCGGCCAGATTGAGCGCGCTGGTGGTCGCGTCCTGCACGCATACGCGCGCGCCGCCCAACTCGCGCGCGCTGGACACGCCCAGATCGCCCGGCGCCATGAAGCCCTGCCCGTCATAATAATACACGCCCGCAAACGTGACCTTCATCCGCGCCGAGCGGGTAAACGTCCAGCTGGTGGAGCGCAGGAGGATGTCAACGCGCCCCTCCTCCAGCGCCGGCAGGCGCTCGGCGGTGGTCAGCGGCACGAAACGCACCCGGTCCGGATCGCCCAGGAAGGCCGCCGCATAGGCGTGGCACAGATCGATCTCGAACCCGCGCCAGGTCCCGTCGCTGTCGCGTTCGGCGAAGCCGGGCAGGCCGGTATCGACCCCGCAATGGAGAACGCCGCGGTCCCGGATGGTCGCAAGCGCCGAGCCCATCGCCTCCATCTGGCTTTGAGAGGCGGTGAAGCCGAGCGCAAACGCCGCCGCCGCCCGCGACCAGCGGCGCGGCGCAAACAGGTCGAACAAAGACGCTGGCGTCACCGCTCCAACCACCCTAAACGCTGATAGAGCACTGTGTGATGTAACCAAACAGGAGGCCCGCGTCGACATGAAACGCGATACCCGCCTCATCCATTCAGGACGCTCGGACCGGGACGCGGAGCTGGTCAATCCGCCCGTGCGCCGCGCCTCCACCGTGATCGGCGCCAGCGCGCAAGCGCTCTACAATCCGGCGCCGGGCGCGCACCATTACGGGCGCGGCGGACTTAGCCCCAATGACGAGCTGCGCTCGGCCATCGCCGACCTCTACGGCGCCGATCACGTGGCGCTGGCGCCGTCGGGGCTGGCGAGCGTGGTTCTGGCCATGCGCGCGGCCATTCACGGCCCGGGCGAAGCGCTGATCAGCGATTCGGTCTACAAGCCGGTGCGCCGCTTCTGCGATGAGGAGCTGCCGCGCCTCGGCGTCACGCCGCGCTATTACGATCCGCGCATTGGCGCAGACATCGCCGGGCTCATCACGCCCGCCACCCGCATGATCGCGCTGGAAAGCCCCGGCTCGCTCACGTTTGAGGTGCAGGACATCCCCGCCATCACAAGCGCCGCGCAGGCCGCGCGCGTGCCCACCGTGATCGACGACACCTGGAGCGCGGGCTGGCTGATGAACCCGCTGGCGCTGGGCGTGGACTACGCCGCCCAGGCCCTGACCAAGTACGCCGGCGGGCATTCCGATTTCCTGATGGGCTCGGTGGCTGCCAGCGGCGTGACCGCCAAACGTCTGAAATCACAGGAAACGGTCAACGGCCTCCACGTCTCGCCCGACGACGCTTTCCTGTGCCTGCGCGGCCTGCGCACCCTGCCCCTGCGGATGGAGCGCTCGGGCCAGACCGGCCTCGAGCTCGCCGCCCGCCTCGAAGCCCATCCGCGCATTGCGCGCGTGCTGCACCCGGCTCTGCCGACCAGCCCCGACCACGGCGTCTATGCGCGCCAGTTCACCGCCCCCGCAGGCTGCTTCGCCTTCACGGTGACGGGCGCGAGCCAGGCTGAGGGCGAAGCCATCGCCGAGGCCTGCCAGCTCTTCGCCATGGGTTTCTCATGGGGCGGATTTGAAAGCCTGATCCTGCCTTGCGACCGCCAGATCATCCGCACGGCGGTTCCATGGCAGGCGGAGGGTGCATTGCTGCGCCTGTCAGCCGGCCTCGAAGACGTGGAGGATTTGTGGGCGGATCTGGAAGCGGCGCTGGGCAGATAATCTGACGTCAGATCGCAAGAACCGGGTCGATAGCTCAGCCTGATTGCCAATAGATGCACCTCAACACAAGGAGGTGAGCTATGCGGTTACAGGAAAAGACAATTATCATCACTGGCGCAAGCAGCGGGATCGGTGAAGCGGCTGCCCGGCGGTTCGCCAAGGAGGGAGCCAATGTCGTACTCGGTGCACGTCGTGAAGAATTGCTTGCGAAGCTTGCTGCCGAAATCCGCGATGCCGGAGGCCATGCAATCTCGATTGCGGGTGATGTTCGCGACGAGGAGTATGCCATCACGTTGGTGGACGCGGCAAAGAGGAAATTCGGAGGTCTGGATGGCGCGTTCAACAATGCCGGTACGGCCGGAACGATGAGCGCCGTTCAAGATATCGACGCCGGAAGCTGGGACAATGTGCTGGACACCAATCTCCGGGCCGCATTTTTCTGCGCGAAACACCAAGTCAAAGCAATGCTCGAACGGGGCCGCGGCGCTATCGTATTCACAGGCTCATTCGTTGGCGTAACGATTGGTCTGCCTGGCATGGGAGCCTATGCGGCGTCCAAGGCCGGGTTGATTGGGCTTACTCAGGTCATGGCTGCTGAATATGGCCGGAACGCCATTCGTGTGAACGCACTCCTGCCAGGCGGCACAAAAACTGAGATGGCAAGCTCCAACCCCGGCGTTCTTGATACTATCGCAGCCATGCACGCTCTACAGCGCCTGGCGGAACCCGATGAAGTCGCCCGCGTGGCCGGATTTCTTTTATCCGATGAGGCCAGCTTTATCACCGGAGCCTCCATCTGTGCCGATGGCGGAAATTCGATCTTCAAGTTGTAAGCCCGCCGTTCGAAAAGCAGGACATTTTGAGCACTGGCGACCCCGGCAGGACTCGAACCTGCAACCATCGGATTAGAAGTCCGGCGCTCTATCCAGTTGAGCTACGGGGCCAGCGCGGGCGGGGATTTCAGGCCCCGGGCCGCGGCGCCAAGGCTTAAACCAGCCCGGGCGCGGCGCGGCAATCAAAACCGCCTGTCAGCCAACATCGCAAGTCAGCGCACGGCGCCAGGCAGGGCGCGCGTTGGCCGGGGCGCGGGCTCAGTGCGACCACGGTTCCTTGCGCTCGAAGGCGAAATTGCCGGCATAGGTCTTGATGCGGCGCGGGGTTTCGCGCGCCTCGATGACCTGGAATGGGATGGCGCAGCGCTTGGCGTAGGCCACCGCGCTGTCACGGCTGTCAAAATTCAGGCGCACCTGGCGGCGGGTGTCGCCCGTGGAGGCCCAGCCCATGAGCGGGTCGGGACGCTTGGCCATGGCCGGCTCGAACTCCAGCACCCAGCCCTGAGATTTGGCGCGGCCGGACTGCATCGCCGATCGCGCCGGCCGGTAGATTTTGGCGAACATCGAAACGGTCTCCAAAACGGGTCCGGCGCAAGCCGGGGGAAAATGGTCGGGGCGGCCGGATTCGAACCAGCGACCCTCTGGTCCCAAACCAGATGCGCTACCAGGCTGCGCTACGCCCCGAGGGCTCGGGGTTTACGCGCGCGCGCGCGCCGGCGCAAGCGCCCGGCGCGCCCGGCGCGCCCGGTCAGCCCTCGTCAGCGTCATCGGCGTCAGCGTCACCATTGTCATCGCCGTCAGCGCCGTTGGCGCCATCCGCGCCGCCGTCTTCAGATTCGCCCTCGCCCGGCTCGCCATCACCGTCTTCAGACGCAGGCTCAGCGTCCGGGGCCGGCTCGGGCGCGTCCGGCTCCACATTGCCGAACAGGGCGTGGCGCACCACGTCGCCGGGCTCGATTCCCAGCTCGGCCGCACGCCCGCCATTGATCTCCAGCACGCTCAGCACCGGGAAATCGGACAAAAGCTGGCGGCGCGACAGCGGACGGGCGTTGGAAATGATCTTCACAATGCGCCCGTCGCGGCGGATATAAAGGATATCGAGCGGGATCAGCGTATTCTCCATCCAGATGGAGACAATCTGCTCGCGCTCGAAGTCGAACAGCATGCCCGCATCCGGGTCCAGCTCTTCGCGGTGCATCAGGCCGCGCTGGCGCGTTTCCTCGGTGTCGGCCACCTCCACGGTGAACTCCACCGGGCCGCCGGCGGTCTCGATCACCACGCGGTCGGGCCCGCCGAACGCCACCACGGCGTCAGGCGCGGTTGGGTCGGCCCGGGCGTGCGCGCACGCACCGGCCAGAAGGATCAGGGCGCTCATGGCGCCGGCGAGGCGGGTCAGGGTCAAGGTCGCGATCATGGGCGGAAAGCTAGCCTCGCACGGCGCGCCGCGCAATCTCGCAGAGCGCTGGCGCAGCTTCGAACGCTGCTGCGCTGCACAAAACCGCTTGCCTTGAACGCGCCGGGCAGGTTTGTGTGCCGGGCGCGCCCAAGCCCCGCATCCGCCCAAGGGAGACCGTCATGCGCATTGAAGCCATCTCGCTCGGTGAGAACCCGCCCGAGGACATCAACGTCATCATCGAGGTCCCCTACGGGGGCCAGCCGGTCAAGTACGAGCTGGACAAGGCGTCCGGCACATTGTTCGTGGACCGCTATCTGCACACGCCCATGCGCTATCCGTGCAATTACGGCTTCATCCCCCACACCCTGTCCGACGACGGCGATCCCATCGACGTGATGGTGCTGGGCCAGACCGAGCTGGTGCCCGGCTGCGTGATGCGCGCGCGCCCGATCGGCGTGCTGGTGATGGAGGACGAGAGCGGCCAGGACGAGAAAATCCTCGCCGTGCCGCACACAAATCTCACCCCGCTCTATGACGAGATGACCACCTATACCGACGTGCACAAGGCGCAGATCGCGCGCATCACCCATTTCTTCGAGCACTACAAGGATCTCGAACCGCGCAAATGGGTGAAGGTCCAGGGCTGGTACGGGGTCGAGCGCGCGCGAGAGATGATCATGGAATCGATCGAGCGCGCCAAAACCGCCGGCTGAGCGCCCCCGTCTCGCCCAGTGCCTCACTGAACTTGGCCCTCGCCTCGCCTGCAGGCGCATGGTGTGATCGCGCCTGTAACAGGCATGTGAGGAGATTGCAGTGAAGCGCGTGATTGAAACGCCCTCGGAGACCCTGCCGGGCGATCCTGTCGAGGCCTATGTGAACCCCGATTTCATGGGCTCGCCCGACGCCAGGCCGCTGCGCATTCTGGCCGAATACCTCTACCCCAAGCGCCAGTTTGAAAAGCACAATGTCGATGACACGATTTTGTTCTTCGGCTCGGCCCGCATTCCCAGCGGCGAGGACGCCAAGGCGGCCCTGGACACCGCAAAGGCCGCCGGCGCCGACACCGCGGCGGCTGAACGCGCCGTGTTCATGTCGCAATACTACGACCAGACCCGAGAGCTCGCGCGCCGGCTGACCGAGTGGTCAATGGCGCTGGAGGATTGTCAGGAGCGCCGCTTCGTCGTCTGCACCGGCGCCGGGCCCGGCATCATGGAAGCGGCCAATCGCGGCGCTAACGATGCGGGCGGAGAGACCGTGGGCCTGGGCATCACCCTGCCCATGGAGGAAGCCAACAACCCCTATGTCACGCCCGATCTCAATTTCGAGTTCCACTATTTCTTCACCCGCAAATTCTGGTTCCTCTATCCGGCCAAGGCGCTGGTGCTGATGCCCGGCGGGTTCGGCACGCTGGACGAATTGTTCGAAACGCTGACTCTCTTGCAGACCAAGAAGATGAAAAAGCGCCTGCCCGTGGTGCTGTTCGGGTCGGAATACTGGGACAAGGTGCTCAATCTCGAAGCGCTGGCCGATTTCGGGTCGATCAACCACTCAGACCTCGAGCTCATCTACCGCACCGACAGTGTGGACGACGCCTTCACCTATATCGTGGACCAGCTGTGCCTCTACGCCCTGCCCAACCCGGGCAAGGGGATGTAGGGCTCTGCCCCTATGAACATCAGCGCTATTAGCTTTGAGCCATGAGCACTTTTTCCCTCCCCTTGAGGGGAGGGTCAGGGTGGGGTGTGCGGCGGTGCGGGATGGCGCCAGGGTTGCTGAAAAGGTGCGCCCCCACCCCAACCCTCCCCCGGTGGGGGAGGGAGAACTGAAAGGCCCGGATTCACTGCAATCAGACAAACCCGGTTCAATTGCGATCGCCCCTCCCCTGAACAGGGGGTCGGCCCGGCCGCCGGCCGGTGGCAAATTGTCCCTGATCAGTCAGGGGAGCGCGTCATGCACACACGGATGGGTTTGATCATCGCCGCCGCTGCGGGCCTGGCGGCCTGCGCCGCAGCGTCGGCCAGCGCCACACAAGCCACTGTTTATCAAAACCCCCATGGCTGGAGCGTGCACAACGCGCCGCAAACCCATCAGAACGGGCGCCAATACTGCTCGCTCATGCATGGGCAGGCGCGCCCTTTCTTCCAGTTTCAGTTCATGGCCGAGTTCGGCAATATCATGGTTTCAGCCAACGAATTCGGCGCCCATGAGGACGGCGCCATGGCCACGCTGGGCTTCCCCAGCGGCGCCTCGGCCAATCTGGAGCCCGTCCCGCTGGGCAGCCTGCCCGGCATCCTGATCCGGCTCACACCATCCGCCATGGACACCCTGATGACCCATGTCACCCGCTCCGGCGAATTCAACGTCACCTATGCCGGGCAGACCCATTCGGTGCGCGCCCCGGACGATCCCGCGCTCATGACGGTCCTGACCGCCTGCCGCCAGGGCATTGAGCGGTAGGGGTGCGGGGGCCAGCCCCGTCAAATCCGCGCGTTTATCGCGCATGCTGGCGTTTTCGCGTTTCAGGGCATAATCTGCGGCGATGACGACGCCGGGGGAGGATCATCCGTCACAGCAGACCTGCGCCAATTGCGGCGCGGCGCTGACAGGGCCGTAGTGCGCGCAGTGCGGCCAGCGCCATGTGGACGAGGGCGAGCGCAAGTTCGGCCATCTGGTGCGCGACGCCTTCGGCGCCCTGACCAGCCTGGACAGCCGGTTCTGGCGCACATTCATCGCCCTTGCGTTCCGGCCCGGCCGGCTTAGCCGGGATTATATCGACGGCAAGCGGGCGCGCTGGCTGGCGCCGCTGACCATCTTCATCCTGGCCAATCTGGTCTATTTCCTGTCCCCGGCCACGACCGACTTCAACCTGCCCTTCGAGGACCAGGTGCCCGGCCATATCGCCATTGAGGCGCAGGGCGATCCCGAGGCGCTGAGCCCCGCCTTCCGCGCCTATCACGAGACCAGGCAGGGCCAGATCCACAGCCCGCTCACCGCGCCGCTGGTGGAGCGGCGCGTCGCAGCCCGCGACGCCGCCCGCCGGGCCGCAAGCGATGGCGAGCGCGGCTATACCCTGGCGGACTACAAGCGCGCCTATGACCGCACCAATCTCGATGTCAGCAAGCTGCTCGTGGGACTGCACGTCCCCTTCATGGGGCTCGCCTTGCTGCTTTTGTTCATCCGCAAGCGCATGTTCTTCGCCGAACATTTCGTCGCGGCGCTGCACCTGTTCAGCTTCGCAGTGCTGCTGCAACAGCTGCTGCTGGGACCCATCGGCTTTCTGGGCAGGCATATGGGCGGACCGTGGTTCATGGCCCTGATCCAGCCCCTGATCGATCTGAGCCTGGTGATCCTCGCCATCTATTTCCTGATCGCCCTGCGCCGCGTGTATCAGACCCCGTGGTGGTGGGCCACGCCGGCCACGCTCCTGTTCATGGGGTCCATCGTGATCATCCACCTGTTCATCTACCGCCCAGTGCAATTCCTGACGATCCACGCGCTGATCTGAGGGGCCGGAGCGGTGGCGCTGGCCCCTATCCGGCGCGCGACAGCACCCCGGACAGCTCGGTCAGGCGCGCCGCGTCGCGGCCCTCGGCCTCTTCGGCCAGCTCTGACAGCTGGCGGCTGAGGCGGGCGAGCGTGCGGGTGTTGACCCGGCCCTGCTCCCAGCGGTCCAGCTCGGCGCGGACCTGGCCGGCCAGCCGGATCTCAAGCGCTTCGCTGCGGGCGAGCTGGTCAAGATAGGCGCGCGCCACGTCAGGATGATCCTCCCACACGATGCGGGTCTGGGTCTGGGGATTGACCTGATCCTCGCGCACGCGCTCGGCGGCGGCGATCTCGGCCGGGCTCAGATGCTCGCTGGGCAGCAGGCGCAGCACGTCCAGCCCGCGCGTGATCTCGCTGGAATAGATGCGCCCGTTATACCAGTAGCTCGACCAGGGCCCGCCCACGACGAGATAGTCCTCGTCCACCGGGCCGCGGTCGAAATAGGCGATCTCGAAGGGATTGTCCGGATCGGTGAAGTCCATGATGGTCACCCCGCCCTGATACCAGGACTGGACCATCAGATCGCGCCCCGGCACCGGGACCAGCGAGCCGTTATGGGCCACGCAGTTCTCGGTCTCGCCCTGCACGGTAGGCAGCTTGAAGAAGCTGCGCCCGCGCAGCTCGCCGTCTTCCAGCGTGGCGATCAGATTGGCGCCCCAGCTGGTGGGGTCCTGGGCCTGGCAGCGCGCCGCGGTGCCCCCGCCCCACTCGTCGGTGAACACGATGACGTCGCCCGCATTGTTGAAGGTGGCCGAGTGCCAGTAGGCCATGTCCGGATCGAACAATTCGGAGATGCGCGCCGGGTTCTCCGGGTCGGAAATGTCCAGAAGGATGCCGTTGCCGCTGCACGCGCCGGCGGCCACGCCCAGCTCGGGATAGACCGTGATGTCGTGGCAGTGATTGGTCTGGGCGGTGCGCTGGGTGGCCACCCCGAACCGTCCGCCGCTCCAAAGCCCGGCGATCTCGCCGGTCTCATGGTCGGCGAAGATGCGCGGCCGGTTCACGATCGCGGCTTCTTCAGGCGCCCTGAGCGGCACCTTGATCACATCGATGGAATACAGGGCCGTCTCCGGGTTCTCGTCGGGCTGGCCGGCCGAGCAGATGTCCAGCTCGTCGGTCTCGCGCACGAACGAGGTGCCTGAATTGTAGATGTAGAGAATGTCCGGATCGCTGGGATGCGGGAGCAGGGTGTGGGTGTGCGAGCCCCGGCAGGTCTGCACCGCCGCGACCTGACGCGGGGCGCTGAAGTCCGAGATGTCGAAAATGCGCACGCCGCGGAAGCGCTCCGGGTTCACATCGCCCTCGGCGCCCGACGTGCCGCAGTCCAGCCGCCCGCGGTTCTGCTCCACCGACATGAACAACAGATCGCCATGCACCGACACATCGCCCTGCCCCCCAGGACAGACCACGGACAGCGCCAGCTCGGGCGCGCCCTCGCCGTTGGCGTCATACACGTTGAAGCCATTGTAATTGCCGACAAAAATACGCCCGCCCGCAAACGCGAGATCGGTGTTGGCCAGCGCCAGCGGCGTAAAGCGCGGACCGGCGGCCTCCCCGTTGTCTTCATCCTCGCCGGCCGCTTCGGCCGCTTGCTGCATCTCCATCCACCGGCGCGGGCTGAACAGCGCATCGGGATCGAAAAAGCCCGGCGGCGGCTCGATCGCGTGCTCCAGCTGCAAGTTCCAGGCGGCCTGCCCTGCGTCATGCAGGCCCGCTGACAGGGTGGTGCGCTCATCAGGCTCAAAGCTGCGCGCCTGCTGGGCCGCGGCGGCGGAGGACAGGACCAGCGCCAGGACGGCGGCGGAAGAGAACAGGGCGGGACGAAGGCTCATGGCGAAAAAAACTCCTAGGGTCAGGCGCGCCGCGCGTCAGGCGGCGTCCAGTTCGGACAACAGAACCTGCATGCGCAGGATTTCGGCCGACTGGTCGGCCACGACATGGGACAGGAAATCGGAAAGCTCGGCGTCCTCGGCGCTGCCGGGCGTGCGCACCAGGTCATCGACCATGTCGATAGCGCCCTGGTGATGCTCGATCATCCCCTCAAGGAACAGAATGTCGAACGCGCGGCCGTGCGCAGCGGCCAGTGCGGCCATCTGCGCCGGCGTGAGCATGCCGGGCATCAGCGCAATGTGATCGGGATCGGCCGCGCCGCCGGCGCCATGGTCATGGTGACCGTGATGGCCATGATGATTGTGGTGACTGTGGCCGTGATGGCCATGACCGTGATGGCCGTGCTCCAGATGCGGGTCTTCCAGCGGCTGGCCCCGGGTCAGCAGCCAGGCGCGCATCTGGCCCATCTCGGCGGCCTGGCTGGCCGATATGCGTTCGCCCAGGCGGCGCACCCCGGGATGCTCGGCGCGCGCAGCCATCAGCTCGACCATCTCCACCGCCTGGGCGTGATGGACGATCATGTGCTGCATGAACACCACGTCGGCCTCGATGAAGGTGCTGCGGCTGAGCGCCACGGCCTCTTCGGCGGTGATGATGCGCGACGGCGCGCCCGGCGCGCCCGGCTGGAAGATCGGCGCGCCGGCGCCGCCTGCCAACGCAGCGAACATGATGATGAGCCAGCGGCCTGTCATGGCGCGGTCGTCTCCCCTCGTCTGTTTTCCGCCAGCATGGTCGCCCGGAACAATCATGGCAAGCGCGGGGCGCTCCTAAGCGTCCGGGCGCCGCATCAGACCGCAGCGCGTGATTTGGCATTGGAAACCGGCGTGTTTGCGCTACCCTGTGAGGGGTGGATGACAGGACCGGAGGCTGTTTAATGGTCGCATGGAAACAGGGTTTGCGCTGGATTTCCTGGCTGGCTGCGGCCGCGGGCGCGGCGGCGCTGACGGCCGGCGCCCTGACCCAGGAGCGCGCTGGCGCGCCGGTCGTGAAAACCGCAGAACTGACCGGCGTCATCGGCCCGGCCAACGCCGGCTATATCCGGCGCGCCATCACCCGCGCCGAACGCGCCGGCGCCGGGATGCTGATCATAGAAATGGACACGCCAGGCGGGCTCGACACCACCATGCGCGACATCAACCGCGCGATCCTGGCCTCCGAAATTCCTGTCGCCGTGTTCGTCCACCCGTCGGGAGCGCGCGCGACCAGCGCGGGCGCCTACATCCTCTACGCCAGCCATCTGGCCGGCATGGCCCCGGGCACCAGCGTGGGCGCGGCCACCCCGGTGCAGATGGGCGGCGGGGACGAGCCCGCCGACCCGCCCTCCCCGGCGCGCGGCAGCGCCCAGGACGACGAGGACGCAGAAGACAACGGCGCGGCGCGCGAGCGCACGGCGCCGTCCAGCGCTCAGGCCATGCGCAACAAGGTGGTGAATGATTCAGTGGCCTATATCCGCTCCCTCGCCGAGATGCGCGGGCGCAACGCCGACTGGGCCGAGGAGGCCGTGCGCGAAGGCGTAAGCGCCTCCTACTCCCAGGCGCTGGAACTGGGCGTGATCGAGATCGTCGCGCCCAGCCTGGCCGCCTTCCTTGAGGAGGCGGACGGGCGCGAGGTGACGCTTGCAGGCGGACAGCTGGTCACGCTGGCGCTGGAGGGCGCGCGCATCGAGGCGGTGGAGAAGACGTTCGCAGAGGAGGCGCTGGCGGTGATCACCGATCCCAACATCGCCTTCCTGCTGCTCAATCTCGGTTTTATCGGCCTTCTGGTGTCCTTCTATAACGGCCTGGAACCGGTCACCGCGATCGCCGGGGTGATCTTCATCATCATCGGCTTCTACGCGCTCAACACCCTGCCGGTGAACTATGCCGGCGCGGCGTTGATCATACTGGGGCTGGTCCTGCTGGTGTCAGAAGCCTTCTTCGCCTCCTCCGGCCTGCTGGCGCTGGGCGGTCTGGCCGCATTCGCCATCGGCTCGCTGATGCTGATGGACACCGAGGTGGACGGCCTGCAGATCGACTGGCGCCTGATCGCCGGAACCACAGTCGCGCTGGGCGCGGCCACCTTCTTCCTGGTCAGCTACGGCCTGGCCGCGCAGGGCCGCAAGGTGACCACTGGCGACAAGGCGCTGATCGGCATGACGGGCCATGTCGTGTCCTGGCAGGACGGGGGCGGCTATGTGATGGTCGACGGCGAGCGCTGGAGAGCCGAGTCTTCCGACAACCTCAATCCCGGCGACCCGGTCAGGGTCGCAGGGCTGGACGGCCTCACCCTGAAGGTCAAACTGATCAAGTAACTACCTGACGAACCACGCAAAGCACGAGCAAGGAGAACCGGCCATGGCCGAATTAGGCGTCAATATCGGATTCTGGATCGCGATCGCCGTCCTGATCTTCGGGATCCTGTCCTCGGCGATCAAGGTCCTGCGCGAGTATGAGCGCGCGGTGGTCTACACCCTTGGCCGCTATACCGGCACATCCGGCCCGGGTCTGATCATCCTGATCCCGTTCATCCAGCAGATGGTCCGGGTGGATATCCGCACCGTGGCCGAGGACGTGCCCAGCCAGGACGTCATCAGCCAGGACAATGTGTCGGTGAAGGTGAATGCGGTGATCTACTACCGCATCATCGATTCCGCCAAGGCGATCAACCAGGTGGAGGACTTTCGCATGGCCACCAGCCAGCTGGCCCAGACCACGCTGCGCTCGGTGCTGGGCAAGCACGATCTCGACCAGATGCTGTCAGAGCGCGACAAGCTCAATGACGACATCCAGAAAATCCTGGATGTCCAGACCGAGGCCTGGGGCATCAAGGTGGCCAATGTCGAGATCAAACATGTCGACCTCGACCCGTCCATGATCCGCGCCATCGCCCGCCAGGCCGAGGCCGAACGCGAGCGCCGCGCCAAGATCATCTCCGCCGAGGGCGAACAGCAGGCCGCCACCAAGCTGGCCGAAGCCGCCCAGATCCTGGGCGGGCAGGACGGCGCGCTGCAGCTGCGCTATCTCAGCACGCTCACCGAGATCGGGGGCGACAATAATTCGACCATCATCTTCCCGATGCCGATCGATCTTCTGGCTCAGCTGTCGGGCTTCGCCAAGAAGCACGACTGACGCCTCACGGCCTGAGCCAGCATAAAAGAACCCCGGCCTGCGCCGCAGGCCGGGGTTCTTGTTTGACCCGGATGCCAGCGCGTCAGAAACGCGTCGCCAGCACCGCCAGCATCAAGAGCGCCATGATGTTGGTGATCTTGATCATCGGGTTCACGGCCGGACCGGCGGTGTCCTTGTAAGGATCACCCACCGTATCGCCCGTCACCGCAGCCTTGTGGGCTTCAGAGCCCTTGCCGCCGTGATGGCCGTCCTCGATGTACTTCTTGGCGTTGTCCCAGGCGCCGCCGCCCGAGGTCATCGAGATGGCCACGAACAGGCCGGTCACGATCACGCCCAGCAGCATCGCGCCGACCGAGACCAGAGCGTCCGCCTTGCCAGCTTCATTGAAGCCGAACGCGCCGCCGCCGACAAACCAGATCACGGCGAACAGCACGATCGGGGACAGCACCGGCAGCATGGACGGCACGATCATCTCGCGGATCGCGGCCGTGGTCAGCATGTCCACCGCCCGGCCGTAATCGGGCTTTTCTTCGCCCCTCATGATGCCCGGCTTCTCCTTGAACTGACGGCGCACCTCGGTCACCACCGCCTGGGCGGCCCGTCCGACAGCGGTCATGGACCAGCCCGCGAACAGGAAGGGCAACAGGCCGCCGAACAACAGACCGACCACCACATACGGGTTGGACAGCTCGAAGTTCAGGTTTCCGGCGTCCGCGAAGAACGGATAGCTGGACGGGTTAGAGGCGAAGTACTTGATGTCCTCGGTATAGGCCGCAAACAGCACCAGCGCGCCCAGACCCGCCGAGCCGATGGCGTAGCCCTTGGTGACGGCCTTGGTGGTGTTGCCCACCGCGTCGAGCGCATCGGTGGTTTCGCGCACTTCGCCTTCAAGGCCGGCCATTTCGGCGATGCCGCCGGCATTGTCCGTGACCGGACCGAAGGCGTCGAGCGCCACCACCATGCCCGCCAGCGCCAGCATCGTGGTCACCGCGATGGCGATGCCGAACAGGCCCGCCAGATTGAAGGTGGTCAGGATGGCGATGATGATCACCAGCGCAGGCAGCGCGGTGGACTCCATCGACACGGCCAAGCCCTGGATGACATTGGTGCCGTGGCCCGATTCAGACGCCTTGGCCACCGAGCGCACCGGACGGAAATTGGTGCCGGTATAGTATTCGGTGATCCAGATGATCAGGCCGGTCACGGCCAGCCCCACAATGCCGCACAGGAACAGCGCGCCGCCGCTCATGACCAGGCCGGCGCTGGTGGTGAAGGCGGTGTCGAACCCGATCAGGAAATGGGTCGCCAGCGCGATGCCGCCCAGGGACAGCACGGCCGAAGCTATGAAGCCCTTGTAGAGCGCGCCCATCACATTGGTGGAGCCCTTGGACAGGCGCACGAAGAACGCGCCGATGATCGAGGCGATGATGCACACTGCGCCAATGGCCAGCGGATACACCATCATGGCGTCGAGATTGGCGTCGGCGCGGAAGAAGATCGAGCCGAGCACCATGGTGGCCACAACAGTCACCGCATAGGTCTCGAACAGGTCGGCGGCCATGCCCGCGCAGTCGCCGACATTGTCGCCGACATTGTCCGCGATGGTGGCCGGGTTGCGCGGATCATCCTCTGGGATGCCCGCCTCGACCTTGCCCACCATGTCGCCGCCCACGTCGGCGCCCTTGGTGAAGATGCCCCCGCCCAGACGCGCGAAGATGGAGATCAGCGAGGCGCCAAAACCCAGCGCCACAAGGCCGTCAATGATGGTGCGCTGGGCGCCGGATGCGGCGAAGCCGTCCCCGCCGGTGAGCACGAAATAGTAGACCGTCACCGACAACAGGGCGAGACCGGCGACGAGCATCCCCGTCACCGCGCCGGCGCGGAACGCCATGGACAAGCCCGCCAGCAGCGAGGTCTTGGACGCTTCCGTGGTGCGCACATTGGCCCGCACCCACACCAGCATCCCGATAAA
>JAFIEB010000034.1 GCA_020832735.1 Oceanicaulis sp.
GGCTGGGCCTGCGGGGTTATCCGCCCGGCGGGCGCGCCGCGTGCGCCAATCGCCTAATTCCGGTTTTCCGGTGCCGCCTGCGCGCGCGCGCCGCCCTGGGGGTAATGGGGGGGGGCGCGCACCGCCACCGACAGCGCCACATCCTCGCAGGCGGCGAAGGCCTGCCCGGCCCGGCGCGCGGCGTGAACGCCGCGGCTGCTGGATACAAAGCGCGCCGTACCGGGCGTGAAGGCGATCGGCTCCAGCCCCATTGCGCTGGTCACCAGCATCTCGCACATCTGGGCGTCGCGCACAGTGACATCGAACCCGCCCGCATCGGCGCGCACCAGCGCTGCGGTGCGGAACACGCCCGGGCTCACCGACACGGCCGCGCGGATGGCGTTGACCGTCCGGGCGTTGCCGGCCAGGCCGGTGATCACCATCCGGTCGCGCCGGATCATGCCCGCGCCGCTGTCCATATTGGCCAGCTCGCTGATGAGCAGGTTCACAGCGCGCTCCCAGCCCTCCGGCGCAGCGCCGGGCGCCAGCACCAGCTCCACCCGGGCCGCATTGGGAAACGCGGTCTCGGCGAGGGCGCGAATGCGCGCGATGGTGTCAGCGTCAGGCGCATGGCCGCGCACCACGAGGCGACGGTTGGCCACGTCGGCGCGCAGGTGAAACTCATCGTCCTGGCTGGCCAGGCGGGTCTGGTCATTGACGCGGGTGATGCCGCCGGCCACCACGCCGCCCGCCCAGGTCGAGCGCGACACGGCGGCCAGGGCGCGCTCGCGCGCCTCGCGGCTGGGCGCCCGGCCGGTCACCGCCGCGACCTGGCCTCTTACCTTCACCTCGGCCCAGTCATCGGCGCGCACCCGCACCAAAGCGGCTTCAGCGCCGGTCTGCAGGCGCGCCTCCAGATTACCGGCGGACATGGGGCTGGCGTGAATGGCCAGAGCGCCCAGCAGGAAAAAGCCGGCCAGAGCGATCAGGGCGGTCTTGCGGCGGGGAGAGAGCATGAACAGCGATCCAGATTCGAACCCGTATGCGGCGACCATACACGCCTCAGGCGCGCGGGCGAAGGCTAGTCTTGTGCAAAAGCGAAGGGTGCGGCGCCGCGTACATGCGGATCGAACCGCAAGCGGCGCTGCAGGGGCGGATGGGCGCGCTCGGCGCAATCGGACCGCTCGCACAGGCGGCAGGACAGCCCGACCGGAGTGAAGTCCGCCGGCGCGTACACCAGGCGCCCGGCCTCCTTGGCCTCGCACCCCAGCGCGACCGCCGACAGCGCAGCGCCGCCGCCCGGCAGGGCGCGCTCCACCGCCCGCGCAATGGAGATGAAGCGCGATCCGTCCGGCAGCTCCAGGCCCTGCACATGGGTGCGTTCGGGCGCGCGAAAGGCGTCATGCACCCGCCAGCGTACACAGCCACCGCCAGACCGGGCGAAGGCCAGCACGCCGCCGCCGAAACGCTTGGCGATATTGCCCGCCGGGTCCACGCGGATCATGAAGAAGGCGATGCCGCGCGCGCCGGGACGGTTGAGCGTGGTCAGCCGGTGACAGACCTGCTCATGGCTGGCGGCGAAACGCCGGCGCAGGAGATCAATGTCATAGCGCACGCTCTCCGCAGCCCGGTAAAAGGCGTCATAGGGCATCAACACGGCCGCGGCGGCGTAGCTGGCCAGGCTGGCGCGGTACAGATCGCGCGCCTCATCCCCCAGCGCGGCCGGGCGGGCCGCTTCGGCGTCCAGCATCTCGCCCAGCTCCAGCTGAACCAGCGTCACTGCGATATGGAAGGCCCGCGCCGAGGGCGTCAGCGAATCGCTGAGCAACAGCTTGCGCGCGTGAAAATCGAACCGGCGCAGCGCCCCGGCCATGACGCTGTCGTCATACACGCGCACCGCCGCGCCATGGGCGGCTTTGAGCCGCGCCGCCAGCGACGCCTCCAGCGAGACCGCCTCGGGCAGATCGGCGCGCAGCGCCTCGGCGCCGGTCTCCAGCGCCGGAAAATGGTTCTGCGCCGCATCGAGCGCATTGCGAACCTCTTCCAGCGGCGAAAGCCCGGCCCCGGCGCCGCCCTCCTCCGCGCGCAGGGCCAGATCGGCCGCCGCCGCGCTGGTGTCGCGATAGGCCTGGTACAATCGCGCCAGCGCCTCGGCGGCGCGCGGATGGGCGTCGGCCAGGTCGGAGAGGTCGCGCTGATCGAGATCTGCGCCCTTGAGCACCGGATCAGCCGCCGCCTCCTTGAGGTCCGCGAGCAATTGCCGGTCGCTCTCGGCGGCGAAGGCGCGCACGTCGATATCGAACGCCTCGGCCAGCGCCAGCAGGACGCGGGCGGTCACCGGGCGCTGATTGCGTTCAAGCAGATTGAGATAGCTCGCCGACACGCCCAGGCTCTCGGCGAACTGGGCCTGGCTCTGGCTCATATCCCGGCGCAGCCGGCGCAGCCGCGCTCCGGCGAAGAGTTTTTCCTGCGATTCCGCCATTTGTCACTTTCTTTACATGATGACACTGTGACAGCTTTCTATTGTATACGTCATTTCCCCTTTTTATGCCAAGCCCGGTCGACCGGGGCTGAAATGTCTGTCTACATCCTCACAGATTTTTCGAGAGGAATACGCCATGACCAGCTTCTACGATCTCGTACCTGCCGCCGCCCCGGGGCGCTTTGACGGCATCGAGCGCAATTACGGCCCTGAGGACGTGGTGCGCCTGCGCGGTTCGGTCACCATCGCCAACACGCTCGCCGAGCGCGGCGCGGCGCGGCTTTGGGAGCTTTTGAAGACCGAGCCCTATATCAATGCGCTGGGCGCCCTGTCGGGCAATCAGGCCATGCAGATGGTGCGTGCGGGGCTGAAAGCCATCTATCTGTCGGGCTGGCAAGTGGCGGCCGACGCCAACACCGCCGGGGCAATGTATCCCGACCAGTCGCTGTATCCGGCCAATTCGGCGCCAGAGCTGGCGCGCAAGATCAACCGCACGCTCCAGCGCGCTGACCAGATCGAGGTCGCTGAAACCGGCAAGGCGAGCCGGGACTGGTTCGCGCCCATCGTGGCCGACGCCGAGGCCGGGTTCGGCGGCACGCTGAACTGCTATGAGATCATGCGCGCCTTCATCGAGGCGGGCGCCGCGGGCGTCCACTTTGAAGACCAGGTGGCGGCCGAGAAGAAATGCGGGCATCTGGGCGGCAAGGTGCTGATCCCCACCAGCCAGCACGAGCGCAATCTCAACGCCGCGCGCCTGGCCGCCGACGTGATGGGCGCGCCCACCCTGATCGTCGCGCGCACTGACGCGGAATCGGCCACGCTGATCAATTCCGACATCGACGAGCGCGATCACGAATTCATCGACTATGACGCCGGGCGCACGCCCGAGGGCTTCTACCGCCTCAAGCAGGGCGTGGGCGTGGAGCACTGCATCAAGCGCGGCCTGGCCTACGCGAAGGTCGCCGATCTGATCTGGTGGGAGACCTCCAAGCCCAATCTGGACGAGGCGCGCCGGTTCGCCGAGGCGATCCAGAAGGCCCATCCGGGCAAGATGATGGCTTATAATTGCTCGCCCTCCTTCAATTGGGAGAAGAACCTGGACAAGGCGACCATCGAGACCTACCAGCGCGAGCTGGGGGCGATGGGGTACAAGTTCCAGTTCGTGACGCTCGCCGGCTTCCACCAGCTCAATTTCGGCATGTTCGAGCTGGCGCGCGGCTATCGCGACCGCGGCATGGGCGCCTATTCAGAGCTCCAGCAGGCCGAGTTCGCCGCCGAAAACGACGGCTACACCGCCACCCGCCACCAGCGCGAAGTGGGAACGGGCTATTTCGATCTGGTCAACATGACCCTGTCGGGCGGCGCCGCCTCCACCACCGCCATGGGCGAAAGCACCGAAACGGCGCAGTTCAAGCCTGCAGCCGCAGAGTAGGCGCCCCAGGGGGGACGCACCGCGCCCGGACCCGGTTTCGGCCGGGGCCGGGCGCAACTGTGTTACACACCCGCCAGACTGGATGGACCCTGGAATGAATGATCAGATGAAAACCCTGCCCGGCGGCGTCGCAATCGGCGGACCCATGCGTCCGGGTTATGACGCCATCCTCACCCCGGACGCGCTGGCCCTTCTCGCAGACGTGCACCGGCGTTTTGACGGCGAGCGCCAGCGCCTGCTGGCCGAGCGCGATGCGCGCCAGGCGCGTCTGGATGCGGGCGAGGAGCAACTGGATTTCCCGGCCGAGACCGCCGCGATCCGCGCCGGCGACTGGACAGTCCCGCCCGCGCCGGCCGATCTGCAGGACCGGCGCGTTGAGATCACCGGGCCGGTGGACCGCAAGATGGTGATCAACGCCCTCAATGCGGACGTGAAATGCTTCATGGCCGATTTCGAGGACGCCTCCACGCCCGGCTGGGGCAATATGGTGGAAGGCCAGATCAATCTGCGCGACGCGGTTCACCGCACTATCGCCTTCACCGACGAGGCCAGCGGCAAGTCCTATGCGCTCAAGGACGATCCGGCCGTGCTGATCGTGCGCGCGCGCGGGCTGCATCTTGACGAGGCGCACGTCACCGTCGACGGCGCGCCAGTGGCCGGAGCCTTCTTCGATTTCGCGCTGTACCTGATCCACAACCACGCCGAACTCGCCCGCCGCGAATCGGGCCCGTACTATTATCTGCCCAAGCTGGAGACGCGGCACGAGGCGCGCCTGTGGGCGCTGGTGATCCGCCATTGCGAGACCGCGCTCGGGCTCGCCCCGGGCACGGTGCGCGTCACCGTGCTGATCGAGACCATCACAGCGGTTTTCGAGATGGACGAGATCCTGTGGGAGCTGCGCCAGTCCATCACCGGGCTCAATGCCGGGCGCTGGGACTATATCTTCAGCTATATCAAGCGTCAGAAAGCCGATCCCGGCCGCATCCTGCCCGACCGGGCCCAGGTCACCATGTCCACGCCCTTCATGGCCGCCTACGCCAAACGGCTGATCGCGGT
Organism: Oceanicaulis sp.; assembly: GCA_020832735.1. Taxonomy (GTDB): domain Bacteria; phylum Pseudomonadota; class Alphaproteobacteria; order Caulobacterales; family Maricaulaceae; genus Oceanicaulis. The sequence continues at coordinate 4,950 of JAFIEB010000034.1, forward strand.
GTGCCACCGGCGCGGCGCCCACGCCATGGGCGGGATGAGCGCCTTCATCCCGGTCAAGGGCGACGAGGCGGCCAATGAGGCCGCGATGGAGAAAGTCCGCGCCGACAAGACGCGCGAGGCGGGGCTTGGTCATGACGGCGCCTGGGTGGCGCACCCGGCACTGGCGCCGGTGGCGCGCGCAGCGTTCGATGCGGTCATGCCCGGCCCCAACCAGCTGTCCAAGCAGGGCGAACTGGCCGAGGACCGCGAGGCGCTGCTGGCCCCGTGCGAGGGAACGATTAGCGAGGCGGGCCTTGCAGGCAACGCCGACGTGGCCATCCGCTATATCGCCTCCTGGCTGCAAGGGCGCGGCGCGGCGCCGATCCACAATCTGATGGAGGACGCGGCCACCGCCGAGATCAGCCGGGCTCAGCTGTGGCAATGGCGCGTCCATGGCGCGAAGACCGAGGATGGCCGGGTGATCAACGCGCAGCGCGTGCGCGCCGTGATCGCGAGCGCAGCTGACGCGATCCGCGCCGAGCTGGGCGATAACGCCTGGACGCACGGGCGCTTTGATGACGCGCGCACGATCCTGGAAAGCCTCGCCCTGGCCGATGCGTTCGAGGAGTTCCTCACCCTGCCCGCCTACGAGAAGGTCAGGGAGGCCTGATCGCCCCGCCCGCCCGTTCGCGAGCGTCCATCACCGGCGCATGAAAAAGGCCGGGTCCGTCAGGACCCGGCCTTTGTCTTTGGCGCCTGCTCCGGACCTTGCGGCCCGGCTCAGGTGTTTGCGCCTACCACTCGGTGCGCAGGGTCACGCCCCAGGTGCGCGGCGCGCCCAGGAAGCCGCCGAACGTGCCGGTCTGGGCGAACTGGTCGAACGCGACCTGGACATAGGTCTCGTCGGTCAGGTTGCGGCCCCAGAGCTCCACATTCCAGCGCCCGTCAAGCGAGCCCAGGCCGAGTCGGCCGTTGACCATGGCGAAGGAGGGTTGCTCCTTGCCCGGCGCCAGGTCCGAACCGGTGTTGTACTTGGACACCCAGCGCGCATCGAGCGCGGCCGCGAACAGCAGGTTTTCCGCAATCGGCTGGGTGTAGAGCGCCTGGCCGGTGACGAAAGTCTCCGGCGACAGCGAGATGCCCCGGCCGGCGAGATTGGCCGGCGTGCCCGGACCGCTGCCGTAGCGGGCGCGCACATGAGCGTAGCCGCCGGAGATGTCCAGGCCTTCGATCGGGGTCGCCCAGGTGAAGTCCACCTCCACGCCGCGCGACTCGATTTCCGGGATGTTCTGAACCACGAAGGCCAGACCCGTGAACGTGTTCAGCTGGAAGTCGGTGACTTCCTGGTAGAAGGCGTTGCCGTTGAGCTGGAGCACATTGCCGAACAGCTGCGACTTGAAGCCGATCTCCCAGGAATCAACGGTTTCAGGCAGGAAGGAGCTGTCCGGATTCACGAACGAGCCGCCGGAGACCGGACCGTTGAACTCCCGGTCGAGGTTGAAGCCGCCAGCCTTGAAGCCGCGCGAATAGCCCGCATAGACCATCACGTCGTCATTGACGTCATAGGTGGCGCGCAGCGTCCCGGAGATTTCCTCGTCCGTACGGCTGCGGTCATAGCCGGTGGCGTCCAGGCCCGTGCGCGCATACGGCAGACAGACCAGCGGCACGAGGCCAGCCAGCGGCGTGCCCGCCGAGCCCGCGATCGGATCGGGGCCAAACACGGTCTCCAGGAAGGCGCAACCCGGCGTCGGGTTGGTGTCGAAAGTGGCGTAGACGCGCTTGCTTTCGCTGGTGTAGCGCAGGCCGCCCGTGATCGCGAGACGGTCGGTGAGCTGGTAGGTGTTGTGGGTGAACAGCGACCAGCTGGAGCCCGTCTGGCTGTAAACGTCCTGGTTCACGCCCGACCCGGCAGGGAGCGCCTGGCCCGGTGCGAACAGCGGGCCGCCCGCCACGGCGTTGAGCGTGTTGGAGATGAAGAAGGGATCAGCGCCGCCAGATGCGGCCAGGCCCAGATAAATCTCCCAGTCCGCGCCGAAGCGGATGGCGTCGTTCACGGTCAGGTCTTCATGCGAGATGATCCCGCCGACCAGCCAGTCCAGATCGCCATGCACGCCGGTCAGGCGGATTTCCTGATCAAACCGGGTGACGTTGCTGGAGTTGCCGTCCGCGCGATAGGCGATGTCGGCGGAAGTGAAGTCGATGTCCTGGGTGCGCTGGTTGCTCCAGTCGCGCCAGGCCGTGATCGTGGTCAGCGTGCCGATGGGCATCTCGAAATCGAACTCGGCCGAGAAGCCGTAATCGGTCACCTGCTGCTGGTATTCGCGGTTGGCGAACGCCTGACGCGCTTCGGGATCGGCCGGGCTCAGCACCTGGCCGCCAACAGCCCCGATCAGCGCAGCCGGTCCGGGCGCCGTCTGCCATTGCACGGCCGAGCAGCAGAACTCGTTGCGGCGGGTGTAGTCGGCGATGAAGCGCCCTTCGACCATGTCGCTGGGGACCCACAGCGCCTGGCCGCGGAAGGTGTAGTAATTGTTGGTTTCCGAATCCGTCTGGCGCGTGCCGCCCGGCTCGCGCACCGTCAGATTGGTGAAGCCGTCGCGCTCACCCACCGCGGCGAACAGGCGCATGGCCAGCGTGTCGCCGCCGATCGGACCGGTGAAGTGGCCCGAATAGCGCCGGTGATCGAAATTGCCGATATCAGCCTGCAGCGAACCGCCATACTCGAACTCCGGAGAGGCGGTCACGACATTGAGCACGCCCGCAGAGGTGTTCTTGCCGAACAGCGTGCCCTGGGGACCGCGCAGCACCTCGATGCGCTCGATCTCGCCCAGATCGGAGAAGCCCACGCCGTTACGCGCGCGGAACACGCCGTCGATATAGACGCCCACCGAGCTCTCGAGGCCGAAATTGTCGCCCACCGTGCCGATGCCGCGGATACGCGCGGTCGTGATGGTCTCGGCCTGGGTGGAGGTCACCATCAGGCCCGGGGCGATGGAGATCAGGTCCTTGATGTCCTGAACGCCCGCCGCGCGCAGCTCCGCCGCGCCATAGGCGCCCAGCGAGATCGGCACGTCCTGGGCGGACTGCTCGCGCTGCTGGGCCGTTACGGTGACGACGTCGATGGTGCGGCGCTCGCCCGGGTCAGGCGCGTCTGCGGTCTGGGCGTGAGCGGCGCCGGTCAGGGCGAGCGAGGAAGCGGCGGCGTACAGCGCGGCGCGGGAAAGGCGGATAGTCATGTTGGCGTGTCCTCCACGGATGTGTTGCTGAAACCATGTCCACAGTAAATGCTGCAGCGCAACATTCTTGGTTCAGTGACAGGGTGTCTGATTTGCAGACGAATTTGAACCTGCACTCGCAGCTGCAAAATGACTGCAGGCCCCACAAATGCCAGTTACCGAGGAGTAATTTAATAAACTGTTGCATTCACGACACGGCTTGAAGCGTGCGCGGCGGTTCCGCAGCCGGATCCCGAAATGGCGAACGCCCGGCTTTCCAGATGGAAAACCGGGCGCTCTTCCTCCCTGACCGGTCCTTGAGGCCGGTTCAGGCTGGCGGTCAGCGGCGCACGCGCAGCTCCACGCCGATCACCCGTCCCTTGTTCATCGGCGAGAACGTGCCGCCGAGAGGAGCCGGGCCAAGCATGGCGGGCAACTGGGTGTCGCCGCCGAAAGTCACCTCGTCGGTGAGGTTTTTGCCGTAGAGGGACAGCACCGTCCCGCCCTCATGGAAGCCGAGCGCCAGCGAGGCGTCGAGCAACCCGACCGATTCGAAGAAGCCCAGATTGTTGTCGGTGTAGGCGTTGCGGTCGCGGTAGTTATAGCTGACCGAGGCGTTCAGGTTGGCGCCGCCCCAGTTGTCCAGCGGGGTGTCGAAGATTGCGCCCACCCCGTAGGTCCAGGGCGCCAGGCGGGGAATGTCGAGCGCCAGGTCGGCGCCGTCAATCACCCCATCGCCATTCAGGTCGAACAGGACCGACTTGTACTCGCCGTCCAGATAGCCGACCTGGCCGTGGACGATGAAGTTGTCGGACAGGAAGGCCCGGGCCTCCACCTCGAAGCCGCGGATGCGGGCGTCAGCAGTATTCTGGATCAGCTGCACCACGCCGGTGGCGGCGCTCGGCAGATTGACCTCGCGCTGCATGTCCGTGATCTCGTTCCAGAAGGCCGCTGCGTTCACGCGCACCGCACCGTCTGCAAAGTCGGTCTTCAGGCCGAGCTCGAAGGAATCCACCTGCTCCTGGTCATAGGGTCCGGGCGCAAAGGTGGGGTCGGTGTTGCGCAGGTTATAGCCGCCTGACCGGAAACCGCGGGTCCAGAAACCGTAGAGCTGGGTGTCGTCCTCAAGCTCGTACTGGAAACCGACTTTGGGTGCGAACGACGTCCAGCTGTCGGTGTCCTCAAACGCGCCGGGTCCGCCTGTGATCACGGTGCAGCCGGTACCCACCACGCACGGCGCGCCGGGCAGCAAGGCCTGGATGCGCGCCCGCTTGCGCTCGTAGGAATAACGTCCGCCCAGATTGATCGTCAGCCGGTCCGTGGCGTGGATATCGAACTGGGAGAAGGCGCCCCAGGTCATATGGTCGATATACCCGCCGCCGATCGGCACAAGGGCGCCGCCCAGCAGATTGCGCTGCTCCACATAATTGATGGTCTGGTCGAAGTAGAACAGCCCGGCCGTGACATCGACATTGTTGAACGTGCCCGCATAGCGCAGCTCGTTCGACCACTGCTCCTGCGCGTTCGACGCGGCGGAGTGGAACAGGAAGCCCGGCGTGGCGTCGATATCGCCGGTGGACGTTCCGTCCACGTCGCGCCAGCCGAGGATGTTGGTGATTGTGCCGTCGCCGAACGCTACGCGCAGATTGGCTTCGGCGGTGACACTCATGGCGGTGTTGTCGAAATGGCCCGGCTCATCGATGGAGAACCGGAAGCTGTCGCGCGGGAACAGTCCGCCGACGCCAGACCCGTTTACGTGGTTCTGGGCTGACGGCCCGTCACCGGTGATCTTCGAATACTGGCCGCGCACGATCAGTTCGAAATCGTCATTCGGGCGCCAGGCTAGAGCCGGCCGCACGATCCAGGTCCGCGAGGCGCCGTGGCTGGAGCCGTCGAACTCGTTGGTGAACCAGCCATGATCGTCGCTGTGGTAGACCGCCAGCTTACCAGACAGGCCCTGGGCCAGCGGGCCGTTGAACACGCCCGAGGCGGTGTATCGCGGACCGGTCTCCACGCCCGCGCGAAAGTTCATGCTGGGATCTTCGCTCGGCGCCGTGGTGCGGATCAGCACCGCGCCGCCCGTCACGTTGCGCCCGAACAGGATGCCCTGGGGTCCGCGCAGGACCTCGATCCCTTCCAGGTCGAAATTGTCGAACACCAGACCGGCGTTGATGCCCTGATACACCCCGTCGACAAACACCCCCACCGTGGGGTCGACGCTGGGGATCGAGCTGTTGATGCCGATGCCGCGGATGGTGAAGTTGGCGATGCCCGGCGCCGTCCCGATATCCTCAAGCTGAACGTTGGGCATGAGATAGCTCAGCGAGGACAGATCCTGGAACTGCAGCGCGTCCAGCTGTTCGCCCGAATAGGCGGTCACCGCCACCGGCGCGTCCTGCACGTCAACCCCGCCCGGGCGCTTGGTCGCGGTGATGGTGATGACGTCGCGCAGCGCCTGCTGTGCGCTCTGGGTCTGGGCTGCGGCCTGTTCGGCCTGCGATTCAGCCAGCGCCGGAGCGCCCAGCCCCAGCGGCGAGACCGCCGCAAGCAGAATAGCCGCGCGTGTGAAGCGTGAATGCATGGTCCTGTCCTCCCCTGTAGCGGCCCCGGCTCGTCGCCCCATGCCGCCTTGCCGCGGCGCTCAAGCCGCCAGCGGCATCATGTGTCCGCCTGAAGCAAATGCAAATACGCTGCGGCCCCGGCGCTAGAGCAAATGAACCTGTTTGCATGATCTTAGGCTGGTTTTTATAAAACTGTTGCATGCTGAACACGCCCCGGCTGTGCTGCACTTGCGCAATACAGGCGCCTATCTTGCTGCACTTGCGAAACCCGGCGCGCCAGCCGCTTACCATCTGACAAGATGTGAGCGTCATACTCGGCGGACCCGGCTGTCCGGGCGCAGGAGCCGGCGATGCATGACGAGGTGATGCGGCTGCTCAAGAGCCATCTGGCGAGCGTCGACCATGTCGATGTGGGGCGCTATCAGTTCGTAAATCTCGAACCGGTGCGTGAGGCGGCCGGTGCGCTCTGGCCGCAGCTGCGCGAGCGCGCCTTCCTGGCCTCGCGCACCATTATCGAGCGCCGGATCGCCGAGGACGATCTCATCATCCCTTGCGCGACCGGGTTTCTGGTCATCTTCAACGCGCTCACGGGCGATCCGGCCCATCGTCTCACCGAACAGATCCGCACCGAGCTGGAGACATTTTTCCTGGGTGATGAGGAGCTGGCCGCGCTGAAAGTGGAATCGCGCTCCGAGAAGCTCTCCCTGCCCGAGTTCGAGGCGGCGCTGGCCGGCTCCCGGCCTGAAGCGCACGCCGCGCCGCCCCGTCCTTCCCCGGACTCCGGGCGCGCGACGGACGTGCTGCGTCTTGATGCGCTGGACTATCTGCCCGCCTGGGACGCGCGCAACGAGGCGGTGGGCGGATTTTTCGTGCGCGCCCGGCGCCTGGCTGCTGACGGGCGCGGCTGGCTGGTCAATGGCGATATCGTGCGCGGGGCGCGGCGGCCCGAAGAGCGCCTGGCGCTGGACGTGATGGTGCTGGAGCGCGCCGTGGGCGCGCTCGAACAACTGGTGGATAACGGATCGCGCTGCGCGCTGATCGTGCCGGCCGGTTATGACAGTCTCAGCCAGCCGCGCTGCCGCTCCGACTATGTGACGCGGCTGTCCACCCTGGCGCCGGCGCTGCGCGCCATGATCTGGGTGCGCCTGGAGGGCGCGCCTGCAGACGCGCCGATCGCCACGCTGGCTGAGACCGGCCGCATCCTCGGCCAGCACGCCGGCAAGCTGTTTGTTCACGCCCGCGCCGACGCGCTTTCCCTGGCTTCCTACGCCGAACTCAAGCCGGCCCTGATCGGGACGGATTTCCCCACCGGATCAGACGCCGCGGTGCGCACGGATCTCGACCGGTTCATCGCGCTGGCGCGCCGGGCCCGGGCGGGGGTCTATCTGGATGAACTGAGCAGCTGGGAGGAGGTGCGCCTGGCCGCCCGCTCGCCCGCGCGCCTGCTCAGCGGCCCCTCCATCGGAATCTACCGTGAACCGCGCGCGCCCTATCATCTCAGCCGCGCCGGACTGTTGTCGCGCGCCGCCTGAGCGCCTTGCCAGCCCCGCCGGCGCCGCCCTACCCTCACCGGCTAACGCCAAGGGAGAGGCTCACGTCCATGAAACTGCTCGCGTTCACCGCCGGGGCCATTCTGGCTGTCTCATCCGCCGCGTCTGCGCACGCCGAATCCGGCCCGCTGCAGTTCGCCGACGTGTTCTCCCTTGAGATGGCCGCCGATGTGCAGATCAGCCCGGACGGGCGCACCATCGCCTATCAGCGCCGCTCGGCTGACATCATGAGCGACCGCATGCGCGGCTCGATCTGGCTGGTGGATGCAGACGGCTCCAACCATCGCCCCCTGGTCACCGGCGCGGGCGATTATGCGAGCCCGGTCTGGACTCCCGATTCCAGCCGCATCGTCTATCTGTCCAGCGAGGACGGGAAGACCGAGCTGCGCATGGCCTGGACTGGCGACGCGCGCAGCGCCCGTCTGGCGCGCCTGCCGCGCGGCGCCTCCCAGATCACGGTCTCGCCCGACGGCGCCAAGATCGCCTTCACCATGTTCGCGCCGGGCCGCGGGATTGAGGTCGATATCGGCCTGCCCGACCGGCCCCAGGGCGCGGAGTGGGCGCCCGCGCCGCGCGTGGATGAAACCATCGCCTATCAGGCCGACGGCATTGGCGACCTGCCGCCGGGCGCGACCCAGATTCATGTCATCCCCGCCGATGGCGGCGCGCCGCGTCAGGTGACGCAAATCGAGAGCGGCTCGATCAACGGCCTCGCCTGGACGGCGGACAGCACCGAAATCCTCTTCAGCCATGGCGGACGGGCCGAGGACGGGTTCGATTTTCGCGAGGCTGATATCTGGGCGGTGCGCGCCGCGGACGGCGAGACGCGACAGATCACCGATCTGCCCGGCGCCGAGCGCGCGCCGCGCCTGAGCCCCGACGGACGCACGCTGGCCTTCCTCAAAACCTATCGCGAGGATTTCTCCCATCAGGACAACCGGCTCTACACCATGCCCTTGTCTGGCGGCGAGCCGCGCCGCCTGCTCAGCGATCTCGACCGGGGCATAGCCCAGGCCGAATGGGACGGGTCGGGGCGGGGCCTCTGGGTGCGCTTTGACGATCTGGGCCACACGGTGCTGGCCTATGCCGGGCTTAATGGCGGGCTGGACCGGGTCACGGATGCGATTGGGGGTTTGACCATCGGGCGGCCCTACACGTCGGGCATGTTCTCGGTCTCCACCAATGGCCGCTGGGCGGCGCCGCTGGCCAGCGCGCAGGATCTCGCCAATGTCGGCACGGGCCAGCGCCGGGGCGCGGCGCGCACCCTGACCGATCTCAATGCCGGCGTGCTGGGCGCGCGCGATCTGGCCCGCGTGGAGCGCTTCACCTGGGAGAGCTCGGCCGATGGGCGCGAGATCGAGGGCTGGATCGCCTACCCGCCTGGCTTTGACGCCTCGCGCCAATGGCCGTTGATCCTGGAGATTCATGGCGGGCCGCACACGGCCTATGGCCCGCAATTCTCCGGTCAGGTCCAGCTGATGGCCGCTGCGGGCTATGTGGTGTTCTACACAAATCCGCGCGGCTCCACCTCCTACGGCCAGGACTTCGCCAACCTGATCGACAAGGATTATCCCGGCCGCGACGTGGATGATCTGGAATCAGGCGTCGACGCGCTGCTTGCGCGCGGCTTCATTGATGAGGACCGGCTCTATGTCACCGGCGCGTCGGGCGGCGGCGTGCTGACCGCCTGGCTGATCGGGACCAATGAGCGCTGGCGCGCGGCAGCCGTGGGCAAGCCGGTGATCAACTGGACCAGCTTTGCGCTCGCCTCCGATATCGGGCCTGTGATCCACCGCTACTGGTTCGGGGTGACGCCCTGGGACGAGCCGGAAGAATACTGGCGCCGCTCGCCCCTGTCGCTGGTGGGCCATGTGAGCGCGCCGACCATGGTGTTCGTGGGCGCCGAGGACCGGCGCACCCCCATGGCCGAGGCCGAACAGTATTACAACGCCCTGCAAATCCGCGGGATTGAGAGTCGGCTGGTGCGCATCCCGGAAACCTTCCACGGCATCGCCGACTCGCGCCCCTCGCGCCTGCTCTACAAGACCGGCCACATCCTCGCCTGGTTCAACCAGCATGGCGGGCAGGGTGAGGAATAGGGTCTAAAACCCCTCAAACCGCGTGAACTCGTCCACCTCGGCGCGGCGTGAGCGCAGCTTGTTCACCACCGCGTCCGGGTCGGCGTGGCCGATGGCGAGGCCGCAATAGATTTGCAGCGGCGCCTCCACGCCCAGCGCCTGGCCCACGGTGCGGCAATGGGGCGTCCAGGCTTCCTGCATGCAGGTGGCCAGGCCGCGCGCCTCAGCCGCCAGGCACACGCACATCATGAACATGCCCAGATGCGCCCACTGGTTCGGGTTCATGCGCTCATCAATGGCGAAGAACAGCGCCTGGGGCGCGCCGAAGAAGCGGTAATTTTCCATCAGATGGGCAAAGCGCGCGCCCTTGTCCTCGCGCGGCACGCCCAGGAGCGCATACATGTCCTCGCCCACCTGGAAACGGCGCGAGCGGTAGGGCTCCCACAGGCTTTCAGGATAGACCGGGAAATCGGCCTCATTGGCGAAGGGATCGGTCTTGAGCTTCTCCTGCACCGCGTCCATGACGCGCTGGCGCGCCTCGCCGGACACCGCGATCACGTGCCAGGGCTGAACATTGCCGCCCGACGCCGCCCAGCGCGCCTCTTCCAGAATCGCCTCGATCTCGTCTCTGGAGACCGGCGTGTCGAGAAAGGCGCGCGTGGAAATGCGCGCTTTGAGCGCTTCAGAGACGGTCATGGAAGGCCCTTTGGAAATCAGACAGCAAAACTCACGCCGCAGCCGCAGGCGGCGACTGCGTTGGGATTGCGGATCTGGAAGCTGGCGCCGATGAGCTCGTCGACATAGTCGATCTCCGATTGGTCCAGAAACTCCACGCTCATCGGATCGACCAGCACAGTGGCGCCGTCGCGCTCGATGCGCAGATCATCCTCGGCGGCTTCCGTCTCCAGATCATATTTGTAGGAGAAGCCCGAACAGCCGCCGCCCACCACCGAAACGCGCAGGAACGCTGCGTTCTGGCTGGCCAGCACAGTCTTGATCTGGCGCGCCGCCGCCTCTGACAGGGTGATCTGGGGATCGCTCATCTTCGCCTCGGGTTCCGCCTCGCGCCGCCACAGGTTTCCGTTTAACGGCGCACCACAGTATATGGACCGCCATAGCCCGCCATGGAAGACCCTCCACATGACACATTCGCGCGCGCCCTATGCCTGTGATCCCGCCCGCAGCCGGGGGCGCGCCTTTGCGCAGCCCGAAAGCGCCATGCGCACGGCCTTCCAGCGCGACCGCGACCGGATCATCCATTCCAGCGCCTTCCGGCGGCTGAAAGAAAAGACGCAAGTCTTCGTGGCCCATGAGGGCGACGCCTACCGCACCCGCCTCACCCACTCGCTCGAAGTCGCCCAGATCGCCCGCACCCTGGCGCGCGCGCTGCAAGTTGACGAGGACCTCGCCGAAGCCGCAGCGCTCGCCCATGATCTGGGTCACCCCCCGTTCGGCCATTCGGGCGAGGACGCGCTCCAGGACGCCATGGCGCGCTTTGGCGGGTTTGACCACAACGCCCAGACCCTGCGCGTCATCACCAAGCTGGAGCACCGCTATCCGCAATTTGAGGGCCTCAACCTGTCCTGGGAGACGCTGGAAGGCGTGGTCAAGCATAACGGCCCGCTTATGGCGCCGGGCGCCACTCCGGAATCCCTGCCCTGGGGCTTCACCGCCTATGAGCGCTGGCGCGAGCTGGAGCTGCACACCCATGCAGGCGTTGAGGCGCAGATCGCCGCCCTGTCCGACGACATCGCCTACAACAACCACGACATTGATGACGGGCTGCGTTCGGGCATCCTGACCCTCGATCAGCTCCACGAACTGCCGCTGGCGGGCGATGTATTCCGCGGCGTGCGGGCTCGCCACCCAGATATCGCCCAGGACATTCTCATTCACGAATCCGTGCGCGAACTCATCGGCCTGATGGTCTCCGACGTGCTGGCCGAGACCCGGCGCCGGCTCTCAGACACCGGCGCGGACAGTCCGGACGCGGTGCGCGCGCTGGACGCGCCGGTGGTGGCGTTCTCGGAAAGCATGACCGAAAAACTCGCCGCCGTGCGCCGCTTCCTCTATGCGAACCTGTATCTGCACTACAAGGTCAAGCGCATGAAAGAGAAGGGCAAACGGGTCGTGCGCGAGCTGTTCACAGCCTTCCTGTCGGACCCCCAGCAGCTGCCCACCACCTGGCAAAAATCATGTGATGGCGCGGGCGGGCAGGCCACGGCGCGGGCGGTGTGCGACTATATCGCCGGCATGACCGACCGCTACGCGGTGGACGAGCATCGCAAGCTCTTCAGCGTCGACGGCTGGCGCTGAGCGTATCCTGAGCGGAAACACGGCTTTTCGCATGACGTGCGTTGTTGCAGCGCAGCTTGCCCTTATCTCTTGAAACAACGCGGACCCAGCGTCCGCACCCCGTTTCAATGAGGTGACCCCATGCGTCTGATCACCGCCCGTTTGACCGCCGCCGCCCTGGCCGCTGGCGCCCTGACTGTTCCCGCCACCGCCCAGGACTGGATTCTGGACCGCGAGGCCAGCGCCGTCAGCTTCCAGATCACCATCTTCAACGCCCCGGCCGAGGCGCGCTTCACAGACTTTGACGCCGAGATCACGCTGGACCCGGATGACCTGTCCTCAGCCCGCATCGACGCCAGCGTGCGCGCGGGCAGCGGCGAGATGGACACCCGCGATTATCAGCAGGCGCTTTTATCCAGCGACGGCCTGGCCCCGCGCGCCCACCCCGAAGTGCGCTTCGTCTCTGAAGACGTGCGCGCTACCGATGACGGGTATGAAGCTCATGGCGTGCTGACGGTTCGCGATGTGGAACAGCCCGCCGTGCTCGCCTTCACGCTGGAGATTGACGGCGCCCGCGCCGTGGCGCGCGGCGGGTTCGAGGTGTCGCGCTCAGATTTTGGCATCTCCGCCTCCAGCTGGGGCGCCGGCAATGTGGGCGAGACCGTCACGGTGTCGCTGCACATCGAAGCCGACGCCAGCTGATCCCTAATCGGCCAGCGCCGCCAGCACCGCGCCGAGCCTGTTCATAATCGCATTCATGGCTTTGCCTCCTGATCGCCTGTCCGGTCATTCTGGCGTGAACGGCAGGGGGAGGCTATCACTGCGCGCGCGTGGCGTGCTAAGTCTCCGCTCCCGCAGTGCAACAGTCCTTCGCAAGTGCAAAAGAACCAGACCGTCATCACGCGCTTTGCGCCTTCGCCCACGGGCTATCTGCATATTGGCGGAGCCCGCACGGCGCTGTTCAATGCGCTGTTTGCGCGCCGCCATGGCGGCCAGTTCAAGCTGCGCATCGAGGACACCGACCGGGCGCGCTCCACCGATGACGCGGTGAGCGCGATTCTTGACGGCATGGCCTGGCTGGGCCTGGACTGGGATGGCGAGGCGGTGTCGCAATTCGCCCGCGCCGAACGCCATCGCGAAATCGTGAATGATCTCATCGCGCGCGGCGCCGCGTTCCGCTGCTGGTGCACACCCGACGAGGTCGAGGCCTTGCGCCAGAAGGCGTTTGATGAGGGCCGCGCCCTGCGCTCGCCCTGGCGCGACCGCGATCCGTCCGAGGGACCCGACGCGCCCTTCGTGGTGCGCTTCAGGGCGCCCGAAAGCGATGTGACGATCCAGGACGCCGTGCAGGGCGATGTGCGCTGGGCGGCCAAGGATTTTGATGATCTGGTGCTGCTGCGTTCCGACGGCGCGCCGACCTATAATCTGGCCGTGGTGGCCGATGATCACGACATGGGCGTGACCCATGTGATCCGCGGCGACGACCATCTGGTCAACGCCGGGCGCCAGCAGCAGATCTATGACGCGCTGGGCTGGGATGCGCCGCGCTTCGCCCATATCCCGCTGATCCACGGCCCGGACGGCAAGAAGCTGTCCAAGCGCCATGGCGCGCTGGGCGTGGAGGCCTATCGCGACATGGGCTATCTGCCCGAGGGCCTGCGCAATTATCTGTTGCGCCTGGGCTGGTCGAAGGGCGACCAGGAGCTGTTCACCGACGCCGAAATGACCGCCGCCTTCGATCTGGACGGCCTGAACAAATCGCCCGCCCGGCTCGATTTCGACAAGATGGCCAGCGTCAACGCCTTCCACATGAAGCGCGCCGACGCAGACCGCCTGACCGGCCTGCTCTGGGCGCGGCTGGAGACCAAGCCCGGCCTGCGCCTCGACGAGACCGGGCGCGGCTGGGTGCGGGCGGCGATGGAGGCGCTGAAAGAGCGCGCCGCCACACTCGCCGAACTGGAAGATCAGGTCTACTTTCTGCTCCGCCTGAGACCGCTGAAGCCCGAGGGCAAGGCAGCCAAGGCGCTCGATGACGAGGCGCTGGCCCGATTGGCCAGGCTGCGCGCCGTGCTGGCTGACGCGCCGGTCTGGACCGAGGCGGCGCTGGGCGAAGCGCTCAAGGCGTTCGCCGAAGCCGAAGGGGTCGGCTTTGGCAAGATCGGGCCGGCGCTGCGCGCCGCGCTCACCGGGGGCGCGCCTGCGCCCGACATGAGTTTCGTACTGGCGGTGCTGGGCCGCGATGAGGTCCTGGCGCGGCTCGATGACGTGATATGACGGGCGCGGGGGGCGCCCCCCCCGGGGGGGGCGCCGCCCCCCCCCCCCCCCC
>JAFIEB010000035.1 GCA_020832735.1 Oceanicaulis sp.
GGCTCCGGTCGCCGAGGAAGCCTCCGCTGAAGAGGCCCCGGCTAAAGACGCCAAGGCCGAAGAAGCTCCGGCTGAAGAGACCAAGGCCTGATCATCGCGCCGGGCCCGGGCGTTTTTGGCCCGGCCCGCCCCCCACAACAGCCGCCGGCCCGGCGCGATGATCAGGCCTTGGTCTCTTCAGCCGGAGCTTCTTCGGCCTTGGCGTCTTTAGCCGGGGCCTCTTCAGCGGAGGCTTCCTCGGCGACCGGAGCCTCTTCGGCAGGCGCTTCTGCGGCGGGCGCTTCGGCCGGGGTTTCGGCGGCCGGCTCTTCAGCAGGCGCCTCTTCCACCGGGGCCGGGGCTTCGGCAGCGGCCTTGGCTTCGGCGGCGGCGGTCTTGCGGGCTTCTTCCTTCTCGGCGCGCTCGGCGGCGCGCTCCTTGGCGTTGGCGCCCGGCTCGCCCTTTTTCAGGTTCTGGCCCGGCTTCCATTCCATCACGCCGGCGGCGGCGAGGAAGCGCGCGACGCGGTCGGTGGGCTGGGCGCCCTTCTTGATCCAGTCAGCGGCCTTCTCGGCGTCCAGGGTCACGCGGTTCTCGTGATCCTTGGGCAGCATGGGATTGTAGGTGCCGATCTTCTCGATGAAGCGGCCATCGCGCGGATTGCGGCTGTCAGCGACGACGATGCGGTAATAGGGGCGCTTCTTGGCGCCGCCACGGGCGAGACGGATTTTAACGGCCATGAGATTCGAAGTCCTTTGGTTGATTGAATGTCAGCGTTTGGTTTTGCCGCCGGGCAGGCCGGGCAGACCCGGAAAACCGCCGGAGGCCGGCGGTTGAGACGATCCGCCAGCGCCCGGCAGGCCTGGCAGTCCACCCGCGCCCGAAGGCGCGCGTCCTTTGAGAAGATCGGCGGCTGCGGCGTCGAGACCCGCGCCACCCATGCCCGGCCCGCCCATGCCCGGGGGCATCTTGCCGCCGCCGGGCATGCCGGGCAGGCCTTTGCCCTTGCCGGCCTTCTTCATCATGTCCGCCATCTGGCGGTGCATCTTGATGAGCTTGTTAACCTCGGGCACCTCCACGCCGGCGCCCTTGGCGATGCGGCGCTTGCGGCTGGCCTTGAGGATATCCGGCTTGGCGCGCTCTTCGGGCGTCATCGACAGGATGATCGCCTCCTGGCGCGCAATGGCCTTGTCGTCAAAGCCCGCAGCCGCGACCTGCGCCTTGGCCGCCTTGTTCATGCCGGGCATCATGCCCATGATCGAGGCGAGCCCGCCCATTTTCTTGAGCTGGGCCAGTTGCTGGCGGAAATCCTCCAGATCGAACTTGCCCTTGGCCATTTTGCGCGCGAGGCGCTCGGCCTGGTCCTGATCGACTTCCGCCGCGGCTTTCTCCACCAGCGAGACGATGTCGCCGCGCCCCAGAATCCGGCCCGCCAGGCGGCGCGCGTCAAACGCGTCCAGCCCGTCGACCTTTTCCGAGACGCCGATAAACTTGATCGGCAGGCCGGTGACCCAGCGCATGGACAGGGCCGCGCCGCCGCGCCCGTCGCCATCCATCCGCGTCAGCACCAGGCCCGTCAGCGGCAGGCGCTCGTTAAACCGCCGCGCCGTCTCCACTGCGTCCTGACCGGTCAGGGCGTCGGCCACCAGAAGCGTCTCGCGCGGGCGGGCGATGTCGGCGATGCGCGCGGCCTCGCTCATCATCTCTTCATCGATGGAGGTGCGCCCGGCCGTGTCCAGGATCACCACGTCAAAGCCTTGAAGGCGCGCCGCGCTCATGGCGCGCTTGGCGATCTCTGTGGCCGACTGGCCCTTGACGATGGGCAGGCAGGCGACGCCCGCCTTTTCCGCCATCTGGGCGAGCTGCTCCATCGCCGCGGGGCGGCGTGTGTCCAGCGAGGCGACCAGCACCTTTTTCTTCTCGCGCGATGTCAGGCGCAGGGCGAGCTTGGCCGTGGTGGTGGTCTTGCCCGAGCCCTGAAGGCCCGCCATCAGGAGCGCCACAGGCGGCTCGCCGCCCAGCGACAGGCCTTCAGGCTCGCCCTCGCCGCCCAAGAGCACCACCAGCTCGTCATGGACGATCTTGATGACCTGCTGGCCGGGGGCCACGGCGCGGATGACTCGCTCGCCCACCGCCTCGGCGCGCACCCGGCTCATGAAGTCCTTCACCGCCGGCAGGGCCACATCGGCCTCCAGCAGCGCCACACGGATCTCGCGCAGGGCCGCGTCCACGTCCTTCTCAGAGAGCGCGCCGCGCCCCGTGAGCTGGTCGAAAACGCCGGACAGGCGGTCGGTCAACGTGTCGAACATTCAAAGCCCTTCAATAGCCGCTCATGTCCCTGAAAACGCGCCGGCAAGCGCACACGCCGCAACAACCCCGCTGGACGCAACGCGTCGAGCCTGGGTGTCTCGCCGGCCTCCAGGAGGGTGTCCCGCGCTTTCGCGGGCTCCGTGTGCCGGTGATGACGAGCGTAATGCCGGTCGCTTCAGAGAACCCGCGGGGGATACGGGGAGAGAGGGAAAGAGTCAAGGCTTGGAAGAGCGGGCCGCGCGCAAGGACAAGGCCAGCAACACGCCCAGCAGGGCGGCGATGAAGAGGTCGGAGGTCATCGCGGCCAGCTTGAGCATGTTGACCGCGTCCGCCGAAAAGGCATGGCGCACGCCCGCTGCGCCAAAGAACACCAGCCCGATCAGGGCGGCCGGCCGCCGCCAGGGCGCCGCCACGACGCTGATCATGGCCACCAGGCCCATGGCGATATTGGCGAAGCCCAATTCCTGAATGAAAGGGATCACCACCGGATCGCTGATCTGGAATATCTCGCCCGCTGTGAATTGCGGGCGGATCACCTGGCTGGACCCCGCCGTGAACAGGCGCACGCCCACCGCCCAGAACACGAACCACTTCAAGGCCAGTTCAATCCAGCCCGTCTGCAGGCGCGACACCGAGCGTTCGATGGCGATGGACGCCAGCGGCAACACGACGAACAGAGCAAACAGCATGACCGGATACATGGCGCCATTCCGTCAGGACTGGTGACGCGCCATTTTCGCCATTTCGAGCCGGAGCGTCTACCCTGCCACCTTCTTCAGCCGCTCGCGCAGTTCGGCCAGCACGTATTCATTGCCCGCCGCGATGTCGCCGGTCTCCAGCACGTCGCCGGTTTCCTCAATGGCGCCGGCGAAGCCGCCCGCTTCGCGCATCATCACGATGCCCGCTGCGATGTCCCAGGGCTTCAGCCCGCGCTCCCAGAAGCCGTCGAAGCGGCCGGCGGCCGTCCAGGCCAGATCCAGCGAGGCCGCGCCATAGCGGCGGATGCCGGCGCACATGGGCATGATGGCGTGGAGCTCTTTGAGGGCGCGCGCATGGCCGGTCTTGCCGAAGAAGGGCAGGCCGGTGGCGATGACGCAGTCCTGGAAATTTCGGCGCTCGGCGACGCGCAGGCGGCGGTCATTGACATAGGCGCCGCGGCCCTTTTCGGCGTGGAACAGGTCGTCTGTGGCGGGATTATAGATCACGCCCGCGATCAGCTCGCCCTCGCGCTCCAGCGCTACGGAGATGGCGAAATGGGGCTGGGCGTGGGTGAAATTGGTGGTGCCGTCCAGGGGATCGACGATCCAGCGGTGGGAGCGGTCAGTGCCGTCCACCGCGCCGCGCTCCTCCATCAGGAAGCCATAGCCCGGACGCCCGCGCGACAGCTCGGCGAACAGGATTTCTTCCGATTTGAGATCGGCGGCGGTGACGAAATCGGCGGGGCCCTTGCGCGAGACCTGCAAATGCTCGACCTCGTTGAAGTCGCGCACCAGCTTGCGGCCGGCCTTGCGGACCGCGCCGGTCATCACCTGCATCAGGGCGGAGACGTTTCCCATGGGCCTAGTCGGCCCGGCGCACGTAGGAGCCGTCTTCGGTGGAGACCACCACTTTCTCGCCCACGCCAACAAACGGCGGCACGGCCGATTTCACGCCGCCTGACAGCATGGCCGGCTTGTAGGAATTGGCCGCAGTCTGGCCCTTCACCACCGGCTCGGTGTCGATGACTTCGAGCTCAACATGGTTGGGCAGGGTGATGCCGATGGGCTTGTCTTCATAGAGCTCGACCATCACCTTCATGCCGTCGGACAGGAAGGCGGCGCGCTCCTCGCTGACGAAATCGATGTGCAGGGAGATCTGATCGTAGGTTTCGGTGTTCATGAACACCAGCATCTCGCCCTCGGGGTAGAGATACTGAAAGTCGCGCTGCTCCAGGCGCACGCGCTCCACCTTGTCGGCCGAACGGAAGCGCTCGTTGAGCTTGCGCCCGTCGAGAATGTTTTTCAGCTCCACCTGGGCGAAGGCGCCGCCCTTGCCGGGCTTCACGTGATCGGCCTTGACCGCCGTCCACAGCGTCTCCTGGTGCTTGATCACCATGCCAGGCTTGATTTCATTGCCGTTGATTTTCATGGAAGGCGCGATCCTGGGATACGGCGCGTCCGGACGGACCGGGCGCGGGTTTGTCGAGAGCCGCGCCCGTGTATCAGGGCCGCCCGGCCCCGGCAAGCTGTACGCCCCTCACTCCGGCTTCGCCGCCGCCGCCTCCGCCAGCGTGCTCATCAGCCGCCGCGCCCATCCCAGACCGAAAGTCGGGAAGGTATTCAGCCGCGCGTAGAACACCATGCGCCGCGCCGCGATCTCGCAGATCGTATCGGCGGGCTTGAGGCGCGCGGCGGCGGCCAGGGTTTGCGGCCCGATCACGCCATCATCGGCGACGCCCAGCGCCCTTTGCAGGAACAGCGCCGCCTGGCGGGGGCCGTGATTGACCGCGGCGTCGAACACCATCGCATCCACGCCCGCGGGCAGTTCATCACAGCGGCAGGCCTCCCAGTAACGCGCCCGGTAGATGTCGCCGGCCTCCTGCCGGGTCAGGGCGCGCACGTCCTCGCGGCTGACGGCCTTGCCGCGCCAGGCCGCCAGCGTGCCTTGCGTAATCCCGAAATTGGTCGCGCCGCCGGGATCAGACGGATGGTCGGAAAATCCCCCCTCCCAGTGAAACACGTGCGCCAGCGCGGTCTCGAACCTGTCCATGCCTGTCTCCTCTTTCTCAGCGCCCACAGCATGGGGCTGGCGGGCGGGCCTGAGCATTGGGCCGGGGATAGCGGGGCGGGCGGGGGCGGCGGACAGTGGCGAATTTCATTCCCGCCGGGGCGCAAAACCCTTAAACCTCGCGCCATGATTCACGGTCTCTCCCGTCTCGGTTTCGGCGTCTCGGGCGCTCACGGCACGCCGCTGGTCCCGGCCCGCGCGACCCGGCGCCTGATCGCGCGCGCGTTCGAGGGCGGAGTGAAGGTGTTCGACACCGCGCCCGCCTATGGCGCGGGCGAGGCGGAGCGGCGCCTCGGCAAGGCCCTGCGCGACCTGCCGCGCGGCGAGGTTTTCGTGTGCACAAAGGCGGGGATAGCCAGCAACGGGTTCACCCGCCGCCAGCGCGATTTCTCACCTCACGCCATCGAGGCGAGCCTGCGCGCCAGCCTCGCCCGGCTGGGCGTGGAGGGGGTGGACGCCCTGTTCCTCCACGGACCGGACCCGTACGAGATGACCGAAGATCTCTTCACCCGCCTCGCCGCGCTGAAATCGGCGGGCGCCTTCGCGGCGCTGGGCGTGACCGGGCTGGGGCCGGAGCTGGACGCTGCCATCGCCTCGGGGCGGTTTGACCTGATGATGACTCCCGTCCATCCCTTCATCAATGCGCGCGAGGAGGCGCGCCTGGCGGCGGGGGCGGGGCGCCCGCCGGGGGGGGGTGAGGGGCCCCCCCCCGGCGGCCCCCCCCCCCCCCCCCCCCCGCCCCCCCCCCCCCCC